>NZ_JBANSO010000002.1:0-200545 GCF_037070225.1 Vreelandella indica
CATTGAAATGTTTTACAACCCAAAGCGCCGACACAGCACAAGTGATAACTTGTCACCGGTTGAGTATGAAAGGCGTTACTTTAAGAGCCTAACGGGTGTCTAGAATATCCGGGGCGATTCAACTTGCCTTTATTCCAAGGTGTAAAGGAGATGTCAGTCGAAACGTTCAGGTCATGATCCTCCCCACGTTGAGAACAAAGTATGGCTCAACTCAAGCTAATCATTTGCTAAATAGATAATGCCGACATGCTTGTCTTTGTTTGTAATGAGTATTGCTTAGGTTAAAAAGGGCATCAACTACCCCTTTCGGTGATTGCCCCGGGCATGGCGAGTCCATCGAGGGCGGCTCGGTAGGCGAGGAAGATAATGCTCAACAGTGGTTGAGCAGGGCGATAAGCGGGCGCTGTGAAGACGGACGCGCGCTATGCATCGTGCGTGAAAAATCGGTATCTTTGGCTAAGCTTCAGATCTTCGTGACGAAAGTACGGGCTTGGTATAAAGCTAAACTACTCAAAATAATGATTACCGCTACAGCCAAGATATCGGCATCCGGAAAACCCCAGAACTCAGACATATAATTCACTCCTCTCTAGTTGAATGATTGGGTAAAGCCCAATCGTCATGCCAGTTCGGTGTCCAGCATGCGCTGTCTACCGAAGGCATTAAGCCGGAACTTGAACAGTACTCGGCCGACACCAAAATAGCCCTTATCGTCTAGTTTCTCTTCCACACTTTCGATAATGCCAGTGGAAAATAGATCTGTTAGCGTCACCCGTGTATTGCCTTTCCAATAAGGGCCGGAAAGACCGTACTCACCCATTATGGTATCAGTGAGTTCCCAGTCCCAGATGCCCTCATCGCGCTTGGCGTTGATTAGCTGAAGTATTCGGCCTTTCATATGTAATTTTTTCACGTACTGGTGCTCCAGTTCATAAGTGAGCAGGTGTGCGGTTACCCTCGGCATCGGTATTTTTCGAGACCGCTCGCACGACTTCAAGAACCTCGTCGTTCTCGGTATACATCACGAAGCCACCAGTCACAAACAGCGCCAGCCCAGCCAGGAAATTCCACTCTGGAAGCTCCAAAGTAAAGACAGCCAGGAAGATCACCGCTGAAAGGCCATAAAGTGAAGCAATTGCCTGTCCTCGGCCCACGCCAATGAGCGGAAATGACTTGTACCAAGACACATAACAGAAGGCGAAGGTGACCCCAGCCAGCATAAGCCAGCCAATAGCGGCCCAGTTAAATGTTGCTACGACTAACTCGATAACAGGCTGGTCGGTGAACAGGTAAATAGCTGGCAGAATTCATGTGCTTGCCTGCAATATAAAACGCGTCCTGAATATCCTCGGTTCCAAGAGTTTAATCCAGGCGATACGAGCATAGGGCAGCTGATCCTGGCTCTACCGGACTTAGTAGAAGTCGGTGACGCTCTATAGAAGGTATTTTTTAGGCTTTATCTCAGATGTGGAAATAATAAAGGAAGGCACTCTGAAGCGTATTGCTAGCCGATAGTCGTGCCAATACGGCTGAACGCTGTAATCGCCAACTGATTTTTAGGTTTTAACACAGCCTCGACCGTAATGAGCAATATTCGTCAATGCTAATAAGTGAAGTTTAATAGTTCATCCATGGAGTGGGTATATCAGAGAGCCCAGGCAAATTAATCTCCCTGCTACTCTAAACGCATGTTAGGTTCTTAAAATAACGCCGTTCATATTCGACCGGTAACAAATCGTCCCACGTGCCGTCATCTCGCCATTACTTAAAGCGGTCATGGACCGCCCCCGCCAAGGAATTAACACCCTGCAAGATCCCGCCACTTATCGCCAAAGCAAAGGTTCAAGATCAAGAAGATACCGTTCAACACCGAACAGTCGTTGTAATGGGCTGCCCATCGTCTGCTGCGGCATAGGCGCCATTATCAAATTAGGGTTTTCTGACCAAGCTAAAACCTCAATTTCTGATGAGTTTAGTGCTTTCTCTCACCGCTACATCTACTTCTTTTTGGATGAGTGAATTAATCCTTATTAATTAAATTTCCCAAAGCTAACTAATTATGATTTTGAGGAGGTGAAAATATATTTCTGAATGTAATCTTGTGTAAGCGAGAGGTGTGGGGAAAGTTACCTTAGCTGATGTGTCCGTCGAGGTGCGACGACATGCCTGTCGGCTTTTAAAGACAGAAAACCGCAGCCCGCTGGTGAAGTTGATGGGCCGCAAAACAACGTTTCGTTTAAAAAAATAAGTATCAGTGCCCGGTGGGGCCTGGGAGGGAACATGGCCGTTAAACTGAACCAACATGATCTGCAGTTCATTCTGGACCAGATCAAGATCGCGGAAGCGCATTCCGCGGGAACGCCCCTTTCGGAGCTCATCGATAGCCCGCTTCTGCCTTCGGGTCTGCGAACGGTCGATGGCAGTTACAACAACTTTGGGATTGGCCGTGAGCAGTGGGGGTCTGCGGGAGAGATTTTCGGTCCGATTACCGAGGGGTCGTTCAGGGAAGGAAGTGGTGCCTTTCCATTTCCCGGCTACCCAACCAACAATGACTATGGCGAAAATGGTGACGTGGTCGATGCCGAGCCGCGCCTTATCTCTAACCTGATCGTCGATCAGACCCTCGACAATCCGGCGGTGATCGCGACTGCGCTCCAGCATGCGGGTTTGAACGGCCAGCCGATGCTTGACGCCCTGAGCGAGATCCGCGAGCAGCACATCCTCGTGCAGGCACTGAGCGATGCCGGTCTTGAGGAGACGTCTATCTATGCGGCGCAGAAGGAGGAGCTCGACACGCTGCTCATCTCATACGGGATTGAGATGGATGGTGTCAGCGTCATGCTGCCGAACGTCTCCCCGGACGAGGGGCTCTCGGCTTCCTATAATTCTGTCTTCACACTGTTCGGCCAGTTCTTCGATCACGGGCTCGATCTGGTGGCAAAAGGGGGCAACGGCACGGTCTACATGCCGCTGTCGCCGGACGACCCGCTGTATAACCCGGCGAGCCCGCATACCAACTTTATGGTGATGACTCGCGCCACCACCGACGATGCGGCGGGCAATGTCACCACACCGTGGGTGGACCAGAACCAGACCTACACCTCGCATCCCTCGCACCAAGTCTTCCTGCGCGAATACGCGATGGTCGATGGCCGCCCTATGGCGACGGGTAACCTGCTCGACGGCGACCGCGGCCTGCCGACCTGGGCTGACATCAAGGCTCAGGCGCGCACGCTGCTGGGTATTGAACTTACCGATAAAGATGTGGGCGCCGTCCCGCTGGTGGCGGTCGACCCCTACGGCGAGTTCCTGCGCGGCGAGAACGGGCTCCCCCAACTGATCACCGGCTTCGACGGCGCGGGTAACCCCATCCTGACCGAGGGGAACCTAGCAGAGCCGGTCGACCCGTCTGCGGTCGGCGCGGCACGCGCCGGTGCGGCATTCCTGGACGACATCGCCCATGCCGCCGTCCCTGTGCTCGCTAATGGCGAACTGCAAGCGGACGACGATTCCGAGCCCGGCTACAGCGGCGAGTTCGGCCCCCGTGGTGCTCAAACTGCCTATGATAACGAGCTTCTGGACGCGCACTACATTACCGGCGACGGCCGTGGCAACGAGAATATCGGCCTGACCTCGATCCACCACATCTTCCACTCCGAGCACAATCGCATTGCGGAGCAGGTGAAGGAGTTGGTGCTTGAGAGCGGGGACCTCGACTTCCTGAACCAGTGGCTGGCCGGCCCTGATCTTACCTCTTGGCCCAGCGCGGCTGAGATTGAGGGGCTATCGTGGGATGGCGAAAGAATCTTCCAGGCAGCGCGCTTCACGACCGAAATGGAGTACCAGCACCTCGTCTTCGAGGAGTTCGCGCGGAAGATCCAGCCAGATATTGATGTCTTCATGGTGCAGCCCGACGCCGAGCTGAACCCGGTTATCTTTTCCGAGTTCGCGCACGTGGTCTACCGGTTCGGGCACTCGATGCTCAACGAGACGGTTGACCGCATCAACGCGGATGGCAGCCGTGATGACATGGATCTGTTCGATGCCTTCTTGAACCCACTGGCTCTCGGCTCGGACACCGTGAGCCATGACGAAGCGGCGGGCGCGATCCTGCGCGGTATGACGGCCCAGGTTGGCAACGAGGTTGACGAATTCGTCACCAACACCTTGCGCAACCAGCTCCTCGGTATTCCGCTTGACCTTCCCGCGATCAACATCGCCCGTGGGCGGGATACCGGCATGCCCACCCTCAACGAGGCCCGGGCGCAGTTTATGGAGATGGCGGATGGCGACACGCAGCTCAAGCCGTACACCAGCTGGGCCGACTTCGCCGAGAACATGAAGAACCCCGCCTCGGTCATCAACTTCATCGCGGCCTACGGCACGCATGAGTCGGTTACTTCCGAAGAGACCATCGCTGGCAAGCGTGCGGCGGCCACTGATCTTGTTCTCGGTGCTCCGAACGAGAGCGCAGCTGATCGGGAGGCGCGCCTCGACTGGCTTAATGCGCCAGCCGAGCAGACAGGCGTGAACGACATCGACCTGTGGATGGGCGGCCTCGCTGAGAAGAAGATGCCCTTCGGCGGTATGCTCGGCTCCACCTTCGCCTTCGTCTTCGAAATGCAGCTCGAGAACCTGCAGGATGCTGACCGGTTCTACTACCTGTCGCGCACCCAGGGGCTGAACCTGCTGACGGAGCTGGAGAATAACTCTCTGGCCAAGATGGCCCTGGCAAATACCGACCTTGGGGAGACCGGCTTTGCGATCCCGGGCGATATCTTCTCGACACCGGATCACATCCTCTATGTCGATTACGCCAAGCAGATGCAGATGACCGGAGTGGATGATCCTCAACACGAAGATCCGTTCCTTCAGTCCGCCTCTCAACTGGTCGAGCGCGGGGCGCCTGACGCGCAAGGCGACGGTGCCTACCTGCGCTATAACGGTGCCGACCACGTCGTCATCCAGGGGACGGACGGCAACGACCGCATCGTCGCTGGCGGTGGCGACGACACCGTTTGGGGTGACGCGGGCGACGACCGCATCGAGGCCGGGTATGGCGTCGACAAGATCAACGGCGGTGAGGGTGACGACATCATCACCAACGCCGGGACCGATATCGGCGAAGTCGACATGCTCAAGGGAGACGAGGGCAACGACGTTATCCATGGCGGCAGCGGCGCGGCGCTGATCTTCGGTGGCCGTGGCAAGGACTTCCTGATCACCGGCCCGGACGGGTCTGAGATCCGCGCTGGCATGGGGGATGACTTCCTCCTCGGTGGCGACGGCCCTGACGTACTCTTCGGCAACGAAGGCCACGACTGGGTCGAGGGTAAGAGTCGCTTTGAATACATCGCTGGCGACAACGGCGAACTCTTCTTCAACTCCACGGTGATCGGCCACGACATCCTCAACGGCGGCAATGGTGACACCGACTACGACGCCGACTCAGGCGACGACATCATGGTGGCGGGAGAGGGTATTCAGAAGAACATCGGTATGTGGGGGCACGATTGGGTCATCCACAAAGGCCAAAACGTGGCGGCCGACGCGGATATGAACGTGGAGGTATTCACCACGCTGCCGCTGGAAGTGCTGCGGGACCGCTTCAGCCAAGTGGAGGCGCTGTCTGGCTGGGTGCAGGACGACATCCTGCGCGGCGACAACCGGAGCAACGAGGAAGAGGGCGCCACGCCGATCGTCGCCGACCCGACGCCTGAGGGCAACTTCATCCATAACGAACTCGACCAGGCAGGTATTGACCGGATCGACGGCCTCGACCAGCTAATTACCCCCGATATGATGCGCAACGCGGAGTACTGGGCTGATGGCTCCGGTGATGAAAAGCTGGTGTTTATCGGCGGCAACATCCTGCTGGGCGGTGGCGGCAGCGATACGATTGAGGGGCGCGGTGGCGACGATGTTATCGACGGCGACGCGTGGCTCAACGTGCGCATTGCCATCATGACGAACCGCGATGGCACCGGCGACGAGATCGCGACGGTCGATAGCATGGACGGGCCGGTGACTCTCACTATCGATGGCGCGGAGGTCACCCGTCCGCTGTCGGCGTGGATGGTCGAAGGCCGGATCAACCCCGGGCAATTGCAGATGGTTCGCGAGATCCTTGAGGATGAGTCCGGTATCGACACGGCCGTCTATTGGGGCGATCGCGCCGCCTATGAGATTGCGGTGGATGAAGATACCGGTCGGCTCACCGTAGCACATGTTGATGTGGACGATGCAGCGTTGGACCCAGTAAGCGGGCAGAACCGTGTCTCCGATGGCACCGACCTCGTCAGCAATATCGAAGTGCTGTCCTTCGGGGATAGCGACCTGCAGGTTATTACCGGAACCAACGGCAACGACGTTGGTGCAACGCGCCTTGAGGGCACTGAGGCGGCCGATATACTGATCGGCCTTGCCGGTAACGACAACCTGCTCGCAGGCGGCGGCGACGACCTTGTCTACGGCGGTGCAGGCAATGATCGCCTGATCGGCGCGGACGGCAACGACACTCTCGATGGCGGTGATGGAGATGACTTCCTCAACGGCGGGGATGGCGACGATACGCTGCTGGGAGGCGCCGGTGCGGACGACCTTCGCGGTGGGCTTGGTGATGATGCCCTTGAGGGCGGAGACGGCGACGACCTACTTTTCGGGCTGGCTGGCAACGACACTCTTGAAGGTGGCGCCGGTAATGACGACCTCAACGGCGGTGGTGGCAACGACGTTCTGAACGGCGGCGAGGGCGATGACATCCTGTTCGGTAGTGCCGGTGATGACCTGCTGATCACCGAGGCCGATGGCGGGCGCGATATCCTTGATGGCGGCAACCAAGTTGATACCGCAGAAATCCTCGGCAGCGCCGGTGAAGCTGAATCCTTCGCGATTCTCGATCGGACCAATGCCCTGGCCCAGGGCTTTGCCGACCTCGACGCCGGAACAGAGATCGTCATCGTTCGCAACGGGGTGGTGATGGCGGAGCTCGCCAACATCGAGGAAATCGTCATCGACGGTCAGGGAGGCGGCGACACGTTTACGATTGCCGGCGACTTCACTGGAACCAGTCTGGCGATGAGTACTATCCACGTGATGGGCTCGGAGGATGACGATGTCTTGGACATCTCGGCACTGAGTTCTGCGCATCGGGTGGTGTTCAAAACCATGGGCGGCCACGACACGGTGGTGGGCGCACTTCGGGAGCAGGATGTCGTCGAACTTGCCGACGGCACGATGCTCGCTGACCACCCCGTCGAGGCCAACGAAGCGGGCGAGGCTCTAGTGGGCGACGACGAGAACTCCGTCCGCTTCGAGGTCGAGCCCGAGTCGGAACATCCAGAAGACGAAGACGAGACCGAAACCGACGATGAATCGGAGGACGAGGAAGACGAAGAACAATACGAGGAGGAAGACGAGGAAGAGTACGAGGAAGACGAAGAAGAGTATGAGGAAGGAGAAGAAGAGTACGAGGAGGAAGACGGAACGCAAGTGATACCGGCGGCGGCCATGGCTGGCGGCGAAGGCGCTGATACGCTGATCGGAACGGCGGAGAGTGAGACCATCATGGGCTTGGGCGGTCGAGACGTCGTCTTCGGCCATGACGGCGATGACGACATCCTCGGCGGCGACGGCGCGGATATGCTCTACGGCGATGACGGCGACGATCGGGTGTTTGGCGAGGACGGCAACGACTTCATCAATGCCGGGGCTGGCGATGACACGGTCTTCGGCGGCGAGGGAGACGATATGTTCGTGGCCGAAGCCGATGACGGCGACGATACCTACTACGGCGACGACATGGTGGGCGGCAGTGCCAGCGACAGCGACACTCTGGATATGTCAGCCATTATGTCAGCGATCACGGCAGATCTCGGTACCGGTTTCATGGGGCGCGGCAGCGTCTCGAGCGCTGAGACTGGCAATGATGGGCTGTGGGGTGTCGAGAACATCGTCACGGGATCGGGAGACGATACGATCACAGCGAGCCGCGCGGCTAACGTGATGGATGGCGGGGCAGGCAACGACACGTTCCGCTTCCTCTCCGCAGCGGATGCGGACGGCGATACCATCATGGGATTTCAGCCGGGCGACCGTATCGATCTCAGCGGTGTGGATGCGCATGGCTGTGCAACGGGGAACCAGAGCTTCACGTTAGTGACCGAGGCCTTCACCGGCGTTGGCCAGCTGATGTTCAGCCATCAAACCCGCGACGGCGAGGACTACACCGTCGTTGAAGGCAACACGACCGGAGACGACGATGCGGATTTCTCCATCAGCATCAAGGGTCGGCATGAGCTGGGAGTGAGCGACTTCAACCTATAACGAACGACAGCTATAACAATAACGAACCCTGCGGGCGTACCCGCCCGCAGGGAACGCCCGTTCAACATAGGGTGCAAGGGGAGTTCACATGCGCAAAAAAGACGCCAGTACGTCGGCTAAGCGCAAGAGCGCAGAACAGCTGACCAAAGGTTTCCGAGGAATCTTTTTCTTCTTATTCGGCATGTCAGGGATCATCAACATCCTCGCCCTGACCGGTGCCTTCTACATGCTACAAATTTACGACCGAGCGCTGACCAGCGGGAGCATTTCGACGCTGGTTGCCATCTCCGTGCTGGCGCTTGGTCTGTATTGCTTTCAGGGAATGTTCGATACCATCCGTTCCCAAATCCTTGTTCGCATCGGCGCGCGCCTCGACAGAAGGGTCGCGCCGTTGGCCCATCGGGTGGCTATCGATATGCCGCGCTTCGGGTTTTCGACCGCTGAATCACTGGAGCGGGGCCGCGACGTGGATACGGTGCGTGGCTTTCTGGGAAGCCAGGGCCCTGTGGCGCTGCTGGACCTTCCCTGGATGCCGCTTTTTCTATTATTTGTCTACATTTTGCACCCCTACCTTGGCGCGCTGGTTTTTCTCGGTGGTTTCATCCTGGCCATGCTTGCGATTATCACGGAACTGAAGACGTCCAAGCTGAGCAGCGCCATGCAGCAGGCTGCCGTCACCCGCAATACTATCGCCGACTCCAATGCTCGTAATGCGGAGATCCTCAAGGCGATGGGCTTTGCTGGTCGTGCGGTGGCGCGCTTCAATCGAGCGAACGACGATCATCTGGAGTTGCAGACGCGAACCAACGATGTCAGCGGCACCTTCGGAGCGGTCTCACGGGTGCTGCGGATGGTCTTGCAGTCGGCCGTTCTTGGCCTCGGGGCGCTGCTCACTATTCAGGGGGAGCTTAGCGCTGGCGCGATCATCGCCGCTTCCATTGCCTCCGCGCGGGCGCTCGCCCCCATCGATCTTGCCATCGGCAACTGGAAGAACGTTGTCGCTGCGCGAACCGCGTTCGCACGCCTGAAGGAAACCGTCATGGCGCTGGCGGACGTTGACGAACCGATGGAGCTGCCCAGCCCGAATTCATCCCTCAAGGTCGAGAACATCACCGTCGCAGCACCCGATTCAGGGCAAGTGCTGCTCAGCGAGCTGAGCTTCGAACTCAAGGCCGGCCAGGCGATTGGGATCATCGGTCCTAGCGGTGGCGGCAAGACCACGTTGCTTCGCGCGTTGACAGGCATTTGGCCCGTGCTGCGAGGAAGCGTGCGGCTTGACGACGCAGAGCTCTCGCAATGGCACGACGAAGCTCTCGGTCAATTCATCGGCTATCTGCCTCAAGAGGTCGCGCTGCTTAATGGCACGATCGAAGAGAACATTTCGCGGTTTCAGGAAACACCGGATTCCCGTGCGGTGGTGGAGGCGGCGATGGCCGCAAGCGTCCATGAGATGATCGTGCGCTTGCCCAACGGCTATCGAACGCAGCTCGGCTCGCTGGGTACCTCTCTATCAGGCGGCCAGCGGCAGCGGATTGGACTCGCCCGCGCACTGTTCGGCAACCCCTTCATCGTGGTGCTGGACGAGCCCAATTCCAACCTCGACGCCGAAGGCGAAGCAGCGCTGACAGCGGCCATTCAAGGCGTTAAGCAGCGTGGCGGCATCGCCGTTGTGGCGGCTCACCGGCCAAGCGCTCTGGCTGCCGTTGATCTTGTGGCGGTTATTCAGAACGGCCGGTTGGCCGCCTTTGGACCGAAGGACGAAGTCATTGGCAAGTCCAACGTGCGAGCGGTGCATTCTGCCAAGCCGCCGATTAAGGAGGCGTCCGTCGGATCATGATTAACGTGAAAGGCACCAAGAACGCCTTACCTGAAACTGATACCTCTCAGCGCTACGTTCTGAAAAGCGGGGACGAGGTCTCTGGGACGCCTCGCGTGATCGTCGGCTTACTCATGGGGATCGCTGCTTACCTGGGCTCGATCTTCTCCTGGGGCCGGGAGAGCGAACCCCAATCGCAGCCGGAAGAGCCAGCCGCCGGTGCGGCGGAGGCCGAAAGCCAAGAGGGCATGGTTGACGACATCGCCTCCCCGCAAACAGTCCCTGATATGTCCGATCCCGAACCTCCCGGCTCTACAAGGCCGCCGGTCGCCGATGCTCCCGGATCATCGCCCCTACGCTATCAGGGCGAAAGCGAAGGCGCACCCGCAGTAGTCAGACCGGCAAGCGGCAATGCAGTCGCTGAGAGGGTGGATCGAATGGGCATCAGCCCCAGCATATCGCCTATCGACATTGCTAACCCCGCCGGTCATCGTTTCCCTTCACCACCGAACGACAATCCGCTCGTTGAAGGCAATGATCCCACGGACGCCGATGGTTCTGCGGTTAGTGAGGATGCCACGGATAACGATAGTTCTACGAATAGCGAGAGACCGACTGATACCGATAGTTCCAAGGATGGCGACCCACTCGACCCCGTAAATGAGGACGACGATGACGAGGTCTCACCGACGGGCAACCGTGCTCCTCGCGTGTCAGGCCCCGTTTATCTGCTGGACGTGGCACCCTGTGCGGCGCTCGCCATCGCCCTGGGCGATCTGCTGAGCAAGGCAGAGGACCCCGATGGCGACGTCCTCTCGGTTCAAAACCTGGCTGTGTCCTCCGGCGAGCTTACAGAAGTGGACGGCGGTTGGGTGTTCCAGAGCGGCAGCGGGCAACCGGGGCCGGTGACCCTCCGCTATGAGATCACTGACGGCGACCTTACGATCGAAGCCGTCGCCCACTTTTCCGTTGTCGAACAGCCCGTTATTGAAGGAAGCGCGGCGAACGACATGCTTCTCGGCAGCCTGTGTGCCGATGAGATCGACGGCGCAGGCGGCGATGACAACATTGATGGACGGGCCGGCAATGACGTTATTAATGGAGGAGCGGGGGACGACCACATCGTCGCTGGAGACGGTGACGATGTGGTGTTCGGCGGCGATGGCAATGACATTATTTTCGGCGGCGCGGGAAACGACCATCTTTTCGGCGGATCCGGCGACGACAGGCTCTTCGGCGGTGACGGCGATGACGTGATCTTCGGGAACACCGGTGGGGATCACCTGAGCGGTGGAGACGGCGACGATTTGCTGCTCGGGGGCGAGGGTAACGACGTGATTAGCGATGGAGCAGGAAGCGACAAGGTGTTCGGCGGCATGGGAAACGATCGGATCGTGGCATCGCTCGACGCGGACGATGACGTGTACGACGGCGGCGCGGGCACGGACACCCTCGACTACAGCCACGCGACGGAAAGTCTCGTGGTGGATCTTATGAACGGTGTCGCCAGCGGCGTAGAAATCGGCCATGACGCTATCACCGGTTTCGAGAAAGTGCTTGGTGGCCGAGGAGCCGATCACTTCATTCTCGGCAGTGAATCGGTCACGCTCACGGGCGGCACGGGTGATGACGTCTTTGCGTTCGCCAGCGCCGGTGGGGTTCAACCTAACGCCGTTTCGCACGTGATCATGGACTTTGGGGTCGGAGACCGTATCCGGATATCTGAATACGATATTTTCTGGAAGGCCGATGACGAGCCGGAAGACCGTTTCGAACACATCTACCGCGATAACGACGATGACGATTCGCCAATACGCTATCGGCACGATCGGGACGATGGAAGCGAGTGGACCGTGATCGAGACCGACTTTGAGGACGATGAGATGTGGGCGACAACCGTCACGCTGCACGGAAGGCACAAGCTGTCGTGGTCAACAGAGCGTGACGATGGTCTCGAATGGCTATCTTAGGAGCACACAATGAGCACATATGATCCTTCCGGCACGCCTCTTTTAGAGGAAAAAGCCAAGCGCTTACCGTATCCAGAAAACGCTTTTCGGCTCGGCCCGCGCGTTTGTGTGGGCACCGCGCTCGCCCTGTTTCTGATGTTGGGCGCCGGTGGCTGGGCCGCGAGCGCTCAGCTAAGTGGGGCCGTCATCGCGCAGGGGTCTGTGACGGTAGATCAGAACCTTAAGTCGATACAGCATCGTGACGGTGGCATCGTCAGTGAGATAGGCATTAGAGAGGGGGACTTCGTAAATGCTGGAGAGGTACTGATCCGGCTCCAAGACACACAGACGAAGGCGGAGCTTTCGATCGTGCGTTCCAAACTCATGGAATTGGCGATCAGGAGAGCGCGCCTTCTGGCAGAGCGGGACGGGCTTGCGGCCATCGAGTTCCCGTCCGATTTAGCCGCAGACGAAGCGCCGGATGTCTTTCTCGGCGAAACACGCCTCTTCGACGGTAATCGCATCAGTCGCCAAAGTAAAAAGCAGCAGCTTGAGCTCAGCATCGCGCAGATCGAGGAGGAGATAAAGGGGCTGGAAGCTCAGCAGCAATCGAAAGACGAGGAGTTCCGTCTCGTCGCGTCCGAATACGAGTCGAGCAGAGGCCTCGCTGAGAGAGGGATGATCGCACGCACACTCCTTGTTCCGATGGCGCGTGACAGAGCACGCATTTCGGGTGAGCGCGGCGAGATTCACGCATCCATCGCCAGAGCGAGAACCCGCATGAGTGAAATTCGCCTCCAGATTATTGCGGTCGACGAGAACGCCCGTACCGAGGCGCAGCGGGAATTAAGTGCTGTAGAGGCGGAGTTTTCGGAGCTGCGTGACAGGCACATTGCCATCGAGGATCGGCTGGCGCGAACGGACATTCGCGCGCCGATTTCTGGAACCGTCAATGAGCTGAACATCCACACGGTAGGAGGCGTGATCACGCCAGCCGAAGAGCTTGCCACCATCGTTCCCGAAGACGCCAAATTGAAGGTTGAGGTGAAACTGGCGCCGATAACTATCGACCAAGTGTGGGTCGGCCAGCCGGTCAGGCTCCGTTTCACTGCCTTCAACCAGAGAACGACGCCGGAGCTCAAAGGCGAGATCGTCTATGTTTCTCCAGCGACGACACGCGATGACGTGTCTGGCGAGATCTACTACCTGGGCGATGTTGACGTTTCTGCAGAAGAACTTGAGAAGCTGGGGGTTACCACGCTGCTGCCTGGTATGCCAGTCGAAGTCTTTATCACGACCGAAGAGCGCACCGCACTGACGTACTTTGTTAAGCCTATTACCGATCAGTTCAGCAGGGCCTTCCGAGAAGAGTAAAGCAGCGTCATCTGCTTTGGAGCTAGGCTTTTCTCAGACGAAGCTGTAAGCGAGCCAGGATTGCCAGCCTCAGGGCTGGCTTAACGCAATGCTCATGTTGGCAAGGCGTACTTAGGCAAGCCAGTTAATATTGTCGCTATCAATTTGTACTTATAGAGCGCATGATGAAAGCTACGTTTAATCGTCTACTGACGAGCAGTTAAAATGTTGCATTTAGCTTCATATCTGCAAATTATGGAGCCCTTATGGAAACCTTACTCCTTACCCCTAACCTCCTTATTATCCGTAAGTTGGAAAGCATTTTTGTTCTCAGAGATGCAGAGAAAAAAGCAATAAAAGAGTTGTCAATAAAGACAATATCTCTTCATTCAGACCAAGATATACTGAAAGTTGGCGATCAACCTACTCAATGCTGTCTAGTTATTGACGGATTTACCTGCGCTTATAAGCTGACTTTTGAAGGGAAGCGCCAAATAACATCCCTTTATATACCCGGCGACATTCCTGATCTGCAAAGCTTACATTTGTCTTCTCTGGATATAAATATTGCCTCAATCACCCCCTGTATACTTGGCTTAATTGAGCACGACGATATACATAACCTCTGTGCGCTCCAACCGCGCCTTGCTGCGGCACTGTGGCGCGAGACATTGGTGAGCGCTTCTATCACACGAGAGTGGCTTTTGAATAACGGGCAGCGGCATGCCTATAACAGAATTGCCCACCTTATCTGCGAACTGTTAGTACGTCTTGAAGCGGTGGGTTTGGCGACAGAATCCACCTTTGATATGCCTGTAACCCAGGCCGAGTTAGCGGATGCGACAGGTATGACGCATATTCACATGAATAGAGTACTCCAGGCGCTTCGTACTGATGGGTTAATTAGTAATAATAAAAACCAGATAACCGTACCTGATTGGCAAAAACTCAAGGAAGCGGGGGAGTTCGATCCGCTTTATCTGCATTTAGTGGCAGAAACTGCATAAGATTCATTTAACTTTTTTTCCTATATATTATCAATATGCTAAATAGTGAGAGTGTAACTTCCTTTTAAATGTCCTAGGGCTACGTTGATAGAACTATCTTGATAGGGCGATGTTGATAGGGCTGCCTTGGTCAGTAGCATCCCTAATTCCCCAGCAAGACTTGGGTTGATGTGCAAAATGCAAAATGGACTGGATCTTACCGAGCAGGTCATTCTGAATCACTGACACAGCGGATAAGCCTGAGGTAATCAAGGAGCGGTGAAATGACTTCAGTATTTATCAATCGCATTGCCACTGCTGTTCCGGACTTTGATATACATAGCAAATTTATCGAATACTGTCCGCGCCTGCTGCCGGATAAACGTTCGGTAAAAGTGTTTCAGCGCATGGCGGAAAGGGCGCAGATAGAGCACCGATACTCGTTCCTGGAACCCCATTTAGATGAAGATAAATTGGACCTAGGAGGCTTCTATAAAAATGAAGCTTTTCCTGACACTCAGGCGCGCATGCAGTTTTACGAACGCTTCGCTTTCACCTTGGCGAAGCGCGCACTGGGTCAACTTGACCTCTCTAGCACCACCCACTTGGTGACGACTACCTGCACTGGGTTTTATGCGCCGGGACTGGATCATCAATTGATTCACCATTATGGGCTGCCAGGGAGTGTCGAACGCACCAATGTCGGCTTCATGGGCTGTTACGCTGCGATTAATGCGCTTAAGTTAGCTCGACACATTGTTCGCTCGGAGCCAGACGCTAAAGTGCTGGTACTCAATCTTGAGCTCTGCACCTTGCATCTTAAACCCACGGGAACGCTCGAAGAGATTTTGTCGTTCGCCATTTTTTCCGATGGTTGTGCCGCAAGCATCGTGACGGCAGAGCCGGCTGGTCTTGAAATACAGGGTTTCAACACGGATGTGCTACCGGAAACGGAAGCATTAATCACCTGGCGTATTGGCAACCAAGGCTTCGATATGCAGTTATCAGGGAAGGTACCTGGCGTTATCGCCAGCCACTTACCGCTGATGATGACTAAGCTGCTGGATGGTTATCAACGCAGTGATATCGCGCACTGGGCTATTCACCCCGGTGGGCGCACGGTATTAGATGCTGTAAAAGCAGGGGCAGAGCTTGAGGAGAATCAACTGTTGGCATCGCGGGAGGTGCTTAGAAAGTTTGGCAATATGTCGTCGGCCACTATCATGTTTGTGCTTCAGGCAATGATGAACAACCCCAAGAAGCCGGGCCCAGGCCTCGCCATGGCCTTTGGGCCTGGGCTAACGGTCGAAAGCATGCTTTTTGACCTTAAGGGATAAGGCAGTCATGCCGGATTTCAGTCAGCGCAGCGATGAGAAGGAGCTTATGGATGAAGAAGATATCTCCTTCGAAGAATTCCACGATTGCCTCATCGGTCTTGAGCGTATCAATCATCTAACGTTAGCGTATCGTCCTACCTTGCAATGGCTTCGTCCTTGGGTCGAAAACAGTGAACGGCTCTTTGTATTGGATGTAGCCAGCGGAGGTGGTGATATGTTGCGACAGATCGCCAAGGAGTGGCCTGAACGAACAGCGGCCGCAAACGGTTACCGTATGGTCGGTGTTGATCTAAACCCCTGGGCTAAAAAATCTGCTGAATCATGGCCGTCTTCCTCAGCAATCTGTTATCAAACCTCGGATGTGTTTGAGTTCGAGCCAGACCAATCCATTGATCTGATTATATCGTCGTTATTTACGCACCATCTTACCGATAAGCAGATTGTCGAATTTATGCGCTGGATGAACCATCGCGCGCGGAAAGGCTGGTTTATCAATGATCTACATCGGCACCCTGTTCCCTATTATTTTATTAAATCAGCGACTGCCCTGTTTAGCCGTAACCGATTGATTCGTCATGACGCCGCCGTCTCGGTAGCACGTGCCTTAAGCATGGCTGACTGGCAACGCCTGATCAGCCAAGCGGGGCTTGATGAGCATGTGCGTGTAAAGTGGTTTTTTCCGTTTCGTATCTGTGTTTCTTGCCAAAAAGAAGCTCGCTGCTGATGAATGAAGAAGCAGTCATTATAGGCGGCGGCCCAGCGGGGTCGGCGGTGGCAATTGAGCTTTCTAGGCACGGTATTCCGGCACGTGTACTGGAACGTAAACCGGCCCCGCACCACAAAGTGTGCGGCGAGTTCATTAGCTTTGAAGCCGCTCACTACCTTGAAGACCTAGGGATAGATTTAGCGGCATTAGGGGCCGAACCCATTCGCTACGCTCGGTTTTACAATGGCGAGAGTGAGCTTAGCTTCGAATTGCCTTTTACCGCGTGGAGTTTATCCCGATACCGATTGGATAACGCTCTGCTTGAGCAGGCTAAAACTGCGGGAGCAGCCGTTGAACGTGGCACGACAGTCAGGCATTTAACGCACACTGGCGATGGGTGGAGGCTGCTTACCAGAAACCGACATAGCACCCGCTCAGCGATTTCAGCAAAAGCGGTGTTTCTGGCCACTGGCAAGCATGAACTGCGTGATTGGAAGCGCCGGGTCAGCGCCACTCGCCACCATGATTTCATTGGTTTTAAAATGCACTTTAGCCTCAGCGCAATGCAGCAGGACCAATGGCAGGAAACGGTTGAGGTTCATTTATTTGAAGGGGGTTACGCCGGCTTGGAGCCGATAGAGAAGGGTGGTGTTAATCTTAGTTTTTTAGTTAGGCAGGATATCTACAAGACGTGTGGCAGCCATTGGCCTGGTTTGCTTGATTGGTTGAGTAATACGTCATCCCATATGAAGCAGCGCCTTGCCAGTTTAACGCCTTGCTGGCGTGAGCCCTTGGCAGTTTCCGGTGTTCCTTATGGTTATCTCCGCTCCCCCGGTGACTCGCAGCCAGGCCTGTTCCCGCTGGGGGATCAAGCAGCGGTTATCCCGTCGTTTGCTGGTGATGGCATTGCGATTGCTCTGCACACGGCCTCCCTTGCAGCCCGCGTTCACGCCTCAGGTGGCGATTCCAATATGTATCAACGCTTGGCCTACACCGATCTAACGCGACCAGTCCGCAATGCGGAGCTACTGGCGAGCGTGCTCACTTATCGCTTAGGCCGAAAGGCAGCCTTCCTATGTGCACGGCTATGGCCAACAGTGTTGAGAGAAACGATACTTCAGACGCGGGTTGGCCTGTCTCACCGCGGTCGATAGCTGCCTGCTTGTAAAATCGGCATTGAAGCGATTTGCTAAGGCGATTAGCTTACCAAATCTATGCAGGTCAGTGATCATCACTCAGGTTGTGGAATTCACGATTTTTTCTTATTAATTACTACGCATTAGACTACATTTATGCGAGGTTAGCGGCCTATCATTAAGCAAGCCCCATCATAAGTGTATGGAGCATTCACTAAAGTGGAATGCATAAATCGTACAATATTTGCGGCAACCTGACTAAGCTCGACCGGGACTCCTTCGGTCGCCGTTGCTGCGTTTGAGAGGTTTCATGTTTTTAAAGCTTCTTTTGTGGGCCAGCCGTGTGCTGGTTCTTTTGATGGTGGTGGTATGCCTTCTACCTTTGTTACCTAGTGGTCAGTGGTGGGTAAGACTGTGGGATTTTCCTCGTTTGCAGTTAACCGCCGCGTTGGTGTTTCCGCTTCTTCTGTTAGCTATCCATGCGTGGCTCAAGCGTCCACGAAAAGAGCATGCCGCCTGGGTAGCCGTTATCCTGGCCATTGCTGGGTGGCACCTTTACCACATCTTGCCCTTTACCCCCGTTTGGCCCACCGAGGTTCCGTCGGCGGAGATGAGGTCCGATGATGACCGGACAACATTAAAAGTGCTGACCGCGAATATTACCTTCAAAAACAATCACTATGCCGAATTGATAGATATGGTGCGGCGTGAGGATCCAGATCTCTTGCTGTTGATTGAAGTTGATAGCGCGTGGGAAGAAGGGTTGGCACCGCTGGACGACTATTACGATTATCGGGTGGGAGAGGTGCGTGACGAAGGTCAGGGGCTAGTGCTTTGGTCGCGTTATCCGCTTCTGGAAGAGCAGGTTGAACACTTGGTCTCAGAGCGCAGGCCTTCGGATTTCGCCACTCTTGATGTACCGGGCATAGGGCCCGTGCAGTTTGTTGGCGCTCATCCTGTACCTCCCGGCTTTGAAGAAGATATCAAGAGCGAGGATGCCGAGGCAAGACGGGACAGCCGTGAACGCGATGCGGAACTTATGCTGATAGCCGAGCATGTGCAAGAAGACCCGGATAATCGCTGGATCGTTACTGGTGATTTTAACGATGTAGGCTGGTCGCATACCACGCGGCTGTTTGCCGATTTGAGCGATCTAAAAGACCCACGTCGTGGCCGACGATTGCTGAGTACTTACCATTCGGCGTACCCGTTTTGGCGCTACCCAATCGACCATCTGTTCGTCTCTGACGGGCTTCATCTGGTTGATCTTGAACGTATCAAAGTGATTGGCTCCGACCACTTCGGCATCGTTACGACACTTGCCGTTGGGCGTAAAGACCAGGAAAAGCCCGAAGCGTCAGAGGAGGAAGAGGAAGAAGCGCAGGAAATGGTTGAAGAAGGTGAAGAAGACGCCGCTGAACATGATGCGGGTGCTTCAGAATAGGAATATGGAGAGCCCTGGTTAAAGGAGAGTATTACTTTTGTTATATAAGGATTACTAATGTGGTTCCAGTTACTTTCCGTCGTGGGGCTGGTTATTGTCCATCTCGCTGCAGGAAAAATTCGCTTTCTTCAAGCGTGGCCGCGTAGTGCCTGGCTCTCCTTTGCCGGTGGTATATCCGTTTCGTATGTGTTCGTACATGTCTTTCCCGAACTTGAAGAAGCACAGCAAGCCATTAGTGGGCACGGCGCCGTGGCTTTTCTGGAGCACCATGCTTATTTGATAGCCCTAGTAGGTTTGGTTCTATTTTATGGACTTGAGCATTGGGTTTCGCAAAATAAGGCGTGCGCTGGAACCTCGGATAGAGGAAAGCACCCCCGGTCTGGCAGGTACATGTTCTGGCTTCATATTGGAATATTTGCACTTTATAACGCCCTGATCGGTTACCTATTAGTCTACCGAGAATCGTCGTTGCACGAATTGGTCTTATACTCCCTGGCCATGGCCTTCCACTTCCTCGTCAACGATTATGGATTAGTGGTTCGTCATCGTGAAGTTTACCTGCATAAGGGCCGTTGGGTATTGGCGTTAGCGGTGCTTGTTGGCTGGGGTTTTGGGCAGTGGGTCGAAGTGGAGGAGGCGGCGACAAGCATGCTATTCGCCTTCTTGGCGGGTGGAGTGGTACTTAATGTACTCAAAGAAGAACTTCCTGAAGAAAGGCAGAGTCGGCTATGGCCTTTCGTTTTAGGCGCGGCTCTCTATTCTTCGCTCTTGCTGTTGATTTAAGACGTTTGAGTCGCTCTCTAATAATTCTATTTTTAAGCCCTGTCTTTAAACCCTGTCTTTAAACCCTATCAATAAGCCCTGTCGTTAATCGCCGTTAGAGCGGGCAGTTAGAGCGGGCAGTTAGAGCGTGCAGATAGGAGCAAAGTTAAACTCTAAAATTTGTTAACCTTTTTACTCCATCCCCCAGTCTCGTTCTGTACTAGGCTTGATAGCACGCCCAGTTTAAAGGAGAGGCCACATGGATAAGGAGGTCATCGATGCTATCCGAGCCAAAGAGCAGCTACCGGAAACGATGACGGATAGCGAAATTGCCCAAGAGTATAAAGGAACCTACACGGCGGCAAGGGCGGCTATTAGCTTGGATCATAAACCACTGGATCAAGTATTGGCTGATACGATGGCGAAGATTTTTCCTTTTATGCGTAAGAAGTAACCGCTGTTCAACTCATCGGCCCTCGCGTGGCTAGAGCGTCCCATAAAGTTAGTGATGGAAATGTCATTCACATGGAGGTAAGTCATGACACTCACGGCATTCTCAATTAATTGTACCCTTACACCTTCACCCGCCGAGTCCTCTTGCGAGCGGCTTATCGCGGAGACGCTAACAGAGCTTGAGCGACACGGTGTCACCGGCGAGCAAATCCGCGCAGTCGATTTTAACATCAAGCTAGCTGACAGCTAGACGCGTTAGGCGGGGCGAAGGGGGGCTTGCTATCGGGACTCACCGAGTAACTCCCCCATTTGTTGTTCCGAAAGCCGATTATTGGCCATGTAGTAGACGATATCGCCATCTTGTAGTGGGCGGTCCGTGGCAGGGTTGAGCATGTTGCCTTCACTATCGTCCTGGTTACTAGCGAGCCCTAAAACGGTGGCGTTGCAGATCTTTTTCGCTTGTATAAAAAGGTCGCCAAAAGTGACACCAGTAGGCGGGTTACTTATCTTCGTTTGATACTGCGTAGCACCGCGATCGACGGCAAGTAGCTCATTAACCACTCGCGAAATACCGGCATCTGAAGCGGAGCGTACCAGCATTTCAAGTGCTAGCGCTTGGGTGCATTCGATACCGGGTAAGGTGCGACGTAGCATCGCTGCGGTGTCAGGATTTGCGCAGTGGGCGACAATATGGGCACCTTTTCCTTTTAGACTGTAGGCACTCAGTGCGACAGTGGCCACCCGATCATCGCTTGTGTCATAAATAATAATACGGCTGGCGTTCTCAACCCCCGCCCGCTTGAGAAGATCAGCATTGGAAAAACTCTCGCCTTTAATAAACTTCAGATCGGCTGGGCGTGGATTGCTCATCTCTTTGGTAACGCAAAGCACTATTTCGTCAGGTAAACTTTTGTCGGCTTTAAGAATATCCAAGATGCGTTCTGTGGTTTCGCCGTGCCAGCCGATAACGAGGGTATGGCCGGTTAGGTGGCTAAAATCGCCTTTTCCTTGCATTTGCAGTCTCCAAAAAACTGAAAGTGTGACAGTGGCTTTACCAATCAATGCCGCAAACAGCGAAATGCCGCCTGGAATGAGATAGAGCGTGGTGATCCATTTGCCGGCCACTGTTTCGGGGCTGAAATCACCGAAGCCGACGGTGCTGGCAACCACCACATAAAAATAAACCCAATCGGAAATGGAGTCGGCCATTGTTTCGCCGACCATGGAAAAAAGCGCCCAAGTAGTGCCCATGTGGGCGAGCACTACTAGCAGAAGAAATGTCCATGAGATTTGAAGAGTTGATGCTTTGAGGACGCGAAGCAGTCGCTGAATTACAGGCATTTAGGTCTCTTAGAGTAATAAGTGCGCATAGTCTTTGTTTGGCGCGGAAGTCGAGAATTGAGTATTTAAGCGTCTATGGAATAAACAAAAAGGGCCGCTAGTAGCGACCCTTTGTTATTTATAAGCTGTAGCTGCTCATAAATAGTAGTGATTAGGCGAAGCGCTTGGCAATCCAGGAAAAAGCGCTTTCGGTAAGTGATTTTTTACCGTGGTGCTCGCGGTGCTGACTCCAGACCATACCGCCTGATACTACCGCAAGGCTCATCAACATGCTGGCAAGAATAAGTTCATTCATGGCTTACTTTCCTCATCTGAGGTTTTGTCCCGCTCTACATAACCATAGCCGAACGACCCGACAAAGATCAAGAGTATACCCAGTCCCACGCCCATCCAAACATTATCGGTGTTTAAGCTGGGATTAGTGACTACCCAGCCCGCGGTGAAGCAAGTGGCCACTACGATCACACCCACGTTGCGTGTCGCTTCCAGGAACTGCTGCCGGGTTGCTCTGGCGCCTATTCTCCTGCGTACTGCAGAGGCCCTGCGTTCCTGTAAGCTTTTGTTGAGCCTAGCGCGTAGAGCCTCTTGCGGGTCTTTACCATCATGAGGTTCTTTCAAGCGACCCCCCATTACTTATTTAGCAAAGTTCATCAAGCAAAAACGACCCAACAACATCGGGTCACGGTTATTGATCATCGCCCAGGGAACGTCGCGCTGAACCTAGAGGTCATAACAGTTGTGTTCATTTACCAGGATAAGCATATGGATCGTGTATTTGCATGGGATCATCACCACAATCGAGTTGTTTATCGAATTCCTGGCCATCATTTTGACGATGGCAGAGAAGACAGTGATCTTTCACCCGTGTGGTTGCCTGCAGAAGTCTCGGATTTGCCAGAAGGCGTGGCCGTTGAGGACCTGCGTACCGTCTCGGTTAAAGATTAACAGGTACGAATAATCAGTTCGATCCAACAAGCGGAATGGAGGCCAAAGTGGCCTCCACCGCTATTGTTAGGCATTTATCCAGCGAAACTCAAGTAACGTCATATTGCTCATTGAGCTGGCGCACTTCTCGATCAGCCTCAGGCTTCGTTGTACAGCGGTGTCTAACAAGCTCGCCATCTCTATCACTTGCCTCACGCGTATCAACCACCCACCATTCGGGCTGTGAATCAATCTCGGCACCTTCCTTGACAGCTCTGTAGACGATAAACGTCGCCATAATCCTCTCCTTGGTTTTTGAGTCACCTTCACTGTAGACCATCTTTGTGAAAGGCGGGGCTGGGAGGGCGACATCTGTCGCTTAAAGCGATTGTGTTTAGTCAACAATCGGCTACTATGCGATTAACGTTAACTCTCTGGAAAAACCGCCATGTTAAAAGGTCTGATCGTCTGTTTTGCGGTGTTATTTGCGCAATTGGCGGTGCTGCATGTGATTGATGCTCGTCTCTATAATTCCTCCCAGGATATTCGTCAAACGGCGATTACCGCAGTGACGCCGCATAAAGACGAAACCGATGACGAAGAAGAAGCGCAAAGCTGAAAACGAGCATGACTTCCCTGGCGGCGAGAGTGCCGTCAGGGAAGTCCTCAAAGCCTCTGGTCCAGCCAGGCATTGAAGGCAGTCCATGAGCGTTGGTCGGCACGTTCGTGGTAAGCATCGCTACCAAACACGCTGAAAGCGTGCGGAGCGCCCGAATAAATACCCACCTCATAGGTGATCCCTGTGGTTTCCAGTTTCTCCGCCAGGTTGGCAACATCCTCCAGGCTTACGGAGCTATCAGCACCGCCATGGGCGATGAAAATGGGAGGCGTCTCGCTGGAATAGTCCTGGCCCTCCGGTGTCGTTAGCCCGCCGTGAAAACTGGCATAAGAAGCGATATTATCTGCCTCGCCAGAACGGGCGATCTCTAGTGCCACTGCACCGCCAAAACAGTAGCCCATGATCACGGTTTGTTCGGCGGCGCCCTGTTCTCTTGCTTGCGCCAAACCGCCCAGCGTTAGGGCACGCATACGCTCTCGATCTTGGTAGAGGCGGTTAGTGGCCGCTCGCTTATCGTCGACCGCCTGGGGGCGGTTGCCTGCACCATAGAGATCAACAGCAAAGACGTCGTAGCCCCGTTCGGCCAACATGTCGGCGCGCTGGCGCTCATAGTCATCCAGGCCATCCCAGTCATGAACGATCAGTACGCTGCCCTTTGCGTTATTTCCTCCAGTGATAAAATAGCCTTGAAAGTCCTCTCCATTCACGCTGTACGAGATATCTTCACCCGCAGGGGAGAATGCTAAAGCAGGCAGTGCCAGGGCCAAGAGAGTTAACGTGCTGCCACAGATTAGAATTTTTTTCATAATAGCGTGTCCAATTGAGTGTTCAGGAAGCATAGACAATGCTTTCTAAGCTGATTCAACGTTGAATAACCATTTGTAAAGAAAATAGTGTGAAATAGACAAAGGCTTGCGTCTGGAACTCGGTGACGGCATGCTTGTCAGTTGTTGGAAATACCATTAGGGAGCATGAACACATGGCTTACAACGATTCACGTATGGCACGTCCCCAGTCGGGCGGCGTTGCTAATAGTGTTAGTACTAACAAGGTGTTGCGAAACACCTACGCGCTACTGGCAATGACACTGCTGTTTTCGGCAGTAACCGCAGGTGCCGCAGTTGCACTTGGTATTCAACAGATGAACATCTTTGTGTTCTTCATTGGTGCCTACGGCCTGATGTTCCTTGTCCACAAAACCGCTAACTCTGCAGCGGGTTTGCTGACAACGTTTGCCTTCACCGGCTTCATGGGCTTTACGCTAGGGCCGATCCTTTCTGCCTACTTGACCCTGCCTAACGGCGGTGCGCTGATTATGAACGCGTTGGCCATGACCGGTCTGACGTTTGTGGGTCTATCAGCGGTAGCACTAACCACCAAGAAAGACTTTAGCTTCTTGAGCAACTTCTTGATGGCAGGCGCCATCGTGTTGATTCTTGCCATGATTGCTGGGTTCTTCTTTAACATTCCTGCGCTTTCACTGATGGTATCGGCTGGTTTTGTGCTGTTTGCTTCAGCTGCCATCCTGTATCAAACCAGCGAGATCATTCACCGTGCTGGCGAGACCAACTATATTCTCGCCACCGTGACGCTCTACGTTTCGATCTACAATTTGTTTGTGAGCCTGCTTTCAATTCTGGGTATCATGAGCAACGATTGATCTCTGGCAGCGCTACTAGATGATATGACAGGCCCTATTTTTAGGGTCTGTCTTTTTTTTAGGGCCACCGTCACTAGGTATTAACAACTAGGTATTAAAATGATGCAGTACGGCTTATTGGTAATGGGCGCACCGTACAGCAGCCCGGCCCCTCACTCTGCATTGCGTTTTGCCCATGCCGTGCTGGCGCGTGGGCATCAACTCGCAGGTGTTTTTTTCTATCACGACGGCGTTCATAATGCCTCTTCTCTGATGGCGCCACCGCAGGACGAACTCAATATGCGCGACGCCTGGGCTGAGCTGCACCAGCAACATGCGGTTCCCCTGGATGTCTGTATTGCCGCTGCTCTGCGGCGTGGGTTGATGGATGAGTCGGAAGCGCAGCGTCATGGAAAACAAGCGTTTAATCTCTCTCCTCCCTTTGAGTTGACCGGTCTTGGCCAGTTGCTTGAGTTCCAGCAACGTGCTGATCGCCTCATTACCTTTGCTTGAAAGGAGACCCCATGACGACGCCCAATGCGCTGTTAGTGATTATTCGACACGCTCCTCACAACTCAAACTGGTTGCGTGAAGGGTTAGATGCTGCCTTGGTGGCTGCGGCATTTGGCCAGCCCGTGCATCTACTGTTCATGGGGCAGGGGATACTGGCTTTGTTGAAAGAGCAGGGCAGTGGGGCTGCTGGGCAAAAAGCGACGCTGCCCACTATCGACATGTTGGAAATGTACGATATTGAGAAACTATGGGTAACGGAAGAGGCATTGCAAGGCATGCACTTAACCACGGATTCCCTAGTAGAAGGAGTTACTCTCCTAGCGGAACAGCAAGTGCCAGGGTTATTGCAACAGCACAGCAACATTCTTAATTTTTAGTGGGGCCACTATGATTCTACACATCCTCACCAAAGCGCCTGATAGCAGTGCAGCTGCTCAAATGCAGCAGGCAGTAGGGCCGCAGGATAGCGTGCTGTTGATTGAAGAAGGAGTCACTGCTGCGCTTGCCCCTGCTTGGGCGGCTTGGGAGCAGTGCCCTTCACGAATCTTCCTGTTATTGGAGGATCTGAGGTCACGTGGCCTTGCCAGCATTGCGGCCGAGCACCAATTGCCTACTCTGGAGATGGACGGCTTTGTAGCCCTTACGGAGCAATACACAAAGACAGTTACTTGGTATTAACTCATGTTAGATTCAAAAATATACCGTTATCTTGATTCAGAAAAAAAGTGGGGGCTAGACCCAGAAGGTTACTTAGTTAATCAGTCAGAGTGGAGCGATACCGTCGCTAGCCTGATGGCAGAAGAGGAAGGCTTGCCGCTTACGCCTGCTCACTGGGAAATTATTGAAGTCGTTCGGGCATTCTACCAACGCTACGAAATGGCACCGGCCATGCGGCCACTCGTCAAGGCAACGAAAAATGCGTTGGGAGAGGAGAAGGGGCGTTCGATTTATCTTATGCAGCTCTTTCCTGGCAGCCCGGCAAAAAGGATTGCCCGCCTAGCCGGGCTGCCCAAGCCTACCAATTGCCTATAACGCACTATTTGCGTTTCCTACGCCACGTCGCCACGGGTACAAACTGACAGCACCACTGCGTCGTCTTGGCTGGTGGAAACGAGCGCATGCCCCATGTCGCTATCAAAGTAGATGCTGTCACCTTCTGCCAGTACCAATGGGGCGTAGAATTCGGTGTAGAGCATGATGTCGCCATGCAGCACCATCAAGAACTCTTCGCCATCATGGCGCACCCACTGGTGATACGCGTCAAAGCTGCGTGCCCGCACAATGGTTTTGAAAGGAATCATACGTTTCTGGGCTAGTTGATGCCCCAGCAGCTCGTGCTCGTAAGTCGGCGTAGGGTGCAGCTGACCTTTTCCTTTCCGGGTTAAATCGCGCCGCCCCATGGTGTAACGCTCCCGCTTGGGCGGTGTCAGCAGTTGGGGGAGGTCGATGTTAAGACCGGTGGTCAGCTTCTGTACCACGCTGAACGTAGGGGAAACCTGATCGTTCTCGATTTTAGAGAGCGTCGAGCGGGCAAGCCCCGTGCGCTGGCTAACGTCTTCCAGGGTCCATTGATTGGCAAGACGGATTTGCTTGAGCCGTTCGCCCAGGCGCAGCGGCTCAACAAACGGTTTGCTTCCCGATGCGATACGCAGCGCGGCATGGTGTTCAGAAGTAGCGGTCATAAATTGTCAAATCGGCTGCGTTGGCTTGGGCTGGAAGTCGCCCATGATATCACAGCCTTCAGGCCGCCAAGAGTGGTTGCCAATCAGATGCCAGCACTAGGGGACCTCTGCAAAGGGCAGACCCAACAGCGCTTTGAGATGCGCCTCTACACCACTGGCCAGCGACTTAGGGTTATAGCCCCCCTCAAGAACCGAGACAATGCGATTGTCGGCATAGAGTGTCGCGATCTCCATTGCCAGGTGCGTTACCCAATAGAAGTCTTCATCCTCCAGACAGAGATCCCCCATTGGGTCATCCCGGTGGGCATCGAACCCAGCGGAAATCATGACGAGATCGGGCTTGAAGGCGTGCAAGGCAGGCAGCCAATGGTTTTCCACTACGCGACGGAACTCGCGTCCGTCGCTACCCACTTCCAGCGGCGTATTGACGACGTTTTGCCACTCGCTGCGCAAATAGCGCCAGGGGTAAAATGGGTATTGGAAACTGGTGCAGATCAGCACCTCAGGGTCATTTTTGAAGATATCTATGGTACCGTTGCACTGGTGTACATCAAAATCGAGGATCGCAATACGTTTGGCGCCATACTTGGCCTTGGCATGAGCCGCGCCCACGGCAATATTGTTGTAAAAACAGAACCCCATGGCATCGCTGGCTTCGGCATGGTGGCCGGGCGGCCTTACGGCACAAAATACGTTATCCGCCTGACGTTTAAATACCTGGTCAACACCACGAATGACCGCCCCCGCAGCCACGCGCGCGGCTTTCAGGCTGTTTGGATTCATCATGGTGTCGCTATCTAGCGTAACAATGCCCTCGCTGGGCAAGCACTTTTCCAGGGCGCGCAAATGACGCAAGGGGTGTACCCTAGCCAGGGCTTCTTCGCAGGCTTCTTTGGCATCTGCCTGCATGGTCTGCTGTAATAGACCAGCAAGCGATAGGCGAGCGCGAATAGCCTCCAGACGCTGAGGGCTTTCGGGATGCTCCGGCCCCATATGGTGCAATGAGCAGTCTGGGTGGGTAAGGTAGGCGGTAATCATTCAAACGCTCCATTATTATTGATGCCACCTTAATCGCCTCCATGCCCTACGCGACAGTGTCAATAAGTCGTACAGCCGCTATTTAGTCAGGGGAGACTCGTTCGTGAGCACGCGCTTTTTACACCATTTCTTTGAACCTCATACACTAGCGGTGTTTGGCGCCTCTGAAAAGTCCTCATCGCTGGGCGGTTTAGTGCTGAGAAATATTCAAGAGGGCGGCTTCAAGGGGGCGCTCTGGGCGGTCAATCTCAAGGGGTACCCGCAGGTATTCGGCGCCCCCTGCATGAGCCGGGTGAGTGAACTGCCTGAGGTACCTGATCTGGCTGTGGTCTGCACGCCTATCGAGGGCGTGCCTGATCTGATCAAAAAGCTTGGTCAGCACGGCGTCAAGGCTGCCCTGGTGCTCTCCGGAGGCGCCTATCTGGATCGCGACAAGGGCAACAAGGGCTCGATTCGCGAACGCATGCTGAGTGCGGCACGCGTCTCCGGTATTCGTGTGCTGGGCCCGGAGTGCATGGGGCTGATTGTCCCGGGTAAAAAACTCAACGCCTCGTATGCCAGTCAGCCGGTGAAGGCAGGTAAGGTCGCCTACCTTGGCCAGTCCGGTATGCTTGCCAATGCGATGATCGATTGGGCCGCGGGGCGGGATGTCGGCTTTTCACATCTGATTACGGTTGGCGACAGCGTTGATGTGCTGCTGCCGGATCTAATCGATTACGTTAACCAGTTTTCTCCCGCGCAAGCCATATTGTTGCATCTGGAGCGGATCAGTGACGCTCAGCACTTTATGACCGCCGTACGTGACGCCTCACGCAACCGTTTGGTGCTGGCCATCAAAAGCGGCCGTACACCAGAGTCGGATATTTCCGGCATGGCACCGACGCCTGGTATCGCCAACCGCGACGTGGTGTTTGATGCCGCTTTTGCCCGTGCGGGCGTTGTGCGGGTTGATGACTCCGACGAACTGCTCGACGCGCTGGAAACCCTCTCGCGAATGAAGCCGCTGAAGGGCGACCGCCTGGCGATTGTCTCGAATGGTTTAGGTCCTGCCATGCTGGCCATCGATAAATTGATCAGTGCCGGCGGCAAATTGGCTGAATTTAGCGCCGAAACCCAGGCTGCGCTACACCGTAGCGAAGTCGATATGAGTAAACCAGGCGAGAATCCGGTGGACCTGGGCGGTAACGCCTCACCCGAGAGGTTTGTCCAGGCACTGGAGATTGTCGCGTCCGACGCCAACGTAGACGCCGTATTAGTGGTTCATGCCCCCACCCGCATGGCCCCTTCGCTGGTGACGGCCCAGGCCTTAATCGATAACCGCAAGAAGTTTCGCCGCAACCTGCTGACTAGTTGGATGGGCCTAAAAGAGGCACTCAACGCCAGACACGCCTGTAATCTAGCCGGAATTCCGACCTATATTTCGCCTGAAAAAGCCGTCAAGGCGTTTATGCATATGGTGATTTACCAGCGCGTTCAGGCACTGCTGCAGGAAATCCCGCCCAGCTTGCCGTTTTCAACCAGCCCGGAAATTCGTGCCCAGTGCCGCATGTTGATTAAAGGGGCAAAAGAGCAGGGCAGGCAAACGCTGACCCACTCGGAAACCGCGCAGGTGCTTGAGGCGTATGGCATTCCAACCGCGCCGAGCGTCTATCTAGCCAACCCGGACGAAGCGCTTGCCCGAGCGACCGAAATCCCCGGCACCAAAGCGCTTAAGGTGGTTCATGAAGGCAACTGCCGCCCTTATCGCTACCGTAAACATCCGCATAAAATTTCGGCAGGCCTGCTGCAGGATTTGGAAACACCCGAACAGGTTGCTGAGGGCGTGCGGCGGCTGGGCGAGAAGGTCGCCGAGAAATTCCCCGAGTATGCGATACGCGAATACTGTTTGCAGCCTATGCAGCGTGGCAAACACTCAATGCAAATTTGCGCCGGTATCACTCGCGACCCTGTGTTCGGGCCCCTGATCGTCTTTGGTATCGGCGGCTACAAGGTTAACGTGCTGGCTGACCGCCAAGTAGCGCTGCCACCGCTTAATATGAGCCTGGCAGCCGATGTGGTGGGCCGAACCCATGCCGCTTCGCTAATCCGTGAACACTCCGCTGATCCTGATCGCGATATACAGCACCTGTGCCAAATGCTGGTGAAACTATCGCAGATGGCATCGGATTTGGGCGATTTGCGTGGGCTGGAAGTGAACCCATTGCTGCTCAATCGCGATGGCATGGTCGCTGTGGATTTCGCCATGGATCTTGGTACGCCGTCGCGTTTTGCGATCATGCCGTATCCAGAAGAGCTGCGTGAATGGGTGACACTCAAAAATGGCTGGAAGGTGGAAGTAAGACCAATTCGCGCTGAAGATGCCCACTTGATTACCACCTTCCACCGCCAGTTGTCGGAAGAGAGTATTCGCTTCCGCTACTTCCACAATAAGTCCAATCTTACTCAGCGCGATCTGTCGATCCTGTCGCATATCAATTATGACCGCCAGATGGCGTTTATCGCCGAACACTTGAGCGAAGATGGCAGCAAGGAAATGCTAGGGGTAGTGCGGGTTTGGAACGACCCGGACAATATCCGCACCGAGTTTTCGGTCATCATTCGTGATGATCTACAGGGGCTGGGCATTGGCAGCCTGCTGATGAATAAGATGATTGCTTACTGCACCAACATCGGCACGCTGGAAATGATCGGCAAAATCATGGTCGACAACCACCCGATGCGGGCCTTGATGAAACATCTGGGATTCAAGAGCCGTTACAACATGGAAGAGCAGGTCATAGATGCCGTGCTGCGTCTCAACGAACCCGAAAGCGAGTGGCAGCGGCACCGCCTGGAAAGTTTGCCAGACTAAGATGCACAACCCAAAAGGCCTGCGTTTTATCGTCAGGCCTTAGGCGTATCGTGTTGGTTTATGGCGCCAGCCGGAAGCGGCCCCATTCGCCACCATCGCGGCGTTCAAAGCGCAGCCGGTCGTGCAAGCGGCTAGGCTGACCCTGCCAAAACTCGATCATTTCCGGTTCGACGCGATAGCCACCCCAATGGATAGGGCGAGGGATGTCCTGACCATCGTAGGCTTGCTCGAAACGGTTTTGGCGCTCTTCGATCCAGTTGCGATCGGGAATCACAACGCTCTGAGTCGCAATCCACGCGCCTAGCTGGCTGCCGCGTGGGCGGCTGGCAAAGTACTCGTCGGACTCTTCGGCTGACACCGGCTCAACGGGGCCTTCGATACGCACCTGACGAGAGAGCGAAGGCCACCAGAATGTCATGGCAGCGAAGGGGACATTGCTCAACTCGCTGCCTTTATGGCTATGGTAATTGGTAAAAAAGACCATGCCACGCTCATCAAACCCTTTTAATAGTACTACCCGGGCGTGGGGCCTGCCTTGGCTGTCAACGGTGGCAAGCGTCATGGCGTTACCATCCTTGCCCTCTTTTTCCAGCGCAAGAGTGAACCACTCATCGAATAACACGAATGGATCGTCAGGTGCCTGGGATTCATCAAGCCTGCCGCCTTCATAATCACGCCTGATATCGGCTATATTACGTGTCATCGAATGCTTCTCCCTTGAATTTAATCCATGTTCGCTGGTCTGCCTTTAAAGCTCAAGTGATCGCCATCAATGAATGTTTAACGCAACTATTCACGACGGTCACTTCTCCCGTAGAGACAAACTTGGTTGCGACTAACTGTCCCGCATTCTATGAGAAAGTTAGAATTAATGCGAAGCTGTCTCACCCATACGGGCTCACCACCGGTTAGCTCATCACTGCTGATAGAGGAAAGGGCTATGCGTGGCAAGGTAGCAATTGAAGTATGGGATAGTTGGATGCGCCTGTTTCACTGGGGATTGGTGCTGGCAGTGTTGATCTCATTTTATACCACCAAGACCAGCGGTGCGCCTTTTCTCTTTCCCATTGAGGTACACGCCCAGGCAGGTTACCTGATACTCGGGTTGCTTGTCTTTCGCTGGTTATGGGGCGTGCTGGGTAGTGTCTATGCGCGATTCAAGACATTTTTGTATCCACCGGCTAAAACAATGGCCTATTCAAAGGCACTCATCCAGCGAAAGCCGAGTGCTTATGCCAGCCATAACCCGTTAGGCGGCTGGATGGTGGTGATCATGCTGCTCTCGCTCACTTTTCAAGCAGTCAGCGGTCTGTTTTTGAGCGACGACATCTTTTTTCAGGCGCCACTCTATGGCTTGTTTGGGGAAGGGGCTAGCAGCCAGTTGCGAACCTTGCATCAGTGGAATAGCGATCTCTTGATCATCTTAATTGGGCTGCACTTGGTCGGGTTGGTAGTCCATCGGCTGCTTGGAGAGCCGCTGTTAGCGGCGATGCTGGGAGGTACCAAGCGCTTTCACCAGCAGCCGATCGATGCTCACAATGAGCCGTTAACTGCCTCCATGCTGCGTTTACGAGCGCTGGGTGCTCTGCTAATAGCTGCTGGCGTCGTCGTATGGCTTTGGTTTTAACGGCTATTTATTGGCGTAGCTGACGACTACGGAAACGCGCATAGCCCATGCACCCCGCAAATAGAGCCAGCGAAACGGCCGCTTCTAACAGCCCGCGCATACTTTGCCCAGGCAACGTTGCCAGCATTATCCCCTGGGTAAAATAGAGCAGGCTGACAAATGCCAGCCACGCATGACCACGTGCTCGCTGGCCAATGATAGAGGGCAAGAACAGTACCAGGGGCAGGACAAAGGCTAACACCGGGCGCCAGTTAAACTCGTCGCCTTGTACTAGAAAGCCTCGGTAAATAACTAGCACCAATAAAATAGCAAAGCTGGCCAATACCAGTTGGCGGCTTCGCTGTGTGAGCTTATCAATCCCATGACGGGCTTCTACGTCTTCTAACCACTGTCTCATAATGCCTCCTGACGCATAGCGTGCAGGGCGAGGGCGAGCCGCGCTATGCGTTTGCCCTGGGCCACGCATAGCCCACGCTCGTGCTCGTCCACCGAGCGATCGCTGCGCGTACCGGCCAAGTGGCTGGCACCATAGGGCGTGCCGCCAGTGCGGGTTTCCAGCAGCGTGGTTTCACTGTACGGCACGCCCGCATAGACCATGCCATGATGTAGGAGTGGTACCAGCATGGTCAGCAGTGTGCTTTCTTGGCCACCGTGCAGGCTTGATGTCGAGGTGAAAGCGCAGGCGGGTTTATCAATCAGCGCACCGTTCATCCAGAGGCTACTGGTAGAGTCGATAAAATATTTCAGCGGCGCGGCCATGTTGCCAAACCGTGTTGGGCTACCGAGCGCCAGTGCACTGCAGTTACGTAAATCGTCTAAGTCAGCGTAGACCGCGCCCTGTTCAGGAATCTCGGGATCGACGGCTTCACAGGTGGTTGAAACCGGTGCCACTGTTCGCAAGCGCGCCTGAATACCGGGCACACTTTCTACACCTGCGGCGATTTGCTGCGCCATAGTGGCCGTTGCTCCAGAGCGGGAGTAGTAGAGCACCAAAACGTACGGAGTCATTTCACTCATCATTATTCCTGGCTAGGATCATGGAAGCTGTCACGCAAATAGCACATAACATGGTTGCCTATGGTACCAGAGCTATTGGTAAGTCCGCGTCCGGTACAAACGTATTTTCTAGCACCGGTAAACGCAGATAAACCCAGGCGCGGGTGCCATCGCTGAGGGTTATTTCCATTCGTTCATAGCGAATACCCAGCCGTTCATAGCGGTCAAGGCGGGCCAGTTCATCAGCATCCACATGGAGCAGCAGGCCTTCTACATCACTCCCAGGCTGGGGGGAAAGGTCCAGTCCATCTCGCTGGTAGTCCTCAAGAACGGCCTTTTCAGGGGCGCCGAAGCTGCCCATAACCACCAGGCGAATGGGCGCATAGCGCAGCGTGCCGTATACGAAGACCTGATGAGGGCGCTGTTCGATGTCGGCCAGATCCTCCGGGCGGTCGTAAAACCACGGGCTCAGCATGGTTAACCATAACCATCCCGCTAGACTGAGCAACCCCACACCAGCGATAACAAAAAGGCGTTTAAGCCACACCATTTTAGCCAAACCAAAGCGCCTCGGATTGATGATGAAAAAGTGGCTGCATAGCTTGGCGTGCCAACGTGGTGAAAACAAGCTCTATAATTTAAGCCCCATGTTTTGAGCGCTATGCTTCACATCCTGAGTAATCGACTTATTTTATCTGCTTAAGCAAAGTGGTCAGATTTGCTAGGCTATCTCTGTAACATAGATGGTCTTTTGATCCTGCCGGAGGAGCCTGCAATGAATCAGCCACTTCGTGATGATATGGATTTTCGTGATCTAATCGGCGACGTTAAGCCACTACCACCAAGCAATCGTGCAGACCCTGGCGCTAATCGCAAAAGGCCTTCTGAGGCGCAGCTGGCTCGCCGTGAATGGGCGGAAGAGGAGATGGGGGCGCGCAACTTTCTATCCGATGACTTTGTCGACCTGCTTCCTCCGTTCGACCCGATGGAGTATCGGCGTGAGGGTATTCAACAAGGCGTGGTCGATAAATTAAAGCATGGCGGTTATAGCGTTCAATCACAGCTGCATCTGCTGCGGCGACCCTTGAGTGAGTGCCGCCGAATGCTGTTCCCGTTCATTCAGGAAGCCTATGCCCATGACTTGCGCTCAGTCATGATTGTTCATGGCCGGGGGCGCGAAATCGACAGCCCTGCCAACGTGCTGCGTTCTTATCTTGCCAAGTGGCTCAGCCAGTTTGAGGAAGTCCAGGCGTATGTGTCCGCCCAGTCTTCAGAAGGGGGGCTAGGCGCCACCTGGGTCATGCTGCGCAAGAGTGACCGTGCCAAAGCCAATAACCGCGAACGCCAGCAGAAGCGACGAGGCTAATCTGTTGGCCTAACCGTCAAAAGGACAGCAAAAAGGGCAGCCGAAGCTGCCCTTTTATGTCATTTTAAAACTACTCGCTAGCGGTTAAGCGGCGTTCAAACAGCGCCTGACGCTCTTCCACATCAGGCTGGTAGCGAACGCTGATAAAGCTTAGCGCACGCAGGGCATCTTCTGGGTGCTGATCATCGCGCAATGCCATGCTCGAAAACCCGCAGCGTCGCATGTAGTCCAGCTGATCTACCAGCACATCGCCCACGGCACGAACTTCGCCCTCATAACCGTAGCGCTCGCGCAGCAGGCGCGCCAGGCTGTAGCCACGCCCATCGGTGAAGGCAGGAAAGTCAATCGCAATAGCCTGGGCGTTGCCAAGCTGCTGCGCCAACTCGGCTGTCAGTTCGGTGTCGCTGGTGAGCAGTGGCGCCAACTCGGCATCCTCCTGATTGGCTTGCCACAGCGCCAGCGGTACAAACGCCGGGCGCTGTTCAGGAAGCGTTTCCACATCGTAGGAGACACACCAAGCGTTCTCTGCCGCTAGCTCGCCGTTAGCTATCAAATGATCAACATGTACTGGCGTCTGCTCAACTGCTTCAGTTTGCGTCTCATCTGTTTTATTAGGCTCAGGGCTATTAGGCATAGACACGCTCCTTAAAGGGTTTTAAGCCAATACGGCGATAAGTATCCAGGAAGCGCTCGTCTTCATGGCGCTGCGCCACATAGACTTCTAATACTTTTTCGACGACATCCGGCACGTCAGAGCGGAAAAATGATGGGCCTAGAATTTTACCCAGTGACGCATCATCGGTGGAGTTACCGCCAATGGAGATCTGGTAGAACTCTTCGCCTTTTTTATCGACGCCTAAGATACCGATATGCCCCACGTGGTGGTGGCCACAGGCATTCATGCAGCCGGAAATATTCAGATCCAGCGGGCCAAGGTCGTAAAGGAAATCCAGATCTTCAAAACGCTCCTGCAGCGCTTGAGCGATGGGGATAGACACCGCATTGGCTAGGCTGCAGTAGTCACCGCCAGGGCAGCAGATAATATCGTTGAGCGTACCGACCGTAGGATTAGCCATGCCCAGCGCATCAAGCTCTTTCCACAGTGCTTCCAGCTCATCGACCGGCACGTCTGAAAGCACCAGGTTTTGCTCGTGAGTAACGCGCACTTCACCAAAACTGTAGCGATCGGCCAGATCAGCGACGGCTTCCATCTGATCAGCGGTCACATCGCCAGGCGCATGTTCACGGCGCTTCAAGGAAAGCGTGACGGCTTTATAACCAGGCACCTTATGATCCGAGACGTTGTTTGTCACAAAGCGGGCGAAGCTGCGATTCTCAGCACGTAGTTGATCAAACGCTTCAGTGGCGTTTTCCGCCACCGGGCGACGCTCCGGCTCGGGGAAGTGGCCTTTCGCGGCATCGACCGCGGCTTGGTTAAGCGTCTGAGGGCCGTCTTTCAAGTGCGCCCACTCTTCATCGACGCGGCGGCGGTATTCTTCGATGCCTAACGCTTTCACCAAGATTTTAATCCGCGCCTTGAACTTGTTGTCACGACGGCCGAACTGGTTGTAAACCCGCACACAAGCTTCCAGATAGGTCAGCAGGTGCTGCCAGGGCAGGTCTTCACGTACCACGTCCGCAATCATGGGCGTGCGGCCAAGCCCACCACCGGCCAAGACTTTGATGCGCAGTTCGCCATCGGCATTGCGCCATAGGCGTAGGCCAATATCGTGTACCTGAATCGCAGCGCGATCTTGTGCGGCACCGCTGACGGCGATTTTGAATTTACGCGGCAAATAGGCAAATTCAGGATGCAGGGTAGACCACTGACGAATCAGCTCGCACCAGGGGCGCGGGTCTTCCACTTCATCATTGGCGATACCAGCAAACTGGTCGCTGGTCGTGTTACGGATACAGTTGCCGCTGGTCTGAATTGCGTGCATTTGTACTTTGGCCAGATCTGCCAAAATATCCGGCACATCCTCAAGGGCGGGCCAGTTCAGCTGTAGATTCTGTCGTGTGGTGAAGTGGCCGTAACCACGGTCATAACGACGAGTAATCTCAGCAAGGGCACGTAGCTGATTACCCGCCAGCATGCCGTAAGGTATCGCAATACGCAGCATGGGCGCATGGCGTTGAATATAGAGACCGTTCTGCAACCTTAATGGGCGGAACTCTTCTTCACCCAAACGCCCAGCGCGGTAGCGTTCCATTTGGTCGCGGAACTGAGCGACACGCTCATCAACCAGTGTTTGGTCGTGAATATCATAACGGTACATGTGGCACGATCCTGCTAAAAAGCGAAATGGTCACGTTGAGACGGACGTTAATGTAGCGTCACCTTAACGCGGGCGTCATATTCTACAAAAGAATATATAATTATCTTTTTATCACTAAAAGCTATTTAGATGATAATCAAACAAAGGGCTGGCCAAAAGACCGGCGGTTAGGCAGCGGGACTAGACAGCCAGCGCGACCCAACGGCGACGTTGCCATACCCATAAAAATCCGACTGAATTAATCAAGCGGTAAAGTAGCTGCATCAGCCAGATACCCAGCAACCCGTATTCAAGACTGATGCCTACCCACCAAGCCAACGGCAGAAATAGCAGCCACTGCATCCCCAGGGTCAGCAGCATAACGGTACGCTGAGCCCCCGCACCCATCAGCGCCTGGGCAAGCACCAATGCTGCCGCATCGAATACAATCATCACGCCGGTTAACTGCAGAGGCAGGGCCCCAAGGGTTACTAGCGCCTGATCGCTGAAAAACAGGCTCAATACGTACGCTGGCAACAGCAGCATGGGTAATGCCAGCAACAGCAGCAGCAACCAAGCGATTGTTAATGCATCCAAGCCCCAGCGATGAGCTTCTTGTTGGGCATCGCGGCCTAGCGCTTCACCGACTAAGCTCATCGCGGCTACCCCAACGCCCACGCCCGGCAAGATCAGTAACAATGACAAATTAACCAGCACATGGCCAACCGCGACACTAGCGGTTCCTAGCTGGCCTAACAGCCAAAATAGTACCGCGTAGCCCGCTGCAAATAAAAGCTGCTGCATTGAATGAGGCACGGCAAGGCGTAGGGTAGTGCGTAGCGTGATCAGGCACGGTAATTGAGTCAACACGGATGGCAAGGATACATGCGTTGTCGTCACCCAATACCACGCCATCAAGCCTGCCCACAGCGATAGCGTAGTGCCCGCACCAGCACCATTAGGCCCCAAGGCGGGTAAACCTGCCAAGCCATAAATCAACCCGGCGCTTAGCCCCACATTGAGCAGGTGAACCACCACGATGATACGCAAATAGAGGTGTGTCTGCTGGCGTCCATTCCAGTAGCCGCGAAAACAAAGCGTCAAAGCGATGGCCGCCAGCGACACGACGCGCCAACGGAAATAGTCGACGGCAACGCCGTGTACGTCCCGTGCGTCAGTGATCAAGCCAATCAGCAGCGGTGCCTGCCACCATGCCCACAGGGAAAGCGGTAGGGCCACGGCAAGACCGAGCACCAAGCCTGACTGAAGCGGGTGGCAGAGCCCTGATCGGGCCGCGCCCAAGCGTTGCGCGGTTTGCGATTGCACACTGGAAGAGAGGCCAAACACGACCGCGCTTAACATGAACATGGCGTAACCACCCACGCCTACGCCGGCCAGTGCCACGTCACCCAAATGACCGACCAGGGCAGCATCGACCAAATTGAGCACGCTTTGCGACAGCATGCCCAACATGATGGGAAAGGCCAGGCGTAATACCCGGCCATGGCGTTGTGCAAACGGCAATGGTTAGCTCGGGTCGTAGGAGAGCACCGGCGAGAGCCAGCGCTCCATTTCCTCAAGGGGCATCTGCTTACGGGCGGCAATAGCCTCTACCTGATCCCGTGTGATTTTGCCCGTCGAGAAGTACTTCGACTGGGGATGCGCAAAGTACCAACCGGAAACCGCGGCCGCTGGCCACATGGCAAAGTTTTCAGTCAACGCCAACCCGGTATTTTCAGTCGCGTCCAGCAGCCGGAAGAGGGCCGCTTTTTCGGTATGATCCGGGCAGGCGGGGTAGCCAGGGGCAGGGCGGATGCCCTGATATTTCTCGGCGATCAGAGCATCGTTGTCCAGCGTTTCATCCGGCACATAGCCCCAGAACTCTTTGCGAACGCGTTCGTGCATACGTTCGGCAAAGGCTTCCGCCAGGCGATCCGTTAATGCCTGCACCATGATGGCATTGTAGTCATCACCGGCCGCCTCATACGCTTTGGAGAGCTCATCGACACCGTGACCGGTAGTGACTGCGAAACCACCAATCCAGTCGGGTTTGCCGCTCTCTTTCGGCGCAATAAAATCGGCCAGGCTATAGCAGATACCGTCGCGTCCTTTCGTTGTTTGCTGACGAATGTGGAATAGACGTTCAATGACTTCGCTGCGCGACTCGTCGGCATACACCTCGATTACGTCATCATCCACGCTATTAGCGGGCCATAGTCCGATGACGCCGCGGGCCTGCACGCGCTTCTCTTCTACCAACTTGCGCAGCATGACTTTGGCGTCTTCAAACAGATTGCGGGCTGCTTCACCTACCACCTTGTCGTCAAGAATCTTGGGATACTTGCCCGCCAGTTGCCAGCTCATGAAGAAGGGGGTCCAGTCGATGCGCTCAATCAATTCTTCAAGATCGTAGTCGTCGAACGTTTTTAGCCCCAGCATATTGGGTTCGGCTGGGGTATGAGCGTTCCAGTCGGTGCGGAAGCGCCGCTTGCGCGCCTGGGTGTAATCCAGGTCCGCTGCTTTGGGGCGGCGCTTGGCATTACGCTCGCGGACCTTTTCGTACTCTTCACGAATTTCAGCGACATAAGCGGCTTTTTGATTGGGTGCCAGCAAACGGCCTGCAACGCCCACCGCGCGCGAGGCATCGGTAACGTAAATCACTGGGTGCTCGTACTGCGGCTCTATTTTCACCGCGGTATGCGCTTTAGAGGTAGTGGCACCGCCAATCAATAAGGGGAGATCCATGCCACGACGTTGCATCTCTTTAGCCACGTGCACCATTTCATCCAGCGACGGAGTAATCAGCCCGGAAAGACCAATAATATCCGCGTTGTGATCTTTGGCCGCCTGCAGAATCTTATCGGCGGCCACCATGACGCCCAGATCAATTACTTCGTAGTTATTACACTGCAGCACAACGCCAACGATGTTTTTACCGATATCGTGAACATCGCCTTTGACCGTGGCCATGACGATCTTGCCTTTGGCTTTGGTCTCTTCGCTTTTCTCAGCCTCGATATAAGGAATCAAGTAGGCCACGGCCTGCTTCATGACTCGTGCGGACTTGACCACCTGAGGCAGGAACATTTTTCCGTCGCCAAATAAATCGCCGACGACATTCATGCCGTCCATCAACGGGCCTTCGATGACCTCGATAGGGCGCTCAGCCTGGGCGCGGGCCTCTTCGGTGTCATCTTCGATATACACCGTAATCCCTTTAACCAGCGCATGCTGAATACGTTTGTTAACCGGCCAACTGCGCCACTCAAGGTCTTCTTTTTTGGGAGCGCCGCTGCCGTCGCCTTTGTACTTGTCGGCAATATCCAGCAGGCGCTCGGTGCCATCGCTACGGCGGTTGAGCACCACATCCTCAACGGCATCGCGCAGCTCGGCGGGGAGGTCGTCATAAACGGCGAGCTGGCCCGCGTTAACAATCCCCATGGTGAGGCCAGCGCGGATCGCATGATAAAGAAACGCTGAGTGAATCGCTTCGCGCACCGGATTGTTGCCACGAAACGAGAACGAGACGTTCGAAACGCCGCCAGATACCATGGCGTGGGGCAGGTTGTCGCGAATCCACTGAGTGGCTTCGATAAAGTCGACTGCGTAGTTATTGTGCTCTTCGATCCCGGTGCCGATGGCGAAGATGTTCGGGTCGAAAATGATATCTTCGGCGGGGAAGCCAATTTCATCGACCAAAAGGCGGTAGGCGCGCTGACAAATTTCGGTTTTTCGCGCAAAGGTGTCTGCCTGGCCCTCTTCATCGAACGCCATCACCACAATGGCAGCACCAAAGCGACGGCATTTGGTTGCCTGTTCACGGAAGGCGTCTTCTCCTTCTTTGAGCGAGATGGAGTTCACCACCGCCTTGCCTTGAACGCACTTCAGGCCGGCTTCGATGATCTCCCACTTGGAGGAGTCGATCATGATCGGCACACGGGCGATATCGGGCTCACCGGCGATCAAGTTAAGGAAGCGCTCCATGGCTGCCTTGGACTCGAGCATGCCTTCATCCATATTGATATCGATGATCTGGGCGCCGTTCTCTACCTGCTCAAGGGCAACTTCCAAGGCGGTGGTGAAGTCTTCCTCTACAATCAGGCGCTTGAAGCGCGCCGAGCCGGTGACGTTGGCACGCTCGCCTACGTTGACGAACAGTGAGTCGGCCTCAATATTGAACGGCTCAAGACCGGATAAACGGCAGGCGCGGCTGCGCTCGGGAATAGAGCGCGGCGCCATATCCCGAACGGAATCAGCAATCGCGCGAATATGTTCAGGTGTGGAGCCACAGCAGCCGCCGATAATATTGACCAGCCCGCTAGATGCGAACTCACTGACGATCTCGGACATCTCTTCCGGTGTTTGGTCGTACTCACCAAACTCGTTGGGAAGACCCGCGTTGGGGTGCGCTGAGACGAAGGTGTCGGCCTTGGTGGAAAGCTCTTCCAGGTAAGGGCGAAGCTCTTCGGCGCCTAAGGCACAGTTCAAGCCAACGGATAACGGCTGGGCGTGGCGCACCGAGTTCCAGAACGCTTCGGTGGTTTGGCCGGATAGGGTACGGCCTGAAGCATCGGTAATCGTGCCGGAGATCATTACCGGCAAGCGTTCGCCGCGAGCGTCAAACAGCTCTTCCAGGGCATAGATAGCCGCTTTGGCGTTGAGCGTATCGAAGATGGTTTCAATCATGATCAGATCGGCACCGCCAGCAATCAGGGCTTCCGCGGCTTCGTAGTAGTTCTCGCGCAGCTCATCAAAGGTGACATTGCGCTTGGCCGGGTCATTAACATCCGGCGATAGCGACGCGGTGCGCGAAGTGGGGCCTAACACCCCAGCGACATAGCGGGGCACGCCGGTTTCGGCGGCAACAGCATCACACACCTCGCGGGCGAGACGCGCTGACTCGCGGTTGAGTTCCACCACCAGCGCTTCCATACCGTAATCGGACTGAGACAGCTGGGTGCTGTTAAAAGTATTGGTCTCGATGATGTCCGCACCGGCCTCTAAATAGTCGCGGTGAATCCGCGTGACAACATCAGGGCAGGTGAGCGCGAGCAGGTCGTTGTTGCCTTTGAGATCCGAGGGCCAGTCACTGAACCGTTCGCCACGAAAATCCTCCTCGCTCAGCTGGGCATTCTGCAGCATGGTGCCCATGCCGCCGTCCAGAATTAGGATACGTTCGGCAAGGCGTTGGGTGAGGGTTGCGGTCAAAGCACTATCAGCCATGGCAGGGGGAGTTCTCCAGCGTCACAGTCGTCAAAGGGGATGTTGTTATCGTCGGAAAAGCAGTATCTGTCGTAATAAGGCGCATAATGATAACAAAAGGCATAGCAAAAGGCGCCCCCAGGGAGCGCTATACGGTGCATAAGCAAAGACAATCAATACACGCATTTGAGAAACAGCATTTAAATAGTCTACTAAAACAGTCGGGATTGTGTCAGCGCGCCGTTTTGCTTACCATAGTGACAAATGACATGTGAAGTGGCGTCCGCCACTACCACGGGAGGAAGACAGCCCTCATGACCACGACTAGTGAAGCAGATACTAAAATCGATACCCAAGGTATTGATATTACAGATAGCGCGCAAGAATACTTGGCAGAACTGCTGGAAAAGCAGAATGTTGAAGGTATCGCCGTACGCATCTTCATTACCCAGCCGGGCACGCCTTACGCAGAGACCTGCTTGGCTTACTGCCGTCCGGGTGAAGAAGAGCCGACGGATGTGCTGCTAGAACTCGAGAAGATCAATGTTTATCTCGACAAAAACAGCTTGGCCTTTATGGAAGACGCGGTGGTGGATTTCAACGCCGACCGTATGGGCGGCCAGCTAACCATCAAGGCGCCCAACGCCAAGATGCCCAAGGTAAATGCGGATAGTCCGCTGGAAGACCGTATTAACTACGTGCTTTACAGCGAGATTAACCCAGGGCTCGCGGCCCACGGTGGGGAAATCAAGCTGGTTGAGCTGACTGAACAGCAATATGCTGTCTTAGCTTTTGGCGGCGGTTGCCAGGGCTGCGCAGCGGTTGATTTAACCCTTAAGGATGGCGTTGAGAAGACGTTAATGGAGCGAATCCCTGAGCTTGCGGGTATTCGCGACGTGACCGACCATACCGATACCACCAACGCCTACTACCGCTAAATTTAAATGCAATACCACGATACCAAATCAGAAAAGTCCAGCCTCGTGCTGGGCTTTTTTTGTGCGCGAGCCTACGGTTTTGGCTAAAGTTTGCTAGCTATATTAACGCTTTGGCGTTGGCTGTTTATCTTCCAACGAGGAGGGCAAATCAGTTAACTGCTGCTGGAGTGCTTCCATTCGTGCCCAAAGTTTCTCCTGCCAGGCGTGTTGTAGCGCTGTTTCCTGATCTGCATGCTGTTGCGCTTGGCGTTTTAACGCCGACTGCGCTTCCTCAAACTGCTTTGCAAGTGCCTGTTGCTGCTTTTCCAACGCGCTGTTTTGCTGCTGAGCCTCACTAAGCTGCTGATCCCGCTCGCCGGCTTCCAGCTGTAGTTTATGTAATGCCTGCTGCCTTGATTTTAACTCTTGGCTTAATCCTTCAATCCGCTGCTCTGCCTGCTGGAGCCGTTTCTGGAAACTCTTTTCTTCTTGTGCACGTGCCTGCTGGGCGCTATCCAGCATCGCCATCAACCTCCCTTCAGCCGCTTCGTGACGCTGCTCTTCTTGTAACAGTCGCTGTTCCCAGGCTGCTTGCTGTTCGTTGAGAGCAAGGTGATGGGCTTCGCGCTGCGCTTCTGCCTGACTCTCTAACTGTTGCTGAACTTGCTTGAGTTGTTTGGCCTCTCCTTGCGACGCTTCGGCCAACTGATGCCAGTGGCGTTCATTGGTTTGGCTGGCGGCTAGTTCACGATTAAGTGCCTCCATTCGTTGCTCAATGTGACGTAAGTGCTCGGCCAGGGCGCTTTCACGCTGCTCGGCGTTTGCCGCCTGCTGTTTAGCTTCTTCCGCTAATCGCTGAGCGTCCTCTACCTGTCGATTGGCATCTTCGCGGTAGTGGAGCAGCGTTTGATTGGCCACGTTTTGTGCCTCACGCCACAGCTCGCTGGCCATGGTGACGACCACTTCCGGCACACCTTTGGGTGGCGGCACATCACGATTTTTTTCGCGCTCGCTGCGCCAAAGGCGGAAGTGATCACTAATCGTTGTAAAGCTGCCAGTGCCCAACACATCGCGGATACGCTGCACGCTGGGTGTGTCACCACGGGCGAGCAACTCATCAATGGCGTGTTGAACATCGCTGTACTGAATGCCGTTGCGGGCCATATGACATCCTTGCTGGGAATTTTATAGCCGCCATTGTCGGTACTTAAGGTTTAAAAAGCAATTATTACGTATTACATAATACGTAATTTTATTTATTAAATAGGCTATAAATTCAAGATTACCCGTCTTATCTTGAATTTATGCCGCTACAACGGCACACTCTGAGGGTCGGCAACGATTCTGACGAAATCCTCCAAAATGTGCCTTAACCTATTGTATTTAAATTATTTTGGCGTTGTAGCTCATGGGTGAAACCTGCCGATCAAAATCAAGCGTATAATCGCCAAATCGGTTGATATGGTCCGTGCGGTATGGGGCCAGCCCTTTGAGAATATCGTGATCAATATGATGACCGCGCTCTTTGAGATCTTTAAGGGTTAACGTCATCGACTCCACATTGTGAAGAATGACCAGGTTGGCCACCAAGTGGTTATATTTGATCACCTTCCGTTGCTCGTGACGGATATTCTCGGCGATCACCCCCTCGCCGCCGAAGAACAGCCATTTCACGAACTGGTTGAACTCTTCCGTTTTGTTCGTCTCCGCATGAATGGTTCGCCGCAACTCCACGCTGCCAATGTAGTCCAGAAGAAAGGTTGTCCGAACGACCCTCCCCAGTTCCCGGAAAGCAAAGTAGAGTTTGTTCTTGAGGCTTGCGGTACCTAAACGTCGCAGTACCGTGGACGGTGCGATTTTTCCAGCCTTAATCGATAGCGCCACCCGGAGCATGTCCGGCACATGGGTTTCAATCAGTTTCCAGTTGATAGTCTCGCTGAACAAAGCATTGATGTGCTCATACCGTTGGCGTTTGTCAGACTTGTAGAACACCAGCTGCTTCAGATTCCGGATGCGGGGCATCAGGTTGATACCCAGCAGGTAAGCCAACCCGAAGACGGGCGCACTTTGCGCCTGAGTATCGCCATGCAAGGTGTCAGGCTGGATATCGGAATCGTTTTTGATTAGCCCGTCAAGGATGTAAATGGCCTCATAAACGCCGCAAGGGATGAAGTGGCTGAACAGCGCGATGTATTTGTCGGAGACGTGGTAGTAGCCCACCCCGCCGTAGCCACCGTACCGTATGTGGTATTCCGATAGCAGATTCTGTTCGTACAGGTTCCATTTTGTGCCATCGGCGGCAGCCCGCTGGCCAGTTCCCCAGTGTCGCGGCAGCCGGTAGCGGTTGTAGGCATTGATAACCTGCACAATGGCCTGCTCCAAGCGCTCTTCGGTGACATGCCGCAGGTTGAGCCAGGACACCTGCCGGCGATTAAGTGTCGTGATGGATCGGGCGGTCTGAGTTGGCCCGAGATTGCAGCCATAGCAAAACAAGGTCGAAACAAAGCGGGTACGGGGGTCTTCCAGCTTGCTCTCAAACCCGGAAAGTGGTCCAAAGCGTTTGTGGAGGCCCAGCCATTTTTCGGCTTCCACCAGGATGTCGAGGATATTCTTTTCGGGCAAATTCTGGGATAACTGCTTGTCGATCTCAGCTAACCCATCCGGAGGCGCCGTACGACGGTGCTTCCGGATCACCAGCTCTTCACCATGGAAGACGGCGTATTCATTCTCCGGGAAGCCACGGTCAATGCGGTCGGCCGTTTCGCTCAACCGAGAGTGGGCTTGTGCCACAAAAGCGGCTGGATCGGATTCGATATCAATCATCGCACTGTAGTCCGCTATCTGGGCATCATAGACTTTCCAATCCACCAGCTGATCGCGGTAGTCACTATACTGGTCGCTGTTCGCGACCGCGAGATCGCCGGAAATCAGTTCACGCTTCACCTGTGTCAGTACGCCCAGCTCGAAATACTTCCGGTAGACCATGCCGGGCGGTAGCTGGCTTGGCCCCGACCCCAATACCAAACGGCGCCAACGCTCCGGTAGCCAAGACACGTCGACGGGTTGAGTACTGAGCACAAGGCATTCCTTACGGCTGTGCCGGTGCTTTTTCAGAGTCGCAATCGCCTCAATCAAAGATTGATCGTGGCTGGTTGCCGCCAGATCCAGTAGTTCAAGGCAATTGAATAACAGGGGGCGTAACGGGCGGTAGGGTTGCAGCATGAACGGGATGAAGTTATTGCCAGCATAGGCCATGTGTTCCTCACACTCTGCCAGTAATTCATCAGGATCGCTCTGGATGGCAGCCGCCACTCGGGCACCTCGCTCGGAGTCCGTTGGCGCTTCCTGGACGGCGGTCAGTACGTCACGCAGTTGAGCCACCAGCCTGTCCATGCGTTTCATGTGATCCAGGTGATACTGGTTCAGGTTGGCTTCTGCCTTGGTCTTGATGTTGCGCATCTTGCGAACAAAGATGTCGACCGCATCGTCCATCGCGCGACGCAATTGGGCATGGACCAGCAGAACCATCAAAGCGTAGCGTTTGGTGCTTTGCATGGCCTTGATGTTGGCCGCGCCCAGCGCTCGTGCTTCCAGTATGAAGTGGTGATATTTGGCGGCGGGAATGTGATCAACAGCGGGCAATTGTTGACACCAACCCTGAAGCCATTCCAGGTGCTGAAGATACTTCTTCACTTCCGTATTGGTCGGCTTTTTGGGTTCCTGTTTCAACTTATGCCAACTGGTATGAGGGGAATCATCCGGCACTTGCAGCAACTGGTCAAATTCGTTTTTTTGATGCGCTGTCAAACCCACATTGAGCGTCCGAAAGTAACCGGTATTGACCGTGCTGCGAGCCTGACGCGCGGTCCGTTGCAACGTTGAAAAACCCGGTAACTCAAAACGCTGGCGCACCAGCTCTTCAATCACCACATTGATGATGTCCGCCAGGTCCTGCTTGGTGGTGGCCGCTTCACGCGCTAGTTCCCGTACAATTGCCTTGCCTTCAACGGTGAACGCCTTGATGCCCACCTGTTGACGAACCGTCTCCAGCATCCGCTGACGGGCGCCGCCATTGCGGTCGTAGACCCTGAGCTGGCTCAATGCGAGATGTGAAAGGTCGTCGCACGCCAGAATGTGCGTTGTAATGGATTGGGGAACGGCTTTGAGATGGACAAAGTAGCCCAGACGCTGCACTGTTTTCAGGAGAATGAGTAGGGCGCCACGAGCAGCCGGAGTTCGACCGTGCTTTCGGGCAAAGGATCGTTCCTGGGTAGAGGGTGTATAAATTTCTGCCAGTTCTTGATCCGAGACCACCGCCTTCAATCGCGGATAGGCGGTTTCATGGAGGCTACTCATACGCAGTCCTTCGCTATGGGGTTCCAGTGAAAGGCATTAGCCCACAGTACTTTCGCTCTTGAGGGGGGCATTGCTTATAGTAGGCAGCAATTCGTCAAGACCAAAGGAACCGCCCGTTATTTTGTGAACGCCACGCTCGCTTTACGTTACGGGATTATTCGGTCATCGATCGCCGGTTCCCCGATTTATTGAATCGTTACACCACACCGCAGACTGATTCGAGCTATGGCCATTGAGCATCTTTCCCCCCCCACTGATCATTCACACCTACCAACGCCTTTCTAGTGCCCAGCTAATCGCTCTGGCAGGGACCGGGCTAACGACGGTGGCGCTGGCGCCGCTGGCCCATGACTGACGGGCGGCAGTGCGGGCCAGGTGCTCGGCATTGCGCTGGCCCTGAAGATGATTGCCTACGCCCTAATAGCACCTCTGTTTGGGGCTGTTGCCCAAAAACTTCCCCGCCGTACTCTGCTGGTCACACTGGACATTCTGAGGGCCTGCGGGGTTGCCCTTTGTCACTGAGGTTTGGCAGGGGGCCCACTCTGGCTAGGGTAGGTACAAAATTTTCGCCCAACCCCTTCATGTAATGACGCAATTAAGGGGCACGAGATATTGCCCTCTTGGGCGCAGCACCGATCAACCATGGCGCTCAGTAAAACCTCAATTTGCTGTAGCTTTTCGATCTTCCCACGTACGTCGTGCAACTTGCGCTCCGCGAGAGTGCTGGCTTCCTGGCAGTGGGTGCCGTCTTCGAGTCGGAGCAGGTCGCTGACCTCATCGAGACTGAAGCCTAACTGCTGCGATGTTTTCACAAAGCTCAACCTGCCGATATCGCTGGGACCGTAGCGTCGAATACCCCCGAGAGGACGCTGGGGCTCAGGTATTAACCCACGTCGCTGGTAGTAGCGGATGGTCTCAACTGAGACGTTCGCCGCCTTAGCCAGCCCCCCGATGGTCAATGAGTTCATTTCATCCGGCATTTGCCTTGACTCCGTAGTTGACTACGGCCTCAAGCTTAACCTATCGAACAAGGCCGTAGAAGGTGTAATTGCAATATCAGAGTTGAATTCCGAGTCACAATCCGGTCGCGAGTCGTTAATCGCAGGCGGGGTTGCAGCCTGCTCGCGTCGGCCTGCTGTCTGGGCACCTTGGCCCTGATCGCCCTGGGGGGTTCCGGTGCCTGGATCGGCAACCTGGCGAAGTCTGCGAGGTACCGCAAGTGCGCACCGCTTCGAGACACCCCGCTACCTAGGTATCGACGAGCTGTACCTGAACCGCCGCTACCTCTGCATCCTGACCAACCTGGAGGAGCGTACCTTGTTAGACCTGCTGCCCGGTCGTCAGCAGGAGGCAGTGACGAAGCGGCTCATGAGCATGACCGAGCGCGACAAGATCGAGATCGTCAGCATGGACATGTGGAAGCCATATCGCCGTGCCGTCCAGGCGGCGCTGCCACAGGCCCGCATCGTGGTCGATAAGTTCCATGTTGTGCGTATGGCCAACGAAGCCCTGGAGAAGGTCCGCAAGGGGCTCAGGAAGGAGCTGAAGGCCAACCAACGCCGAACCCTCAAGGGTGACCGGAAGACCTTGCTGAAGCGGGCTCACGACGTCTCCGACCGCGAACGTCTCATCATGGAAACCTGAATGGGGGCCTTCCCCCAGCTCCTGGCAGCCTACGAGCACAAGGAGCGGTTCTACCACATCTGGGACTGTGCCAGCCGGCGAGATGCTGAGCAGGCGCTGGCTGCCTGGATTGACGACATCCCAGTCACCAATGCCTTCACGGAGTCGATCAACCGGCTGGCCAAGGACAAGAACCGCGATGGCCGGGGCTACTCATTCGAGGTGATGCGGGCCCGGATGCTCTACACCACCAAGCACAAGAAGAAGGTGCCGCAGACCAAGGAATCCCCCTTCCTGGGCAAGGCCACCATGACCTACGGCATGGGTCTACCCGAGCCCGAGAAGAACTTCGGTGTCGATCTATCAACCTTCTGGGAAAATTAAGATATCGGTGGGCCTACAGGGATCGTCAACCAATTAATCCGGATACCCATTTTCTAATGGCCACAGCTTGACCGTATCTCAAATGAGATGCGCAATAGCGTCATGTATGACACTCGGATAATTTATCATGGCTCACACTTCAATGCTGGGTAACGGAGGACGAAGGTGAGCAACAATTATGCGGTCACCATTGTATGTGCTGGCCTGGATGATGTTCTCCGGGGTAAATTCTTGGAGAGCGTGCGCGGCCCCCAGAATTGGGCAGTGGCCAGCGTCATCCGCCAAGTACAACTCGCCCTCCCGGTGTTTATAATTAATCACAAGTAGATGGCGCTTAGAAGGGCTGCACAGACGATCCATAGGGTGATAAATACCCCCGCTGCCATGCGGCTTACCGGACGCTCGGTGGCTTTGGCGGCGGTTTCTCGGTGCTCGCTTATTACCTCTGGCGGGATAAGCCTCACGACCAGCATGATTCCGAGCGGCACGATGATGATGTCATCCACGTAGCCGAGCACGGGAATGAAGTCGGGGATCAAGTCGATGGGCGAGACAGCATAGGCCGCGACAACCACCGCAAGCGCCTTTGCGAACCACGGGGTGCAGGGATCACGAGCGGAAAGCCAGACCGCGTGTACGTCACGCTTGATGGTTCGTGCCCATTGCTTGGCGTTCGAAACCAGTTTTATTGTCATAGTAAGTGTCTCTGTACGCTACGCATTACGGACGCGGAGCATAGCCAATGTCCCGGCCGCCATCAGCAGGGCCGCCAAGCCAAAGCCGAGAGTCGGCGAGACTGCGGTCCACACCAAACCGACCGTGGCGCTGGAGACGAACTTGGCCGTCCCGTTGACCGTCCCCAGCGCACCATAGCTGATCATCAGGGTGTCGGCCTGCACCATTTCGGCTGTCACCGTGGACTCCAACGCTTCCTCGACAGTGACGTACAAGCCAGCGACGAAGAAGATGACGGCGAGCAGCGGCACGCTGTCTACCGAAAGCCAGAAGGCCAGTGCTGTCAAAACGGCCGTGAGCGTTCCCAGAACATACCCGCCGACCAGCATGGGGAGATGGCCGAGGCGATCCGCCATAGCGCCGACCGGGTAGGACATCGCGACCTGCACTTGCCGACGGTGGTCATCGGTGCCATGAATTCGTGACAAACCTGATTTTGATTCAGTGTAGTAGGTCATGGTCAAATAATCACCGTTGACAGCGTGTCAGGAGGCCCCCGTCGTGGCTTCGCTTACCGCCGGCATATTCCCGGCTGGCGCAACCACCAGCAATCCCGAGTCCTCCATGGGTAGCCCGAGCACCTCCAACTGATCGGCCCGGGTACGAAAGTCGCCGGCTCGGGCCACCGCCTGTCGCACATCCGGATCCCGGAAGAATACGCGCTCCGAGATACGATACTGGATGACTAGGCTGTTACCCTGGCGCATGGCGTACGCCTGGGCAGGCTCGCCCCCCACTCGGGTCATCCAGGTTGCCAGCACCCGGCTGTTTGCCCACGGCAATGGCGGAGACACTTCCGAGCCGCCGGCCTGGCGAGGCAGTTCCTCAAGGGCGACACGCTGATAATCGCTCAGCACGTCACTGACCATGGGAATCCTGTTGATATTATCCGGCGTCAGGCTGGGCATCAGCAGTACCGCTGCCAGTACCAGGGCAACGGCCCAACCGCCGCTGCCAATCACAACCGACGGGCGAAGGCTGCTCAGCCAGCGTTTCAGATTCGTCATGCGGCGACGACCGGATGGGCGCTTGCCACCGGCGGGGGCGTTCGCAAGGGCGATATCGAGCCGCCCGTCAAAATCGGCGGACAGTCCCGGAGTGGGTATCATCTGCAGTCGTTCGGAAAGAATTCGCTGACGTTCAACATCGTGTTGGCAGGTCTCGCATCCAGCAAGATGGGCCTCGACCAGGGCGGTGTGATGCTCATCCAACTCACCATCGGCATAGCCCGCCAGCCAATCCTGGATTTCGGCGTGCAGGTCGGACCATTCGTGGGCGTCTGTGTTTTTGAGATCACTCATGGGAATTCACCGATGTGTATTTTGTGTGGCTGGCAGCCAGGGACCTCGGGCTTGCCTTGATCAGTCGCTTAGCGAGCAGGCGCCGCGCGCGTGACAGGCGACTCATGACCGTCCCCGGTGCCAGGTCCAGAATTTGTGCGATATCCTGATAGCTCAGCTCCTCAAAGTCCCGCAACAGAATGACCTGCTGAAAGCTGTCCGGCAGGGCGTGAACCGCAGCCATGACCTGCGCATCGCTCTGGTTTTTCAGGAGCTGATCGAAGGGGCCCGGGGCACTGCAGGGATACTCATTCAACACCGCGTCACCGGTGGTCAGCACCGGAGCCAGTTGCTGCCGGCGCCCATCCCGCCGATAGTCATCGGCAACCACCCGGTTGAGAATCCTTAGCAGCCAGGCGTAGGCCGCCACGTGATCGTCCAGTTGGTCAAAGTCCCGCCAGGCCCGGAGCAAGGTCTCCTGGGTCCAGTCCTCCGCCATTTCCTGTGAGGGGGCCTGGCGTTGCGCAACACCGTACAGGCGGTAGCGCCAGGGCCGTACCAGTGTGTCGAATTGCTGCCTGCTTCCGGTGCTGCGCATGGGGCTGCCCGCTACCTATTTATGGTCACTTCACTGGAGGACGTCACCGGGTCGCCTTTTATTCCCGACTTTTTTATGGATTGCCCGGTACCGCGAGCCAGAAGGGGAACTGGCCTCCAACCGGCTCCCGGCGGACCACCTCGAGGGACTGGGTATCAATAACGGCAATGTGGTTATCCGCCGTGACCGACGCGTAAATGAACTGGCCATCGCGGCTTGCCCGAACGCCGTGGGGGCCAACGCCCACGTCGACATTTTTGACAATTTTAAGGCTCTCGGAGTCGATTATAGTGACCACGGACGCAGAAATCGCACCGGTTGCGACGTATTGCTCGCCAGGCACCACGTCGATGCCGCCATGGCCACTACCCACTTTAAAAGTTTTCAGCATGGTTTCGCTAGCCAGGTCCAGTACCCCCACGTTGCCGGTAAAGTCGCGCAGCCATAGCCGTTGACCGTTGGCGCTGATGTCAATGTTGTGAGGCGTCTTGAGACCCGGAGTGGGGATCTGACGCTGTTTTTCCAGGGCCCGCATATCCACTACCGCCAGCGCGCCTTCGCCCTGCAGCGTGACGTAGGCGAGTGTGCCGTCGGCGCTGTAAACGAGGTTGTGGGGTACCTTGCCCACTGGAATTTTCCTGACCAGTTCAAGGGTATTCATATCGATCACCGCAACGTCGCCTTGGGTCGGCGCCACGGCGAGGCCGTAACGGCCATCCGGTGAGATTTTTACGCCCTGGGCCACCTCACCGATCGGTACGCTGGCCATCACCTCACCGCTGGCGGTATTCAAAACGTAGACATTGCCGGTTTTGAAGCCGGACACCATCAGCCGGGAACCATCAGGACTCAGGGCATTGTAGTGAGCGCCCGCGACGCCGGGCCAGGCCTGCTTTGAGGGTAGGACTTTCACGATGCCGCTGTTCTGGACCGCCACATACAGAGGGTCGCGAATGGACTTTTCCAGGCTTAGTTCGGGCGCCGACCGCACGGGAGTGGCTTTGGTCCGCGACTGCTCAGGCGATTGGCCCAGCAGGGTCTGCCGCAGCTGGTAAACATCCTTGCCGGACAGGTCCTTACCCGCAATCGCTTCGATTTCTTCAGGGGTGTAGGGCTGAAACTCACCAGCAACCCGCTTTTCATTGCCGAACGCCGTCAGCACGTAATTCAGCACATCCGCCATTTGCTGGTTAGTGAGCGCACCGCCCCAGGCCGGCATGTTGCCGTTGTAGCTTGTGCCGTCGACTTTGATGGGGCCGGTCAGGCCGTACTGCAGCACATGCCCCAGATAGCGGCGGCCACCGATACCGTCAGTGGCATTGTACATTTGAGCGGTGTGGTTTTTTTGCGGGGGAAACGACCCCGGTATGCCTTGACCCTGAGCCTGATGGCAGGCAGCGCACTGCTGGTTGTACACCTCGCTGCCGCGCTCAAAGCGGGTGTTTTCCGCCGCGCTCACGGGCACACTGACACTGAGCAGGGTTGCGGCGACGAATGATGTGATGGCATGGGGGATCGGTGGACGCATATTACAAACTCCAAAGGCTAAAAGAAGTTCGGCCGGACTCATGTGCTGGCAAGACCTCTTGCCAGCAAAGCACCGGTCGAAAACGATCTGTGAAGCCAAAGGCGTCACCGGGCCGGGATTTATTCCCGAAACTTTCGGCCCGGCCCCCTACCCGCGGACCAAGGCTCAACGAAGGCCAGTAACCCGAGGCTCGCGGCCAAGGGCAAGGCCGCCGAGAATTCCAAGGGGTTATTCTGTCGTGTTCATGATGTTTGCGGAGTACCCCGCACCACGCACAGCCTCCGCAAGTTGTTCGTCCGAAATCCTTGATTCGTCAACTGCCACCCGGGCTTCACCGCTTTCATGGGAGACGGAACACCCCTTGACGCCGGTTTGCTGTTCGAGAACATGACGAACAATTTCCTCGCACCCACCGCAGTGCATGCCGCCGATTGAAAGCCTGATTGTCTGCATGTCTGTCTCCTCACTTATGATCGGCTCGCCTGTAGGCCCCGCATTCTGCTCCAGGGCGTCAAATATGGAACAACACTGCAACGGCCCCTGTCCGGGACAACAGTCCACAAGTGCCGCCAGCCCCTGGCGGATTCGCCGTAACTGTTCAATTTTCTGGTCTACGTCGTGCAGCTTTGCCATCGCCCGCTGGCGTACATCACTTGCGTCTGCCTGGTTGCTTTCGGCATCACGCAACGCGAGCAGCTCAGCGATCTCACGCAGTGAGAAGCCCAGCTCTTGCGCTCGACGAATAAAATGCAGTCGCCTTACCGTGGCGTCCGAGTAAATCCGATAGCCACCTTCCCTGGGACGTGGCGGCTGTTCAATGAGCTTGCGGCGTTCGTAAAAACGAATCGTCTCGACACCAACACCCACCACGTCAGCCACTTTGCCAATGGTCATGTCTGTCATGGCAGAACTCCCACCCAGTAGATCCGAATAATAAGATTAGTGCCCGTACCACGGTACGGGGTCAAGAGTGCTGAACATTTTATAGGAGTGTGGGGCTTGACTCCGTAGCCGACTACGGAAGTATTTTGAAGATAGCCAGCAAAGTCATGAAAGGAACCGTCGCAATGTCAGAGTTGAAATCAGAGTCCAAATCCGGTCGCGGGTCATTAATTGCAGGCGGGGTCGCAGCATTGCTCGCATCGGCCTGCTGTCTTGGCCCCCTGGTCCTGATCGCCCTTGGTGTTTCCGGTGCCTGGATCGGCAATCTTGCCGCTCTGGAGCCTTACCGGCCGTGGTTTATTGGTGCTGCTCTGGTGGCGATGGTCTTTGCCTGGCGTCGGATATACCGGCCTGCACAGGATTGCGAGCCGGGCGAGGTCTGCGCAGTACCGCAAGTGCGCACCGCTTACAAGATCACTTTCTGGATCGTCGCGTTGCTCGTACTGATCGCGTTGGCATTCCCTTTCGTCTTACCGTTATTTTACTGAGAGGCCATACACCATGAGAAAGTCCCTGATCACTGCCGTACTGTTTACGCTGTTCAGCATGCCTGCCTTGGCGGAGCAAAAGACGGTGACCCTGTCTGTTCCCGGAATGACCTGTTCGGCTTGCCCGATTACCGTCAAAGCCGCTCTCAAGAGAGTTGATGGGGTGAGTTCTGTCCAGGTCCGCTATGAGGAACGTGATGCGACGGTTACTTTCTACGATGACAAAACCTCTGTCGACGCAATAACTCAAGCCACGACCAACGCGGGCTACCCGTCCACACTGATACAGTCCGGGGCGAAACAGGAGTAGTGTTTATGAGTGATAACGATCTGCACATTGCCGTGATTGGCAGTGGTGGCAGTGCCATGGCCGCCGCTTTGAAGTCGGCGGAACGCGGAGCCCGAGTGACGCTGATCGAGCGTGGTACCATCGGTGGCACTTGCGTCAATGTCGGCTGCGTGCCCTCGAAGATCATGATCCGCGCCGCTCACGTGGCCCATCTGCGCCGCCGCAGTCCGTTCGACGAGGGCATTGCGGCAGTCGAGCCGACCATTGACCGGCCCCGGTTGCTGGCCCAGCAACAGGCCCGGGTCGATGAGCTTCGTCGCGACAAGTATGAGGGCATTCTCGACGACAATTCGGCGATTACTGTCCTGCGGGGTGAGGCCCGTTTTATCGATGCCAATACAGTGCAGGTTACTACACCTGATGGTACGGAACGCGAGGTACGCTTTGACAGAGCGTTCATTGGTACCGGTGCGCGGCCTACCATCCCCCCGGTTCCGGGCCTGTCCGATACGCCGTACTGGACGTCCGCCACGGCACTGGCCAGTGACACCATTCCGGATCGACTAATTGTCATTGGGGCATCCGTCGTGGCAGTGGAGCTGGCACAGGCGTTTGCCCGACTGGGCAGCGAGGTGACCATCCTGGCGCGCAGTCGACTGTTATCCCGGCAGGACCCGGCTGTTGACGAGGCCATTCAAACCGCGTTCAAAGCCGAGGGTGTCAAGGTTCTGAATGACACCCAGGCGAGCCAGATCAGTTATACCAACGAGGAATTCGTGCTCGACACGAACGCCGGGGAACTGCGGGCCGATCAGCTGCTGGTGGCCGTGGGACGCACACCGAACACAGACAGGCTGAACCTGGAGTCTATCGGCGTCGAGACTGATCGCGGGTCCGTTATCGTCAATGAGCAACTCGAGACCCGGGTGCCGGGCATTTACGCTTCCGGCGACTGTACCAATCAGCCCCAGTTTGTTTATGTGGCGGCAGCGGGTGGTAGCCGGGCCGCGATCAATATGACCGGCGGCGATGCCCGCCTGGATCTCAGCGCCATGCCGGAGGTGGTCTTTACCGAGCCACAGATTGCAACCGTCGGTTTATCCGAGGCCGACGCCGAGGCAAGTGGCTACGTCACCGACAGCCGTACCCTGACCCTCGACAATGTGCCACGGGCCCTGGTCAACTTTGATACCGGAGGCTTCATTAAAATGGTCGCGGAACGTGAAAGCGGGCGGTTACTGGGTGTGCAATCCGTGGCGGGTGAGGCCGGCGAACTGATCCAGACCGCGGTGATGGCGCTACGCGCCCGCATGACCGTCAACGAGATTGCCGATGAGCTGTTCCCGTACCTGACGATGGTAGAAGGTTTGAAGCTGTGCGCTCAAACGTTTACCAAGGATGTCAAACAACTATCCTGCTGCGCGGGATAAGGCAAGGCCCCGTGAATGATATGCGAGAAATCGTGAATCGGCTGGGCCTGACCGGAGAAGCGGAGGCCACGCTTCATGTGGCGCTATTGCGTGAGCTGGTCCAGGGTCGTCCTGTCACTCTTAAGCGGCTTGCAGCGTCGCTCAACTGGACGACGGACCAGGTGGTGCAGGTGCGGGAACAGCTGCCTTGCGGAACCGTCGAGTATGACGGTCAGGGGTTGGTCGGTTCGTAGCTAATCTGGGCCCAACCGGGCGCCCTTTCTCACCCAATGTGGTCCCACTGCTCAGGATAATTGCGGGCCCAACAGATTAGCTTTGTGAGCCACTACAGATACCTGTTCATCGTATTCTGAGTGCTTCCGGGCAGCGTAGCCAGCCGCGACCACACTCACCATTAGTCGGTGTCCCGGATCAACCTGGCGACTTTGGTCAGTAAGGTGTTTGCGGCGTTGTCCGTAAATTGCTGTCCTTCCTCGATGTAGCCCCGCACCGTCCCGTCATGCTTCCAGCCACCCTGGCGCTTGATCTGCGCAAAGTCGACCTTTTCCCGCGCGGCGGCGGTGGATAGACCGCGCCGGAAGCTGTGACTGCTCAGGGTCGGCACGAAGTCCAGGCCGCAGGTTTCCCCAAGCGCTTTCAGGATTCGGTTCACCGACCCGCCTGAAAGGGCCTGGGATTGCAACCGATCCCAGCGGTTGACGGCGCGGAAGACGGGGCCTTCGTGAATGCCGGCATGCTCTAGCCAGGTTTCGAGGGCGCTGACCGGGCAGACCAGCTCGTTGCCCCGAGGCAGGGCCCGCTTCAGGCCTTCACCGTGAGGGTCTGTTTTAGAGCGCGGCAGGGTCACCACCAGCCCTTCCGGCTCCCACGACAAGTGCTTCACCTCAATCGCTACCAATTCACTGCGGCGAAACGCCCCAAAAAAACCGACCTGCAGCAGGGCCCAGTCACGATGCTTCTTGAGCGAGTCAGGCTGTTGCTGGAGTGTTTCCAGGAAGGCCGCAATGTGTTCGAGGCGCAGCGCCCGGGCTTGCCGTTTCGGCCGACCATGGGCGCGACGAATCCCTTCCAACGTTTTGCGCACGCCGGGGTCTCGAGCGGGATCACGCAATCCCTGAGTCTGGTGCCAGCGCCCCAGGGCCGTCAGGTAAACATCCAGCGTGCGAGGATTAAGCGCGTCTGCCTGATCGGACAGATAGGCCGCAAGGGTCGCCGGCTGTGTCGGGAGACGTCCACCCCAGCGCTCAAAGCTGCGAATGGCCGCACGGTAGGTCCGCCGCGTGTTGTCGGTGGTGGCCATGTGGATGTACCGATTAGCCGTATCGGCTAATACGGTCTTTTCCGCGTTACGTAATGTGGACTTGACGGTGGGTTTTGGATCCATGACCGCTCCAATTCGAGGCGTGCTTTCAAGAGCCGCTGATGTACCGGCGTTACAGGAGCAGGATAGAACAGACCACACACTAACGCACGTTAACGCGCTTTAACGTGCGTTAGGCATCTTAAATAAATTTTGTTAATTATCGAATAAATAATGTAATATTACATATCACGTTATATGATAAAATGAGGCATGTCATGGCCCGCGCCGGAATTACTTACCAGGATGTCGCCAACGCTGCGCAACGCGTCCGCCAACGCGGTGACGAGCCCACTGTCGACCGGGTGCGATCGGAACTCGGTACCGGCAGTCGCAGCACTCTCGGGCCAATGCTGAAACGTTGGAAATCAGGCAGCGAAGCCGCAGCGGATCTGAACGGACTCCCGGCTGACTTGGTGGCCGCCGTGAAAGCCCTGCATGAGCGAGCTCAATACGCGGCCGATGAACGTATTACGCAGGAGCGCGAAGCGCACCAGACGCTGGAACAGCAATGGCGCACCGAGCTGGAAGAGGTGCGGCAGCGGTGCGAGTCACTGGAAGAGCAACGCTGCGGGCTGGAGAAGGCCAATGAAGCGCTTCGCAACGAAAGCGATGCCCAGGCCCACGCTCTTCAACAGGAACAGCTCCGGGCGGCCTCACTCACGTCCAAACTGGGGTTGTTTGCGGGAGGGGGCGAAATGACACCCTAAGCATCGGGCCAATGGTATTCACCAGTTAGATTGATATGCTCCCACCCCAGAGGGGATACATGGGGCAGTAGATCGGGATTTGGTGCCTCACCGGCATTGGTGAGTGTCTCGACAATTTCCCCCAGCTTTTTGGTGTTCCAATAGATAATGATTGCCGCAATGAGATTCATCCCAGCAATTCGATAGTGTTGTCCCTCAGAGGATCGATCACGAATCTCACCTCGACGATGAAAACTGATTGCGCGCTTTAGGGCGTGGTGTGACTCACCTTTGTTGAGCCCCATCTGTACGCGCTGTTGCAACTCAGCGTCCAACATCCACTGCATCATAAACAACGATCGTTCAACTCGACCGATCTCACGTAGGGCGACAGCCAGTTCATTCTGTCGCGGGTAAGCAGATAGTCGTTTTAAGAGCTGACTGGGTTTCACTGTGTTTGCCGCTGCACTTGCTGATAACCGGAGGATGTCGGGCCAATTGCGTACGATAAGGTCTTCGTTGATCTTGGCCGCAACCAACGGCCTCAGTGTCTTGTGTACCTCGCTTGGATTAAATGCATACAGGCGTTTCGCCGGTAGATCGCGAATACGAGGTGCAAAACGGTAGCCCAGCAGTGAGCACATGGCGAACACATGATCGGTAAACCCACCGGTATCTGCATATTGTTCCTTCACTCGCCGTCCGGCGTCATTCGACAACAGTCCGTCGAGAATATAAGGCGCTTCGTGTGCTGTTGCCGGAATCGCTTGCGTCGAGAACGGAGCATACTGATCGGAGACATGGGTATACCCCTTTATCCCTGGGTCTATGCCATAGCGTCTGTTCACCACATTCATGGCTTCGCCAGGCCCTGAGGCTCGGAAGAATTGACCATCGGCCGACGCGGACTCTCCGGGCCCCCAGACTTTGGACATAGGCAGTCGACTTTGCGCGTCTACGATCATCGCAAGTGCTTGCCGATAGCCATCGTCTTGTACGTGCCACCGAGAAATCCTAAGCAACTCCCAGAAAGAATGCGTGGTAGATACGGCACCCATCTTGCGAAGGCCCAAATTGACGCCGTCACTGAGTAGTACGGTTAGGAGCCCGATTTGGTCACGACACGGCGCTCCTGTTCGCAAATCTGTGAAAGCTTCTGTAAACCCGATTTCACGGTCTACCGACAACAGAATGTCAGTGACCGGTGTTTGCGGTACACGCCGGTACAAATCCATGACTAGCTGATGGGCATTGTCGGGCGCCTGTTTCTCCAATTTGGAGAGTTTGAGTACGCCGTCTTGAATTAGCCCGTTTGGTAGCCGGTCACGGCGTGCGGCTTCGCCTGTGGCTTCAAATGCTTGAGCCAGCACCTGTTTCCGTTGCGTTAACCAGTCGAGAGGGTCCAACGGTACTGCCAGTGCTGATGACGTTGCAACGGCGTTAACCGGTATCAACTCTTTCGATGGCTCTGCATATCGACGGCTATTTTTTAACCAGATGTCGCCTGCCCTAAATGCATCGCGAATAGCGAAAAGAATCGCAGTTTCCCAAGTTCGACGGTCTGTGCGCTGCAACCTCTTTCGCCATTTGGGTCTAGCGAAGGCTATCGGTAGATTGTTTGGTAACCCCCGATTATTCGATCGGTTCAGTTGTTGGAGTGCGTTAATTGCTTTGAGTATCGGTCCTGCTGACTGCGCACCTTCGATCGCGAGTGTGTTCAGAAACCGTGGTGCATAGCGACGAAATCTAGCGTAGCCACTGTTCACAAAATCCAGAGGATCGGCTCCAACTTTGGCATTCACAGCGGTGGCATCTTCGACCAGGCGATTGAATACCTCCCAGCCGCAATCCTGTTCAATGGCTGTGTCGACGGGCTCGCCGGCTTCTCGCGCCGCGATGATCGATGCGCCTACTTCGGAAAAAGTTTTGAGTGTTTGTTGGATGAGCGCACGTTGATCGTTAATTTGATCATCTCTAAAACGCTCAGAAGCACGGTACAGCCGACCCACAATTCGATCATGGGTTTCGACGATGGCGTCACCGATTGCGCCATGCCATTCAACACCACAGACGACTAGTATCGCCAGTTTTCTATGCGTAGGTAGATCACGCATGCCATCGGCATAGTAGCGTTCACCCTGGCGACGAAGGCGGGCTACTCTGTGCGAGGGCACACCCTGAAGCAAAGAAGGGCTGAGTTCCAAATCAACGATCCGTTCCAGCCGATCGAGCAACCCATTGACCACCCGTGAGTTGCTGCCCGGTTCGTGTTGGCGCAACCAGACGAATCGGGTGACGCCTGTCACCGTTGTTTCGCTGAGCAATGCGGTGAGTCTGTCCACTGTGGTGTTGTCGAGACGATCCGCGATGCGCCTAGAGATACGATTGTCGGCGGCGACCAGAGCATCTGCACACAATCGTTCAACCGTTGAAGGTGCCGGTACAACAATGCGCCGAAGGCGCATTTGGGCGACCACTTCGCGTGCCAAACCTTCGTTAGAGTGGGCCTGTTCAGCGGCTGATGCCAGCCACTGGGCGAAATCTAGGTCAGAAGCCTGATAAGTTCGATAGCCGTATAGATTCTGGAGCGACACCGAATGCTGATAGCGTGTCTGCCGTCTCTCCGCATAGTCGGCAAGGTCGCTTTTCGACAAACCCAGTTGCGCCCCAATAAATTTGATAATTGGGTCTGGGATGAATTCGCCTGGTTGGAGTAGTCGACCGGGATACCGCAAGGCACATAGCTGCAATGCGAAACCCAATCGGTTGCCGGGGCGTCGCCTTGTTTTGACATGCTGCATGTCCTCGTCACTCAACACGTAGTGGCGGAGCATCGAGTCTTCATCCGCTGGCAATCCGAACAGTGCTTCCCGTTGTCGTTCGGTCAGAATGGTGCGTCTTGGCATGCGATACTGTCCCAGTTAAACTAAAGGCTAAACAGGACACCAATCCAGCCAGTAAACATGCGGCTTTGCAAGCCATGAAGAGAGGTAGGTTTAATTGGGACACCGGGTAGCCATTTATTGTCGAGTGTCGACAGCTGATCAATCGTGTGCGCGGCAGGCACGCGATCTTCGAGCATTCGCTAAGCGAGCGAACTACGACGTCATTGGAGTTTTCAAGGAAACGGGGTCAGGTGCGAAATTGGATCGCACAGAACGAAAGAAAATTATGGCCTTGGCGCAACGCCGGGAAATCGATGCGGTAGTCGTGACAGAATTGTCTCGATGGGGTCGATCAACCATCGACCTGCTCAACACGCTCCGCGACCTGGAAAACTGGAAAGTCTCGGTGGTCGCCATAAGCGGCATGACCTTTGATCTATCGACATCCCATGGTCGGATGATGGCAACCTTTCTATCCGGCATCGCAGAATTTGAACGTGATTTAATTAGTGAACGCGTAAAATCCGGTCTTGCTGCAGCAAAAGCTCGCGGCAAAAAGCTGGGCCGAAAGAAGGGCTTCCGCCCAAAATCCGACAAACTTTCACCTAAAGTGCTTCACCTCATTGAACAAGGTAAGAGCTATCGATGGATTGCACGGGATCTCGGTATTAGCAAGAACACGGTCTCTGAGATTGTAAAACGCTCACGCGAGGCGGCCTAGACGCAGGCACTTTTTCTCGGTACCAGACCCTCAGCGACCTCGTTCAAACAGATCGACGAGTTCAACGATCTTATCTCTTTGCTCATCCAAAGAGCCTTCTCTAAGTGCACCTTCAATACAGGAATTTGCATGATCACGTAGAAGTTCGGTTTCAACTTTTTTCGACGCGGCTTTCGTGGCCTGAATTTGTTGCAAGATGTCGACACAGTAGCGACCTTGTTCCAGCATTCGATCTACGCCGCGGACTTGACCTTCGATTCGCTTAAGGCGCCTCGAAATCGCTTTTCGAGAGGCGGGCAAATCTGATTTTTCAAGGTTGGACATGGTGTTATCACTCGGTCGACATACTCCTTAGGAGTATACAACGACCATCAGCTTGATATCAGTCTCGAGTTCTCACGTGACCGTTGATGCGCAGCCAAGATTGAATGATTCTAATCCTGGTCGCTTGGCCTTGTTAAATACGCCGGGGGAGTATATTGTGGCAAGCATGTCGATCCTCCGCCTTTATATATCTTCGTTTCTGGTCCTCCCCTTGGTCTTAGGCGCGGGTGTCGGGGTGTGCTATGCAAATGCAAGCACAGGGATAGACGAACATGCGCATCATTCAGTCGATGGTGGACCGTGCGATGGTGAGTGTTCTTATGACCATTGCTTTACCCATTGTGCGGTTAATGCCACAGAGCATCTCCAACAGGATGCCCTCCAACCGACGACGCGCATCGATGACCTCGACGACAATCTTGTCGCTGTATTCAAATTCAGTGAATCCATATGGCCTCAAGCGCAGGTCACTTCGAACTCGGCACGCGAGCATGTTCCGCCTCAGAGAACAGTCGATTCGCCAGTTCATCGTTATGATCGCCTGCTGAATTAGCCTGCCAACTTTTTGATGTCAGTGGCCTATCGTCGTCATTGACTGGATAGTGCCAATTTCCAAAACTAAGTTATTCCGCCAGGGCGTGCTTTTTACGCCGGGATAGCGCGCAAGCAACCAAGATTATTTGTTGGAGCGAACAATGAACAACCAAACGATGTATTCGAAATCAAGACGCCGCTTTATAACGCAAGCGGGTGCTACAGGTGCAATCCTTGGGCTCAATTCTTTGGTCCCGGCTTTTGCCGGAGAAACCTTAGGCTTAGGCTTACGCCCCGAACAAGCAACCGGCCCGATTGATCTCAATATTACCCGTCAGCCCCTTGATATTGGCGGGCGAATGGGCGATACGGTGACGATCAGTGGTTCCATTCCCGGTCCGCTTGTTCGCCTAAAAGAAGGGCAGGACGCAGTTATTAGGGTCACAAATCAACTGGATGAAGACACTTCCATTCACTGGCATGGCTTACTGCTCCCCTATGAAATGGATGGCGTCCCCGGTGTCAGCTATGCGGGTATCAAGCCAGGTGAGACGTTTCGTTACGCCTTTCCGGTAAAGCAAAGTGGCACGTACTGGTATCACAGTCATTCTGGATTGCAGGAACAGCAAGGTCACTATGGGCCGTTAATTATTGATCCGATTGCCCCCGAACCGTTTGCATACGACCGCGAATATGTGGTCATGCTTTCTGACTGGACGTTTGAGAACCCAATGAGCGTTCTGAAGAAACTGAAGAAGCAAAGCGATTACTACAACTATCAACGCCGAACAGTTCCCGAGTTGTTTAACGATGCTGAAGAAAACGGTTGGGGTAAAACGGTTCGAGAACGCATGGTCTGGGCGCGATCGCGGATGGCGCCTACGGATATCGCCGACGTAAGCGCTGCGACCTATACCTATTTAATTAACGGAATGGCACCAGATTCCAATTGGACAGGCTTGTTTCGGCCGGGAGAGCGCATACGCCTGCGGTTTATCAATGGCGCTGCGATGAGCTACTTCGATGTCCGCATCCCGGGACTGAAAATGACCGTGGTACAAGCAGATGGGCAGAATGTTCAGCCGGTCGCTGTTGATGAATTTCGAATTGGCGTGGCGGAAACCTATGACGTCATTGTCGAGCCTGTCGACGAGGCGGCATACACGATTTTCGCAGCCTCCATGGACCGCAGCGGTTATGCGCGCGGAACCCTGGCATCCAAAGCAGGGCTCGAGGCAGCAATACCGCCGCTAGGCAATCCTCCGGTGCGCACAATGAAGGATATGGGCATGGGTGCGATGGCCATGCCGGGTATGACGTCGGCACCCAAAGATGGCTTGCCTGCGATGAACATGAAAGATGGGACTATGGCGATGCCGGGTGAAATGCCTGCTAAGAAGCAGACGATGGACAGTATGGACATGTCACGCAATAGAGGCACTGGCATGTCAACAGCATCATCGCCAGTAAAGCATGGCCCGGACCGTCACGGTAAAGGCAACACAATGGTTGCTGAATTTCCGAGTAATCGCCTGAGCGAACCGGGTGACGGACTGGAGAACAATGGCCGTCGCGTGTTGGTGTACACCGATTTACGCAGCCTGTCGCCGTATCCCGATCAACGGACTCCGGAACGCGAAGTAGAATTGCACCTGACCGGCGTGATGGATCGGTACATGTGGTCGTTCGATGGTAAAAAGTTTTCTGAAGTGGATGGTCCTGTCCACTTTAAGTATGGCGAACGCCTGCGCTTGGTGCTGGTCAACGACACCATGATGGAACATCCGATTCACCTGCACGGTATGTGGATGGAACTCGAGAATGGCGCCGGTGAATACCGGCCACGCAAACACACGCTCAACGTGAAGCCTGGTGAGCGGCTGACCGCGCTGATCAGTGCAGATGCCCCCGGCAACTGGGCCTTCCACTGCCACCTGTTGTATCACTTGGACATGGGTATGTTTCGAGTGGTGTCGGTGACCAATGATGCAGTGTCATCGGAGAACCGCAATGGATAATCAATTGCTCACCACATCCCCCTCGATTCGAATTGTGCTAGGCAGCTTTTTGATTGTTCTCCATACGTTTGCTTTTGCGGAGGAATCCGGTTGGCCGGAACCCGTTGAAGACAACTTACCGCTGGGTATGATCATCGCAGACCAGTTCGAGTATCGCGATAACGACGGCGCCGATACGTTGCGCTGGGATATGCAGGGCTGGTATGGCACCGACACCAACAAACTGTGGATGAAATTTGAAGGTGACGACCAAACATCAGCAAACGGCGGCGAGTTGGAACTTCAAGCGCTCTATAGCCGAATGATCGCGCCGTTTTGGGATTTGCAGGTCGGCCTGCGCTATGACCGACAGTATGGCTCTGGCCCCGATCAGGATCGCAGTTTTGCGGTGCTGGGCGTCCAAGGTTTAGCGCCTTATCGATTCGAAGTCGAGCCCGCCCTCTTTATCAGCGAGGATGGCGACGTCTCGGCTAGATTAGTAGGCACTTACGACCTGTTGTTCTCGCAACGCCTCATACTGCAACCTCGATTTGAAACCAATATTGCAGCCAGTTCAGTACCTAGATTTGGCGTCGGTAGCGGGTTGAATGATGTGCAACTAGGTCTGCGATTACGTTACGAAGTTCGTCGAGAATTCGCGCCTTATATCGGCGTCAGCTGGAAGCGCCAATATGGCAACACGGCTGATCTGACCCGTGCCGACGGCGGAGACGTTGACAATCTGGCATTGGTTGCCGGCTTTAGAGTGTGGTTCTAACTCGTGCACACCAAATATTCCATTTATTTCATAGGAGCTATACCCAATGTTACCGATTGAACAAATCCACCCATTGATTGTGCATTTCCCAATCGTCTTTGCGTTATCGCTGGCGGCGTTCGATTTCGTCGTTGTTTCTCGGGGTGTGTCCCTCGATGGTCGCGGTGCTATTGCTAATATCTCGGCTGGACTCGGGCTAGGCGCGGGGCTGGCCGCCGCAGTCGCTTTTGTTTTTGGTGACCTTGCGCTCGATGTCGCGCTGGCCAACGGTACGTCCCTTGCAATATTAGAAAGGCATGAGGAGTTGGGAAGTATTACAGCAGGTGTCTTAGTGGCTTGGGGGCTGCTACGCGCAGTTATTTGGTGGCGAGGCACCGTTCTATCGAGGCGCCTCTGCTGGGGTGCAGTGGTATTCGAGCTGGCGATTGCAGGACTGATCGTCACAACTGCTTATTTTGGTGGTCAACTCGTCTATGAATTCGGCGTCGGTGTTTCGTTGCCGTCGGGACTTTAGACTGTTTTGGTTGGGGCATGAGTCTAAATGGTTGGACTTTATTGTCCGCGTTCACTGATATGCGGAACCTGTTAGTCACCTAAGAGGGCGAGTCCTTTCTCACAGACAATACTTGTGAGCTGTGTTGACCATTGAGAGAGGGGGCTGAATATCAATTTGGCTTACATTTATGTCCTATGGCCGATTCCATTTGGATGTCTAAAAAAGATAACTACTGAGGGCATCCTTTTTAATTGAATTTCTGCAATAGACGCTACCCTTCGGGTGTCATTTCGCCCTCTCCCGCAAACGACCCCAAACTGGAGGCAAGTCAGGAGAAACTCAGTGAGACCACTGCAACCGTCCAAGAGATGAAGCAGGAAAACCGCGATATCCGCAGCCATTTCGAGCACTACCAGCAGGAGATTGCCGAGGATCGCCGTCATGAACGGGACCAGTTCCACAGGACCCAGTCAGGGCTGGAGGGTCAGGTGGATCAGCTGACGCAGCAGCTCCGTTCCAGCGAACAGGACCGCGACACGCTGAGACAACATCGCGACCAAATAAACCAGCGCTATGAGGCCAGTCAGGATCACGCTGAAAACTTGAAAGAAAAATTGCACGCGAGCCAGGCCGTCATAACACAATGGGCAACGCGAACAGAAACGCTGGAAGCGACAGTCGACCGCCTCCAGCTGGAGCGAGATAGCGACGCCGAACACAGGGAGAAGCTTGGTGCGGCCCTAACGGATTCTGAAAAACATCTCGCGGCCTGCCAGCAGCGGATCTCCGACCTCAGAGAGCGCGTGGCAGCGGCTGACGACCGAAACCAGTTCCTCAACGATCAGAATCGCGAATTACTGCAGGAAAAAGCTGTCCTCCAGGGTCAGTTGAAACAACTACAAACAAGCCTGGCTAAATAGCCCGCTATTGTCTCGGCCTGATCATCCCTGAGAGTTGCGAGTGATGCCAATCGCGCAAGGAGTAGTTAGATGTCTACCGTGATCTTTGGCAGGCTGCGAGCTGCGGCAAAACGCATTCAGCATGATGCGCTGACGGTTATTTTGTGGCGCGAGACCCGAATACCCCCCATAGTCGTTCGGCTGCTCGCAATCGCAGCGTACGCCATGAGTCCAATTGATCTCATTCCGGACTTCATGCCGATCCTGGGCTATCTTGACGACATTATCTTGGTCCCGCTGGGCATCGTCCTTGTCATCAAGCTGACGCCATCGAATGTGATAGAAGCAAGTCGCTCGAAAGCAGCTAAAGTGGCAATCAAGCCGATCAGCCACGTTGCGGCCGCAGTCGTTATTGGCACATGGCTTTTATGTGCCACGGCTTTTGGCTACTGGGTGTGGGAATACAGCAGGTAACGCATCGTCTGCACGTGATGAAATAGTTAATTTAAGGCTTGTAAAACAGATGGTTAATGCGCTTTTTGGAGGATTTCGTCAGAATCGTTGCCGACCCTCACTCTGGCACATAGAGAACATCGATTGCTCAGGGAATAATACATGCCAACTGCGTTAACACCGGGCGGAGTGGAGCCGCTGTTGCTCGATCACAGGCCTGTAAGCGAGCAGATTAATGTCAGAATTACGGCACAAAATGATGCTCAGGCGGTGATGGCTTGGCTTGAAGAGTACGTTGACAGCCCACAAACCTGGAAAGCGTACCGCCGGGAATCCGAGCGGCTTTTACTCTGGCTGAATAGCCAAGGACTCACGCTGGCAGATATCCATAGAGAAGCGCTGCGCCGGTTTGAACTGTTCCTTGCCGACCCTCAGCCCAGTGATCAGTGGGTAGGGCCCTCCAAGCCCCACGCGCACCCAGCGTGGCGGCCGTTTCGTGGGCCTTTATCGCCCGCCAGTCGGCGCCAGAGCTTAGTGATTCTGCAGGGCATGTTTGCCTGGCTGGTAGAAGCCGGGTGGGTTAGCCATAACCCGTTTCGCCTGATGCGTGATAAATCACGGCGCTTGAACAATCAGGCGCCGCGCATTGAGCGTTACCTGGAGAGCGATGTATGGGCGTGGTTCTGGCAGTGGCTCAATGAGCCGTTAGCGGTGGAAGAGGGGAGTCGAAGGTTTTTTGAGCAGGCGCGTCGACGCTTTATCTTTGGTTTTGCCTATCTACTTGCTCCGCGTATCAGTGAAATGGCAGACGCGCGCATGGGCGATTTCCAGCGCAGCGAAGGGCGTTGGTGGTGGAGCGTGGTAGGTAAGGGCAGCAAGGTGGCGCGGATTCCGCTGCCCGACGACATGCTAGCTTGCCTGCGCCAGTGGCGCCAGGCGCTAGGCTTGCCTGACCAGCCTAGCGAGCTGGAGCATAATGCGCCGGCTCTACGCGCCCTGGATGGGCAACGCGGTTTGGGCCACAACCAGCTTTATAGACTGATTCGGGCAACGTTTCAGCAGGCAGCCCTAGCGCTTGAAGAGGAGGACGGCGCATCGCAGCATGTCAACGCGCTGCGTCAGGCAACGCCACACTGGTTACGGCATACATCGATTACCCATCAGGCTCAGTCGGGCATTAGTCTGCGCCATTTGGCTGAAAGCGCGCGTCATGCGCGTCTCGATACCACATCACGCTATCTGCATACCGAAGACATTGAGTGGCATAAAGAGCAGCAGCGTCATCGGTTAAGCAATTCGCCATTGACTCGTTATAATGGGGCAGATTCATAGCTTCATTAATAGTTATACCAGTAGCCATTACCCATTTAGAAGGAAATACCATGAGCACTTCCGGCGCCGAATTGGCCCAGCAAGAGCTGATTGAAGATTTCGAGATATTCGATAACTGGATGGATCGTTATCAGTACATTATTGATATGGGCAAACAGCTGCCTGACTTCCCCGACGATTGGAAAGTCGAGGAGTTTAAAATCCAGGGCTGCCAGTCTAATGTATGGATGCGGCATGAAGAGGAGGGCGATAAGCTGATTTTTAAGGCGACGTCCGATGCCGCTATTGTGTCGGGCCTGATTGCCTTATTACTGCGCATTTATAGTGACCGCTCAGCAGCAGAGATTCGTGCTACCGAACCGCACTTTTTAGCTGATTTGGGATTGGATAAGCATCTTTCGCCGACCCGTAGCAACGGCTTACATGCGATGCTTGAAAAGATCTATCAGGTGGCACACCAGCGCTAGCGGGAAGGGTGGTCGCTGCAACAGGAAGAGGATGCATCTTCGTCCTCGCGGCAAAGCTGCTCGCTTCGGCCGCCGGGTACTGGGTCCATGCCGCCAGGGCTGCCTGGGTGGCACTTGACGATACGCTTCACGGCCATCCAGCCACCTTTTATCGGCCCGTGCACCTGAATTGCTTCAATAGTGTAAGACGAGCAACTGGGCCAGAAGCGACAGCGAGGGCCCAAAAGGGGGCTAAGCGTATATTGGTAGGTTTTAATACAGCCAATCATCACGCTTGTTAATGCCCAGCGCAGGGCTGATCGCAGTGATGTTAGCCAGCGGCTCATGGCTAGGCGTTTCATGGCTAGGAAGAGACTTTGTTGCCGTAGAGCTCATCGGGATCGATTAGCGGCGTGCTGGTAATCGATGCCTGCTCTTGGGCCACGCCAATATAGAAACAGCTACGACGGCCGGTATGGCAAGCGGGTCCTGTTTGCTCAACTTGCAGAAGCAGGGTGTCACCATCGCAATCAAGGGCAGCGGACACAAGCTGTTGCTGCTGGCCTGATGACTCACCTTTGCGCCACAATTTTCCCCGTGAGCGCGAGTAGTAACAGACCCGCTGCGTGGTTAGCGTCTCTTCTAGCGCCTGACGATTCATCCACGCCATCATTAGCACTTCTTTGGAGTCGTGCTGTTGGGCAATCGCAGGGATTAAACCATCGGCATTAAAGCGCACAGCCGTTAGCAGGGTTGCAATAGCGGGCAGGCTATCATCAGGGGTAGCACGCTCAAGCTGCTTAAAAAGGGCGTCTGGAGCTACTTGGTCAAAACGGGACATACATTCTACTCGCTAGCTATTGAATACATCAGCTTGTTCGACAATCCTGGCAGAGCCCTTGCAGCTCTATGGTTTGGCGCTCAACGTTAAACCCTTGGCTGTTTGCCAGAGCCGCCAGTTGATCACTGATCTCATCTAAATGCAGCTCTTCTACGTACCCGCAGTGTCGGCAAATGAGCAACTGAAAACCATGCACATGCTCAGGGCACGCGCAGGCCACATAGGAGTTTTGTGACTCAATCCGATGCACCAAGCCCTGGTCAATCAGAAACTCAAGCGCCCGATAAACCGTCGGCGGCCTAGCCGCCGCATGTTCGGTAGACAGCTTATCCAGCAGATCATACGCCTTCAGCCCACCACCATTTTCAGCAATCAGCTCTAGCACGCGCCTGCGTATGGGCGTGAAACGAACGCCGCGGATGTGGCACTGAGACTCCGCCTGCTGCAGTAGTGTATTCGCTTGGGTCATGGACAACTCGTTGAACGTGGTTAGCCTAGGCTCTCGTCAATAGCCAGTCTACGCGCTGGAAGAGGTGGTGTCAGGGCTTTCTACCAGCTCACTTTGCCGCGCGAAATGGTGTTGGGAAAAGGCGACACGCTGTTTGGCAGGCACGCCATCCGGCTGCCGCTCAATTAGATCCAGGCGACGGCGCAAACCTTCCCCATTGGTCATTTGAATGGCTAGGCCGGGGCGTGCATTCAGTTCAAGCAGCATCGGCCCATGCTTGCGATCCAACACCATATCGGTACCGAGATACCCCAGGCCGGTCATTTCATAACAGCCCGCCGCCAGGTTCAGCAGCGTTTCCCACTGAGGCACCACTAAGCTTGCCAGGTCGTGACCCGTATCGGGATGACTAAAGCAGGGCCGGTCAAACTGAACGGCGCGTAGTGCAGCCCCCGTTGCAATGTTTAGCCCCACTCCCACGGCACCCTGGTGCAAGTTTGCCTTGCCATCAGAGGCGGCGGTGGAAAGCCGCATCATGGCCATAACGGGATAGCCCTTAAAGACGATCACCCGGATATCGGGCACCCCCTCGTAGGTGTAATCCATCAGGCTTTCATCGAAATTGATCAGCGTCTCAATCACCGCCACATCGGGCGAGCCGCCCAATGAGTAGAGACCGGAAAGAATATTAGAGACGTGCCGCTCAACATCGGTGAGGGTTAGCTTGGCGCCACTTGGCTTGATAAAGGCATTATCTTCGACCTTTTCAATCACCAAAATTCCTTTGCCGCCACTACCTTTAGCAGGCTTGATAACAAAGCCTGCATGGCCCGTGAGCATTTCGCCGATGTGCTTAACCCCGAACTGGGTGGTCACAGTGCCGATCAATTCTGGCGACGTTATCCCATATTGCTGGGCGAGCAGTTTGGTCTTAAGTTTATCGTCCACCAAGGGATAGAGTCGGCGGCTGTTATAACGGCCAATGTAGCGGATATTACGCCGATTCATGCCAATGATGCCTTTATCACGCAAGCGCGTGGGCCACGTCCAGTTGTTGAACCAACTCATGATGGTTTCTCATCATCAATAATTGGCTTAAAGCGGCGTAACTCCAACAGTCGGTAGCCAGTGTAATTACCCAGCAGCAAGATCAACGCCATGAGTATCAACTGCACGCCTAAGAAGTTGAACGTGATATGGCGTACCCAGGGATTGTTCATCGCCAGATAGGCAAGGACGGCGGTGATCAAGCTGCCGCCACCCTGGATCAATACCTGTTTAGGACCTTCCTCTTCCCATAGAATCGACATCCGCTCGATAGTCCAGGCAAGGATGATCATCGGGAAGAAGGTAATCGTTAAGCCAGCACTCAGCCCCATGCGATAGGCCAGTACAGTAAAGATAGAAATGATCGCGATCACCGTGATGATGACCGCGGAGACCCTGGCCACCAGCAGCAAGTTCAAGTAAGAGAGGTAGTTACGGATAATCAGCCCGACCGCAACGATAAGCAGGAAACCGATAAGGCCAGTGGGCAGGGTGGTCTGAATGAAGGCGAGGGCGATCAAAACCGGCATGAAGGTACCGGATGTCTTTATGCCTACCAAGACACGTAAAAACACCACCATTAGCGCGCCAATCGGAATCAGCAGAATGGTCTGGAATAGCGCTTGTTCTTCCAACGGCAGGCTATGAATGGAGAAATTCAGCAGCGTGTCCTCGGAATAGTGGTTGCGCACCGCGGCTGATGCCGGCTGATCATGGGTCATCATTGAGAAGGTGACCCGAGAGTTGGTGCCCCCTTGTACTTCTAAAACGGCTCGACCGCCCGTTTCCCACAACAGTAGGTTTTCAGGTTTGCCTTGCTCGCCTGTCAGCGGGTGAAAAATTGACCACTGTTCACCAGACTCGTCAAACACTTGGATCCAACTACTAAGTGTTTGGCGGCGACGTCCATCTTCCAATAGCAGGCCGCTTACTTCGCGCGCTAATACGCCCGCTTGGTTAAGCAAGCGGACCACTAATGCCGCTGGGTTTTCCTGAGATAACAGAAGACGCGCGTTTTCGCCCTGACGCTCACCATTCACATCTCGGATCAGCTCCCGGGCAAACGTCGCGTTATTGGCGCTGCGAGCCCAGGCTTGTTCGATCAGCTGGCTAGCCGCCGTGTCATAAGGACTTTCCCATGGTGTGATTGGGGTCATTTCAGGCGGCGTTTGCACCGGTGCCTGGGCATCTTGCGATACAAGCATTTGAACAGAGTAGTACAGCGTTTGGCTGCCAGCCGCTTCGCGAATCGTCCACTGAGCGGTACGGCCTAGTTCATCTGCTTGGTAGGCCAAGCCATACCCTGACGATGCTGTATTTTCAGTTAATACACGATAGCCCGCCTGATGAGAAGGCAGTGCCAAGTCGACTTGCACAGGGCCATCTTGAGCATTGAAGTTTATGCCCGCTTCAATTTCCCAGACCTGGCGTTGTTCACCGGGCAGCCAGGGGATTTCAAACTGCACATGGCGATGTACGCTGGTGGCAATGCCCGCGACCAACAGCAAGCCGACAATGATATAAAACATTAACCGTGACATGGAGATTCCTTTCTACGTAAAGCGCCAGGGGAGAGCAGTTACTCTTCTGTATCGTCGTCATCAACTGCTTCATCTTCAGCAGCTTGATCGGCTGGCTCGCCACCAGGAAACTCGGGGCGGTCATGTAAGTAGGTATCGGCGACGTCTATTACAGCGATATCCATTAAAAAGCGCCGGCCCAGTAGCACCGGATACTCTAAATGTGAGCGGTCATTCAGCGTGAACTCGACGTTTTCGCGGATCGGTCCCAACGTCATTAATAATGAAATAACCGGGCGGGATTCTTCACCAGAAGCTTGAAGAATACGAACCCGACGCACAATAGGTGCCTCGACCCATTCATCACGCTGCGACTCAACGGCCACATCGTCGTCGTTTAGCGCTAGTTTGAAGCGCACCCAGTCTTCACCGTCCCGCTCGAAGCGGGTGATTTCGTCGGCCGACAGCGATGAGGTGTTGGCTCCTGAATCGACACGCGCCTTGAGGTAGGTGCCCAGGCTTGGAAATCCAACCCATTCGCTACGACCCAGTAGCGTTTTCGTGCTTAGCGTCTCATCAACTTCACACTCTTCGCGGATGATGACAGGTTCTTCACCACGGGCTTCTAACTGCTGTACATCTAGGCGTAGCGAACGTAACAAACTACCGACTTCACGTACGTCAGCAGTGAGTACCTGCTGCTGATCAAGTTGGCGTGTCTGAAGCTCAGAACGGGTGTCGCATTGCTGCGCCAATTGGCTCTCTAATTCAAGGATTCGAGTATTAAAAGACGCTTCACTTAGGGGAGGCGGTTCATTCGTTTCTGGCTTGGTTGCTGCACAGCCTGCAATTGAAAGCGACAAGCTAGCTATTAGCCACAAAACACCTGGGCGCATAACGAGAGATATCCTTGGACAAATAGGTGGAGGGAATAATAAGGAGATGGGCGACTAGTGTCCAACGTCATCACGATTATTCAGACACACAATTTATCTTATTTAACATAATATATATTAAGCGAACCCGAGTAAGACGCAGTGGCTACAACAGCTTAGCTGCTCTATTCTGTTAAATTATTTTACCATAGCTGTACCTGAGCCCATTTTAATATAGGAAATGATGCCATGATCCATTCGCTGCGCATAAGCTTTTTCATACTGCTCTTCCTGCTGACTGGCTGTGTGGGTGTTGATATCGAAGATTACGCTGATTCAGAGCCCCGCTTGGATATTGCCGAGTACTTTACCGGGACTACGCGAGCCTGGGGCATGGTGCAGGATTATTCTGGTGAGGTACAGCGCCGCTTCACGGTGGAAATCCAGGGCACCTACGAGGCCGATACACTAACGCTGGATGAGTCCTTCGTGTTTTCAGATGGTGAAACCGACCGACGGGTATGGACGTTTGAACGTATCGACGCGCATCACTGGGTTGGCACCGCCAGCGACGTGGAGGGACACGTTAAAGCTCGCCAATATGGACATGCTTTCCATATGCGATACCCGTTAGAGATTGCTATCGACGGGCGGATGATTACGTTCACCATGGATGATTGGATGTACCTGCAACCGGATGGCCGCTTGATCAATCGAACGGCTATGCGAAAATTTGGCTTAACGCTGGGTGAAATCACCTTAGTTTTTGAGAAAACCTTTGAGAATACAGGTCAATAGACAAAACTCGGCACCTAGCTAAAAAAGCAGCCCGCTATTCAGCGGGCTGCTTTTTTCATCTCAAGCTGACGATTTCATAATTTCTTTCTAAATAGCGTTTCTATTCTGCTGCGTATGAACCGTCTTCCTGGTGGACTTCATTGCCGGTAATCGGCGGTGTGAAGACGCAAGCAACCGTCATTCCTTTTTCTTTACCGCGTAGCAGGTGCTCATCGTGCTGATCTAGCAGGTAAATGTCGCCTGCTTTGATCGGCCAGATTTTACCGTCGGCCAGGGTTTCCACCTCGCCTTCACCTTCATAGCAAAACACCGCTTCGTAGTGGTTTTTATAATGAATGTGGGTCTCAGTGCCGGGAAAAATTCGGGTAATATGAAACGAGAAGCCAGCGTTATCATTGGCTAAAACAAGACGTGTGCTATCCCAATTGCCGTTTTCAGCGGTGACTAGGCGTTCTGTTTTGCGCGCTTCTTCGAGATTACGAACGATCATAGAAGTACTCCATAGCATAGCGGCTAGCGATTACTAGCCGCAGTTTCCCTAACGAAACGGGTGTGAGCTGACGCTTTATCCTAACGCCAAATTACTCGCTAGCAACAGCTTTCACGCACATTTCCAGAATATCCAGGCCTTTCAGCAGGTCTTCATCGCTGATGGTCAGTGGGCACAGACACTTCACGACTTCACCGTCCTGACCACTGGTTTCAATTATCAAGCCGTGCTCAAAAGCTTTGCTGGTAATTTTATCGGCGATATCTCCAGATACCACGTCAATGCCACGCATCAAACCACGCCCACGTTCAGTGGCAGGCATGCCGCTCTCAGTCAGCAGTGCCGCAAGCTTCTGGAAACGCTCTTCTACAATACGTCCTTTGCGCTGAACATCACGCTCAAAGGTATCGTTGGTCCAATATTTTTTTAACGCGGCGGTGGCTGTCACCATCGCTAAGCTGAAGCCACGGAAGGTGCCGTTATATTGACCTGGCTTCCACTTATCCAGTTCTGGACGCATCAAGACATGCGCAAATGGCAGGCCAAAGCCAGAGAGTGACTTCGAGTTGGTAATAATGTCTGGCGTGATGCCTGCATGCTCAAAGCTGAAGAACTTACCGGTACGACCACAGCCTGCCTGGATATCGTCGATAATCAGCAGAATATCATGGGCTCGGCAAATGCTTTCCAAACGCTTCAACCACTCCAGGCCTGCCACGTTGATACCGCCCTCGCCTTGAACGGTCTCAATAATGACACCAGCGGGAACATCCAGCCCGCCGGATTTGTCGCCCAGCAGCTTTTCAAAGTAATCCAGCGTGTCGGTATGTTCGCCCATGTAGCCATCATAGGGCAGGAAGCTGGCACCCTGCGTCGGGATACCCCCCGTGGCTTCACGGAACTTACGGTTACCGGTGGTAGCCAAAGCGCCCATCGTTACACCGTGGAAGCCATTGGTGAACGTCACGATGTTGTGACGGCCTTTAGCAACACGGGCCAAACGAATGGCGGCTTCGACAGCGTTGGTACCAGTCGGGCCTGGTAAATGCACTTTGTAGTCGAGACCGCGTGGCTTGAAGATGACTTCCTCAAGCGTTTCTAAATAATCGCGCTTGGCATTGGTCCACATATCCAGACCGTGCACAACACCGTCTGTTGACAGGTAATCAATCATTGCCTGCTTCATGTGCGGATTATTGTGGCCGTAGTTAAGCGTGCCCGCGCCGGCGAGGAAATCAATGTATTCACGGCCGTTCTCATCGGTTAGGCGCGCATTTTGCGCTTTGGTAAACACCACCGGGAATGAACGAGAATAAGTACGTACATTGGATTCCATGCGTTCAAGCGTCTGGGTCTGCATTGCGACCTCCTTGGTCAATCATTTTGCCATTAGGCGTTGTTAGCCCGGAGCAACATGAGCGGGAAAAACAGTATGTTCACTACGTGCTGTTTATGGTTAAACGCACGTATTAGATGCGGTCTGTTTGGAACGGACCGATACGAACCAGGTTTTCCGGGTCATGCTCCCCTCCGAGCTGTTCGGTAGAGAAGTATTCGCGGCTATTGAGCGGCGCATGCCAGCGCGCGGCCAAGCGACGAAATAAGCCCCAAGAGGCTAGATTGTCTGGCGTGATCGTGGTTTCAAGATGATGCACATCGTCAAGCTCGGGGCGCGACATAATCGCCTCGACCAATCGGCGCGCGAGCCCCGTACCGCGTGCTTTTTCGCCGACGGCCACCTGCCATAAGAAATAAGTATCCGGGGCGTTATCCTTCACGTAGCCCGATACAAAACCAACGATTTCACCCTCTTCATTGGTAGCAACTGCACAGGTATCACGAAACTGTGTAGCAAGTAACAAATAGGCGTAGGCAGAATTCACATCAAGCGGCGGGCAGGCTTTGATAAGCTCGTACACTCCCCAGCCGTCATCCGCATTAGGTTTGCGAATAAACAACGGTGTCTCTGCATGACCAACAACGGCATCGGCCACTGTAGGCCTGGCCAAGTCAGCAGAGGGGGTAAACGGTTGTATGGGCGTACTCATAGTTATGCTTCGCTGTAGCGAATTTGATGATCATTATAACAGCTGATTATGAGCAATTCAAAAATCATATTATTCACCACCCTACTTTCCATAATTTTTTGTTATGAGAGACGGCTTGTTAGCTATCTGCTCGCGCTCAGAACCGTCGTTACTGATTCAGAATAGCCCAACTTGCCAACAAAAAAAGGCGTGCCAACGGGCACACCTAAATCTGTTTTCACTCACAACTTGTCTTCACATGCACGATCTTCATATGCGATGTCTGCACGGGCATCCAGCGCTCGTCGCAAGGCAACATAAGCACCGGGTCAAGTACGCGTGAGCGTGCGCATAGTGACGAACTCCTCTGCTCCCGTTGGGTGGATACCCACAGTGCGGTCAAAGTCATGCTTGGTAAGGCCTGCCCTTACCGCGATAGCTATACCTTGAATGATTTCACCTGCGTCGTCGCCGACCATATGGGCCCCGACCACCACATCAGTGGCATCGTCTACCACCAATTTCATTAAGGTGCGCTCTTGGCTACCCGACAAGGTGTGCTTCATGGCCCGAAAATTGGTGCTATAAACGCGGATATTGGTGAATTTTTCACGAGCCGCCTCTTCGGAAAGCCCTACCGTGCCGATGTTAGGGTGGCAAAAAACGGCGGTTGGAATCGTGGTGTAATCGAGCGGCTGGGGGACGGTGTCGGCATAGTGGACATCCACCAGCTGCATCGCTTCTGCCAAGGCCACTGGCGTTAGTTCTGGGCCAGCGATTAAGTCGCCTAGCGCAAGAATCGACGGTTGCGCCGTTTCAAAACGATCGTTGACAGGGATCTTGCCCTGCTCATTCAGGTTAATACCCAGCGCCTCCAGACCCAGGTCTTTGATATTAGCTTTGCGCCCAGTTGCCGCCAGCACCACATCGACTTCCATTACCTGCCCATCGGTGAGATGAACGTTGTAGGCATTCTGGGTGGCTTCAATACGCTCAATATTGGTGTTGAAGTGGAGGTTGACCCCTTTTCTTTCCATTTCGGCACAAGTGAATTCACGAACCTGTTGATCAAACCCTTTCAGGAACAGTTCGCCACGGTAGATGAGGTGTGTCTCGCTGCCAAGCCCGTTGAAAATACTGGAGAACTCGACCGCGATGTAACCGCCACCCAAAACTAGAAAGCGCTTGGGAAACGTATCAAGATCAAAGATTTGGTTGGAGTCCAGCGCATATTCACTACCCGGAAAATCGGGCACCCATGGCCACCCACCCGTGGCCACCAGGATTTTTTCTGCGCTTATCGAAATATCACCATGCTCTCCGCTCAACGTCACTGTATTCGCATCAGCCAGCCGAGCCCGGGCATTAAAAAGTGTTACTCCCGCGCCTTCCAGCATGCGCTGATAAATACCGTTTAGCCGTTTGATTTCGCTTATTTTATTATCACGCAGCGTCGCCCAGTCAAAGCTTGCCGGGCCAGGCAACTGCCAGCCAAAACCGGCCGAGTCATCAAAGCTGTCGTGAAAATGGGCGGCGTATGAGTAAAGTTTTTTGGGCACACAGCCAACGTTGACACAGGTACCACCCAGGTATCGGTCTTCGGCAATCGCTACTCTGGCACCGGTGGCGGCTGCCATACGCGCAGCACGCACGCCGCCGGAGCCTGCACCAATCACCAGGAGGTCATATTCATATTCGGAAAAGTCGGCCATCGTTTGCTCCTGTGAAGTTAAAAATGATTACCCCTGACGGCCAAACAAGGATATTGACCTGACTGTCCGGGGGGGTTAAAACCATTTGCTGCTATTTTATACTGTCCAATCCCTTATACTTGCTAAGATTTATTATTCCGCTTCTCGATCAGCGACTTAACTCTATTTAATCTTGCTGGAGACACTATGTCTGACTCTATTGCGACGCTACTCGATAACAATCGTGCCTGGGCTGAGCGCATGTGCGAAGAGGACCCCGACTACTTTAAACGGCTTTCAAGTCAGCAAAACCCAGACTATTTATGGATTGGCTGTTCGGATAGCCGTGTGCCCGCCAATCAAATTATTGCGCTGCCGCCTGGGGAAGTTTTCGTTCACCGCAATGTAGCGAACCTGCTCCACCATACGGATATGAACGCCCTGTCGGTGGTTCAGTACGCGGTGGATGTGCTTAAAGTCAGCCATATTATGATTGTCGGACACTATGGTTGTGGGGGCATTAAGGCCGCCATGATGGGTGGCGAATGCGGTGTGGTCGATTATTGGCTACATTCGGTTCGCGAACAGTACAACCGTCACCGTGATTCGCTAGACCATCTTCCTCTGGAAGACCAAATTGACCGTATGTGCGAGCTCAACGTTAAAGCGCAGGTGAATAGCTTGTGCCGTACCAAGATTTTGCAGCGCGCCTGGCAGCGTGGGCAGCAAATCTCGGTACATGGCTGGGTTTACGGTTTAAGCGATGGTCGCGTTAAAGACCTGAATTGCACCATCAGTGGCTTAGAGCAAGTGGAAACGCTTTACCGTATTGACCGCATACAATCAGGCGATTAAGTCTCTCTTTGAGCGCCTACTGAGACGCTAGTCGTAGCGGTAGGCGCGATGGCAGCTCTTGCAGCTAGCGCCTACCTCGGAAAGTGCTCTCGCTGTATTACGGGTATCCCCCTGTTCGGCGACCTCAACCAACTGAGTGATTTTATCCTCAAGGTCAGTAAAGCCAGCGGCAAACTCATTCCACTCTTCCCAAATAGAGGCGCGCGCCTCAGAACCACCGCCATGCGTACCCTCAATAAAGGCAGGTAGTAACTGCTGGGCAGTCGTACGCTCTTGGAGTTCCGTTAAGCGCGGGGCGGCAGCCTCTACATCTTGATTATTAATTAAGTCAAAACGCAGCTGACGAACCAGACTTTCAATATCTTTGAGCTCTTGCTGGCGCCACATCACTGCTTCACGCTCGCTGGCGAACTGAGTGTCGCCAACGGTTTGAGGCATCGAAAGCTCGCTAGTGGCCTCCTCGCTCGCCCAGGATAACGGCGCACACAGTAGCAGTACCAAAGTGCTGCCTATCGCGCTACGCTGGAAAGCCCGCTTTCGGTGATAACGCTGCTGCATAATGGCTTCCTTTATAATGCGCTGGTTAGCTTGGTTAAATTAACTTTGATAAAAATGAGCTTTTAGCCTATCGGGCAGGTCACGCCAGTGCCTTTTAAGCCGCAGTAGCCATTCGGGTTTTTGTCGAGATACTGCTGATGGTAAGCCTCTGCATAATAAAACGCTTCAAGCGGTTTTATTTCGGTCGTGATTTGCCCTTTGCCTGCCTTGTTGAGCGCCTGCTGAAAGGCGGACGCGCTTTGTTCAGCGGCTGCTTGCTGAGCCTCGCTGGTGGTGAAAATAGCTGAACGATACTGCGATCCAATATCGTTGCCCTGGCGATTTCCCTGGGTAGGATCGTGCTGTTCCCAGAACACCTGTAGCAGCGATTCCAGGTCGACCTGCTTAGGATCGAAGACCACCCTCACCACCTCGGTGTGACCGGTACGCCCCGTGCAGGTCTCATCATAGGTGGGGTTGGGCGTTTCACCGCCGGCATAACCTGCCGCGGTCACATAGACGCCGGGCAATTGCCAAAACAGCCGTTCAACACCCCAGAAGCAGCCCATTCCCAGCACAATCTCTTCATGGCCCTCTGGAAACGGTGGATGCAACGAATGCCCGTTGATGGTGTGAACATCGCTGGTCTCTATAGGGGTATCGCGGCCAGGCAGTACACGACTGGTACTTGAAGAAGAAAATAGCGACATATCGCCCTCACTCATTGCTGCTGTAAGATTTTTGGGTCACCGGAACGGGTAAAGGTGTAGATCAAATCCACCGCCTGATTGGTACCCGATACGGCCTGAAGATAAAGATTACGCCACAGCGTATAGCGTAGTGTTAGTTCTGCAATCGGCGAGAAAATTCCCACACCGTAACTAATCCTAAGGTCATCGGTCAGTTGGCCACTGACGGCGACTTGACTGTCATCGCCGGCGCCGGTGGTATCCAGGGTTAAGTCGTCAATACCGAAAGCCTCGCCAATCGAGCCCACTGCGCCACCGGTGCGTCCTAATGACATACCAATCAACGCCGTGGTTAGTGCGCTATCCACCCCTCCGCCGGAGGCATCCGGGGCACGGCCCCGTAGTAAATATGAAAGTGCTCGTGTTTCATCCATTGCTGGTTCGGAGAAGATCAGTACATTGGGGGCTTCGGCATTACCGGTGACACGCAGGCCAGCAATAACGTCATCTTCGGTGACGTCGGGATTACGGATGGCCTCAAAGTCGAGGGTAGGTAGCCCAGGGGGCCCGCTAAACAGTAGTTCACCGCGGCGAATGACCAAGTCTTGACCGAACGCCTGGAAGCGCCCATCAACTAAATTGACATCGCCAAATAGCTGTAATGCACCGCCACTTTGGCGAATTTCTAATGAACCTCCCAGTCCGGATTCTAAGCCGTAGGCCGATAGCTGCATATCACTACCCAGCGTTAGCGTCACCAGCACATCAAGGGCCATGCCGGTAGCGGCTAGTTCATCTGCAGCGCTAGGCTCATCACCATTGGCGGCAGCACGCTGTGCCTCAATTTCTGCCTGCCGATCGTCGCGCTCGGTGATAATCACTTCATCACCGCTAGGCGTAACGGCCGAAGACGGCATATCGCCAATTTCCAGCCTTGCCCAGGGTAAGTTGATATCTCCCCTTACTTGCAGCCTTTCTGGAGTCACACGAACACGAACATCAGGCGCCGCTTCTAGACGACCAAACTGTGGCAATACGATCAGAATAGGCTCTTGAACAGCATTTAGATCGACACCAATGCGCCAATCGTCACCGTTTGGCCAGTAAGCATCACCGGTGATTTCCAAACGCCCGCGCTCGGCCGCTAGATAACCGTCAATATCGCCCTGCTCACCGTCAAAAGAGACCAGTAACTCTCCATCTTGTACATCTACTGGAATTTCAGGACCATTAACACGAATCTCACGTAACCCAAGCTGGCCCTGCAAGCCGGGCTGATCGGTAGTGCCCGAAATTTGTACACTACCTGTCAGATTCCCTTCCAGTTGATCCATTCCGACGAGCATAGGGCGATAAGGTTGCAGTGAAACATCGTCTGCACGCAGCTCCCCCTCTAGCTCGCCTGCCCCTAGTGGGTCATCGATCGATAAATCCAGGTTTAGATCGCCTGCCTCGGCAAGCGAAAGCGTTACATTGGCATCCGCTTGTGCTTGGTTAGCCTCAATCTGGGCGTCTAAATTGATTTCTGGCAGTTGTACGGGCTGACCATAATCATTGATGGCCGTTACTGCGAGTTCACTTAGCACCTGTAGATTTGCCTGCCACTGTGCACCGCCCTGGCGCCAATTAACGTTAAGATCCGCCGTTGTGTCGCCTTCTAACTGCCACTCTTCGGGTAAAAAAGGCTCCACCATCTCCATAGGCACTTCACGTAATGAAAGCACGGCGTTGCCCTGTTGCGCCGAAGCATTTATTTCCTCTTCAGAACAAACCAAGCCGCCCTGCTCACGACGTAGGCAGAAGGATGAAAGGTTCGCCTGACCGCTGGCCAAGTTGTAACGGAGATCCAAGGGTGCTTCAAGGCGAATATCGCCCGCTTCCGAATCGATTTCCAGTGGCGTTACTTGGGCCTGATACAATTGGTTCGGCTGATCAAAACGCCCATCAAGGGCGAGTTGAGCACGGCTTAATACGTTGTTGTCCGTACCCTGGGCATTAAGCTCGAGACGATGCTCTGAGAGACGCCCGGCTAAAGTTACATTCATGGTAGACAGCGCTTGGCCACCGGCATTGACGTTTTGCAGTGCCAGTTGCACATCAAGGGCAGGATCATCGATTCCCTGCACATCGGCATTTAGTGTGAGCCGTTCAATGCGATTTTCGCCGAAACGCACGCCATCGCCTTGTAAGTCAGCCAGCAATTGCGGCTGATCAAAACTACCGCTAGCCTCCAGCGTTCCCACAATGTTACCCGCTAGATCCGGTGAGAGGGTTTGCAGTTGGCGTAGCGCAATGTCGGCATTTAACGACATCGCCTGTTCGCTGATTTGGCCTGCCGCTTCCAACCGGTTATCCCCCTGGGTAAACAGCAGCTGTTCAATATTCAGCTCCATATTGCTGTTGGCGTCCAGGGCGGCCTGCAGTGTCAGGGGGTAGTCGCGCAGGACACCATCAATCGCCAAGTTGGGGACGCTGACAGCCCACGCGGCACCTTGTGGGCTCTCTTGCTGGAACAAGGAAAACTCAATATCGCCATTCAGACTGCCGTCTAACTGATCCACGAAGTGGGAAGGGTCAAACTGATCCAAACGGATACTCGCATCAACCTGCAAGGGAGCTAACCAGTTAACGGTGCCTTCACTACGCAGGTAGCTTTCGCCTACGGTCAGGTTAAGCGGCTGCCAGCTAAAGTGTTCAAGGTCGCCCTCACCGCTGACGTTAATCTGGGTACGTGGCACGCTGGGCCCCTCAACAGCCATCGCGAGCTGAGCGCTATACTCACTCAGGCTGCCGGTCATCTGTAAATCCAGCTCATCGACCACATAAGGGTCGGTGACCACATCGCCGTCGGCTTGCGCCGTTTCGTCAATGGCGAGCGGCCACTGTACCTGGTCACTTTGTAACTGCACTTGAAATGGCAGCGTAGGGGCTAGCGCGTCTACTTGTCCGTTTAACGACGCGTTTACCGCGCCGGATACCTCCAACTGTGCTTCAAGTGCATCGAGTGGGCCAGACAGCGTTAACGTCAAGGTTTCTCCATCGAGCTCAGGAAACCTCTCAGCTAAAAAAAGTTCTACGTTCAAACGAGCTTCAAGTGGGTAACTGTCGCTTAAAGTTGCCTTTGCGGTTAATTCAGCCTCAGCGTCTGGGGTAACGACAGCAAGCTCGGTTAACTCAATGCGGTCGCCCTCGGTCATCAGTCCAAGCTGAAGGTGTTCCACTTGATACTCTGTGGAGCCTTTCAAGCGAAAATCGTTAAGCGTAAATTCGGGTATTTGAATATCCACCGGCAAGGTAATGGCAGGTAATTCCAGTCGTTCTCGTGCTTCTAACTGCTCTTCAGGAGACTCTACTGCCAGTACGGCTTCTTCTTGCGGTTCGCGGAGCAATATAGCGGCATCGATAGCCTCAGCAGAAAGAGGTGTTTCAGTGGCTTGCGTTAGTAACACCCCCGCCGATGGCGGCAAATAAAGGCGCGGTTGCTCCAGGTGGGTCGGCTCAAGTCGCACTTGGTTGCCTTCGGCAACAGCCGCTGAGCTTAACGAGCGCCACGCGACCTCGGTGCCGTCGGCAAGACGCAGGCTGACATCGTCAAGCTGTAGCGAACGTAGCTGGATCGGGAAAGGGAAACGAATAGCGAGTGGCGCTCCCCCTTCTTCTGGCGGCGGCTCCTGTTCGCCCGATGCGCCTAAACGAACATCAGCGCCTACCACGCGGAGTGTGTCGATGCATAACCGGCCCGACAGGACGCAGTCATCCCCCCACGCAAGCTCAAATTCATCCACAGTAATACGGGTTTCACCCAGCTGTAGTTGGAAATCTTCGATCAGAAAACGATCAAGCAGCCCACCTTCATGGTGTGCATAGGTGAATAAGTCCCGCTGCTCCCCCTGCGAGAGCAATACACCAGTGCCCCAGGGCGATAACGCTACCCCAACAAGCAGCGCCGCAATCCCAAACAGCCAAATTGGCAATACGATAATCAGGCGTAAAAGGCTCCACAACAGAAGCCAGGTACGGTATTTGGGTGATAGTCGCTGGCGCTTATCAGATGTCGCTGTTTCAACCTGAGGCAAATCTCTCTCCTAGAATTCCGGTCCGATGGAAAAGTGCAAACGCCAATCGTCTTCGTGGTCAAAAGGATGTGCGATATCAAAGCGAATTGGCCCGACCGGTGAAACCCAGCGCACCCCGGCGCCGGCGCCTGTTTTCAAATCGTTAGGCCCCCAGTTATCAAACGCATCACCATTGTCCACGAAGGTGGCTGCCCACCAATCCCCCGTAACACGCCGTTGATACTCAAGGGTCGAAGTCAGCAGTTGCTGGCCGCCCCGGAGCCGCCCTTCTTCATTACGTGGCGAAAGGCTTTCATAGGAGTAGCCGCGCACACTGCGGTCGCCACCGGCAAAAAAGCGTAACGAAGGTGGGATTTTGGCAAAGTCATCGGTTTCGATGGCGCCTAAACTAACCCGCGCCAGGAAGCGGTTATCATTACCAATAGTGCGAATCCATTCCGTATCGGCCGTAACGCGTGTGAACTGCGCATCCGACCCCCAAACCTTATCCGAGTACTCTAAAGAGAGCTGCTGACGGTCGCCCCACAACGGAAAGCGCTGAGGACGTGTTCGAGTTCGTGACCACTGAATACCTGGATAAAACAGCCATACTTGATCGGCTTCGCCCCCCTGCTCGAAGTCTTCATAAGTGGTACGGAAATACAGAGTTTGAACCCAATCGTTATCAAACTCCCAGCGACGAGCTACTTCAACAGTGCCTTCTAGTGATTGGGTATCACTATCGTCAATATTACGGATACCGTATTGAAGCCGGTAGCTATCGCGCAGCGGGTCTTCTAGCGGAACGTTATATACCCCGGTAAACCGCTGCTCTGGGGAGGATACATAGAGGTCATGGTCAAGACTATGACCATAGCGATTGATCCATGGTTGCTCCCAACCAAAACGCAGACGGGGCCCCACATCGGTTGCGTAGCCAATGCCGACTTCAAACTGGTGGCGATCAGCAGGCTCTACACTGACATCAATAGGTAACTGCGTATCACTGGGCTTATTGATGCTTAGAGCACTGGTTAAAGCCGCACCGGTGACTCGTGGGCGCTCTGGCTGGGAAGCAGTCGCCTCGCTCCACCAGGCGTCTCCACCACCAGACGGAGACATCGCCAGCTCTTGCGCTGTTTCAAGCCGCGGCCGCACTGACACTGAGCTAAACCAGCCGGTTTCTGCAAGCGATTGGTTATAGTCAGCCAGCGTTTGCGCTAGATAGGGATCGCCTCTTTCAAACGGCTGTATACGGAGTAATCGGTCGATCTCTATGTGGCTACCCGTTATTGAAGTCTCTCCAAACTGGTAGCGGGGGCCGCTGTCAAAATCCATATAGAGGCGTGCACTTTGTAAATACGGGCGGACTTCCATACGCCGATCCGTAAAGCCCCAGTCAAAGTAACCGCGCTCGATAGCTAAACCAGAAAACTGACCACGCAGCCGCTCCCACGGGGCATGCCGCAGTGCGTCACCCTCTTCCAGTGGGAAGTCTTCTACTGCTTGTTGAAACGGTGGGTCGTTACTGGCGTCGCCTTTGACATTAATTGATAAAATTTCAATTTCAATTTGAGGTCCTGGCTCAACCTCAAGCGAGACGCGCTCATCGCCGGTGTGCTCAAAGGTTATATCAGGCTCATAATACCCATACACACGCATGGCTTCTTCAGTACGTTGACGAACCTCACCTTCTAAACGTGCTTCGGTGTATTGCTCAGCCTCTACGTTCTGTAGATAGGCTTGAATATTACTTTCGACTTCATCGGAAACACCCGTGATGCTCGCCTCTAACGCCCATGCCCCGTGTGTTGCGTATAACAGTGGTAGCACTACCAACACTGTGCGACCGGTGGCTGAAGTCCATCGCCGTTGTCTTCCCATACATTTTTATCCTAACCTAAATCAGCGGCTTCATTACCCAGTCATCTCAAAACCCAGTAGTTTCAACGACTTATATAATATTCTTCGGCACTAGAATGCATCAACGCTATACAACTATTCTGACTACCTTTTAACGTAGCATTTCTAACTGGGCACTAAAGGCAAGCTGTGCCTGACGGACTTGTCGAACATCACTCTCTAGTGCATTCAGGCGTTGAGACCATTGCTGCTCTAATGCCGCCAGAGCATCTTGATCCGGTGACGTTTCAACCTCAGCAACAGAAGTCTCCAACTCATCAAAGCGCGATTCAATAGCGCTTCTTTGCGCTGATAATTGCTCGTCCCAATCACTACTAATGTTGCTGATCTGACTATCCAGTACGGATAGGCGTTGTTCGGTCAGTTGCTCAAGGTGGGACACTTCCTCAATCAGGTTTTGCCGTCCTGAGGTACCAGCCTGTTCCAGGGCATTCAATGATTCCCGCATCGCCAACAGCTGGCTGTCGCGCAACTCAGCTTGCTCATTAAGCTGGTTCAGCTGCTGCAGCAACGAATTGATCGAATCACTAGAGGCCATGTCCTCATTCATTGTTAGCAGACTGTACAACTCTTCGCGAGTATCGGTCAGCGCAATGGACAGCTGCTCTTGCTCTTGAAAAAGCGTCGACATCTGAGCTTGTACAAAGGTTATCGTATCTTGTACATCGGTGTCATCCGAATCCAAGCGAGCATGAACATTGGAAACTTCGCCACTTACTCGATGTAACTCATTTAACAGTCTTTCACGTTCGTACCAAAGCCCAGCCGCCGCCGCACCCAATAGGGCAATGATTAATAACAAGCATAGCCATAGCGGCCACAAAGTAGGCCCCTTTCGGTGGCGCAAATGCTGCGCCGTCAAGCTTTGATCCACATCGGGTACGATACGAGAGGATGCAGTGGCGTCTGGCATAACATTTCCTCAGAGAGTCTTCGGGTCGGCACGACGGCCTATCCCGCGATACATTAATCCACAGCTGGCAACAAATTCAGGATCGTAAATATTGCGTCCATCTAATACGAGCTTAGCGTTTAATAACGAGCTCAGCCGATGCCAGTCTGGGTTCCAATAGGTTTTCCATTCTGTCACCAACATCAGTACATCGGCGCCCGCACAGGCTTGGTAGGGGTCATGAGTAAAGGTGCGCAAATCCTCGCGCTCGCCTACCAGGGCATGGAGAGCTGGAACGGCGGCTGGGTCGTGTAGCTGAACCTTAACTCCCTGCGCCCAAAGTGCTTCAAGCAATGTTATTACGGGCGCGTGGTCAATACGTGCAGTGCCGGGCTTGAACGCAGCTCCCCAAATCGCCACGGTTTTTCCGGCCATTTCGCCGGAAAAATGGGACCACAGCTTGCGGAACAGCGTCTCTTTTTTCTGTTCGTTAATATCCATTACCTGCTCAAGCAGCGCTGAATATCGGCCACTCTGCAGTTGCACATCGGCCAAGCGAATCAAATCGCGGGAGAAGTTAGGACCTCCAAAACCGCATCCAGGGTACAGGTACTCAAACCCGATACGCGAATCGGCCCCCATCCCCTGGCGGACATGTTCGACATCAACACCTAGGGTATCAGCCAAACCGGCGATTTCATTCATATAACTGATACGCGTGGCCAACATGCCGTTAATGGCCAGCTTGGTTAACTCCGCAGCACGGCGAGGCATACACTGAAACACTTCGCTACGCCGATTAAAGGCGCGTAACAGCTCTCTGGTGACTTGCTCACCCGTCGCATCATCGCAGCCTAGCAAGCGCCGGGTTGGGCGTGTAAAAGAATCCCATGCACGGCCCTCTTCTAACGTGTCGGGTAGTGCCACACTGGAGTGCTGCCCCCCCATTAACGTATGCAGGCGTTCGGTCTCGCCTACCGGAAACGTCGAGTTATTAATCAGTACAATACCGTGCTGATTCGCTAATAACGGGGCCTCAAGTAGTGCACTGGCCGAACTGCGCTGTGAAGGTGATAACGCCATCCAAACCACCTCTGGAATGGCGGCATCATCAATCTGCTCAATGAGCTGCAGGGTACCCTCTGCTAAGCCCTGCTCGAGATGCGTCATTAAATGAGGTTCACTGCGTAACCAGTCCACCTCAGAAAGCACTGACCAAGGCGCATCAGCGTGGGGTAACCACTGAACCTGATGCCCCACCCAAGCCAGCGCAGCGGCTGCCGTCGCTGCGCTTAATTCGCTGCCGTAAAGTAACACCCGCATGCGTTACTCTCCCTGGTGGTATCGTGACAGCAGGGCTTGGAAAGCTTCTCCAAACTCAGGATGACGGCGCGCATAGGCGAGTGTGGCTTCAAGGTAACCTAAGGGCTGCCCACAGTCGTAGGTAACCCCTTGCATACGATATGCCTGGACGCCCATCTGTTCTCGTAGTGTTTCCAGCGCATCGGTCAACTGAATTTCACCACCGGCACCGGGCGGTGTTTTTTCTAATATGGAGAAAATATGGCCTGGTAGCGCATAACGGCCTATGACTGCTAAATTCGAGGGTGCAGCATCACGCTTGGGTTTTTCCACCATGCCGGCTAAATCGGCTGACTCGTTTGCAGCGGGCACATCCCCTGCTGGCGCCACGATGCCATATTTTTCCACCTGCTCCCAGGCGACCTCTTCCACCATCAATTGCGCCGTTTGCTGCTGATCATAGGCCGCTAACATACCGGCCAAGTCCGTTGCTGAGTTGGCACTGTTATCGACCAACACATCGGGCAATAGCACCGCAAAAGGTTCATCGTCGCCAAGGATGGGACGGGCACAGAGCACTGCATGGCCTAGCCCTAACGGCACGCCCTGACGAATGCTAATAATGCTGACGTCGTCAGGCACTATATTGCGCAACATTGTCAGAAGCTCATGTTTTCCCTTTTTTTCCAAGCTAGCTTCCAGCTCAGCATGGGTATCGAAGTGATTTTCGATAGCGCTTTTATTGCTACTAGTGACCAGCACAATCTCACGGATACCAGCGGCAATTGCCTCTTCAACGACATACTGGATCACCGGCCTATCGACAATCGTAATCATCTCCTTGGGAATAGCCTTAGACGCTGGCAAGCAGCGGGTACCAAACCCGGCAACAGGAAGTACGGCTTTACGAATCATAGAAGAGGTCCTTTTCATGCGTTCCGACACAGGAGTGGTTAGAATGTCCATAATACTGAAGGCGTGGATGGATACCACCTCGCAACGGCGAACAAGTGGCTACACGTCAATATTTTGCTAAATGTTCAAAAGTTATGGGAGTCACACTATGCAAGCGACACCACAGGATAGCATTGCTCATCACTATCAAGACAATGTCGATGCAGCAGAAGTCGCCAAATTTGAGGCTCTTGCTAGCCGCTGGTGGGATCCGCAGGGTGAATTCAAACCCCTTCATGATATTAATCCCTTACGTCTTGACTTTATTGATGCGCGTGCGGGGCTGGCGGGTAAAAAAGTGCTTGATGTAGGCTGTGGCGGCGGCATTCTAAGCGAGTCAATGGCCCACCGCGGTGCGACGGTAACGGGCATTGATCTCGGTGAAGCGCCATTAGCAGTGGCCCGGTTGCACGCCGAAGAGCGTGGCGTAAAAGTTGATTACCAACATATCAGCGTGGAGGCCATGGCCGCTCAGAAGCCTGGTTTTTACGATGTGGTAACTTGCATGGAAATGCTGGAGCACGTGCCGGATCCTGCCTCCGTCATTCGTGCTTGCAGCGCCCTCGTGCGTCCGGGGGGTTATGTGTTTTTCTCTACGTTAAACCGGACTGCCAAGTCATACGCGTTCGCAATTTTAGGCGCCGAGTATGTGCTTAAACTGCTGCCACGAGGCACGCATAACTATGCAAAATTTATTCGCCCTTCAGAAATGGCGGCTTGGTCTCGCCACAGCGGTTTAGAAGTGCGTGAACAGACGGGACTAACCTACAATCCGCTTACCCGCCACTACCGCTTGGTCAGCCATGATGTCTCGGTCAATTACATGATGTACTGCCGCAAGGTAAGCGATTAAATGACGATGCAAGCACCTCAAGCAATACTTTTCGACCTGGACGGAACGCTGGTAGATACGGCCCCCGATTTGGCAGAAGCGACCAATGCACTGCGTGCTCACCATGGGTTAGCGCCGTTACCCTTTGAGGTAATTCGCCGTCAGGTCTCTAATGGCGGCAGTGCGCTGGTCACGCTGGCGCTGGGCTTAGAGGCCTCTGCTGAGGGACACACTCAAGCACGTCAGTTTTTGCTTGATGCTTATGAGCAAGCCGTAGCGGTAAACAGCCGGGTTTTCTCGCCGCTTGATGTGTGGTTACAAGAGTGGCACGGCGATCAGCGGCCTTGGGGAATTGTTACTAATAAACCGCGCCGCTATACCTTGCCGCTACTAGAAGCTCTGCTGCTGGAACCTGGTGCGCTGCTATGCGCGGATGATCTCAGTGTTAAAAAGCCAGCGCCTGAACCGCTTTGGGAAGCGGCCCGCCGCCTTGGCGTTGATCCCAAGCATTGCTGGTACATCGGTGACCATGTGCGTGATATGGAGGCCGCAGTCGCCGCCGGCATGACTGCCGTCGCGGTTGGCTATGGCTATATCAGCGAAGAGGATGACTACCAACAGTGGCCCGCTGATATTTGGTTTGAAGAGTGTGCGGCGCTGGTAGATGCCCTAGGCGCGTTCAAGCTCTAGGTAAGCATGACGGCGGGCGGGCATCGACGCGATTATACGAACAAGCGGTTACGTGCGAGGTGGCTGGGCATCTAGCTTTTGTCCGCTGGTGCCTGTGCTGTCTGGCCCCATTAGCCACAGGTAAGTCGGCATAATCTCTTCCGGCGTACGCAGGGTGAAAGGATCTTCACCAGGAAACGCCGTCCGCCGCATTTGGGTGCGTGTGGCGCCTGGGTTGAGTGAATTCACCCGAATATGTGACTGATTATTCAGCTCATCAGCCAATACGTCGACAAAGCCTTCAGTGGCAAATTTAGAGACAGAATAAGCACCCCAGTAAGCTCGCCCTTTACGGCCAACGCTAGAGGAAGTGAAAATTACCGAGGCATCTTCAGACTGTTGCAGTAGTGGCAATAACGCTTGGGTCATCCAGATAGGCCCATTGATATTGACCTGCATCACCTGCTGCCATAGCTCAGGGTTATATTGCTCAAAAGGCGTAATGCGACCTAATAGCCCAGCGTTATGCAGCAAACCATCTAACCGGCCAAACTCCTGATCCAGCGTTTCGGCCATATCATGAAAATCTTTTAGGGTAGCGCCTTCAAAATTGAGCGGAAAAATCGCTGGCTGAGGCCCGCCTGCCGCTTCAATTTCATCGTAAACACGCTCTAATTTGGCAATGGTGCGCCCCAATAGAATCACGGTGGCCCCATGCTGGGCATAGCTTAATGCTGCCGCTCGGCCAATCCCGTCTCCTGCGCCGGTTACCAACACGATGCGATTTTCCAATAGGTTGGGCGCTGGTTGATAGTCGATCTTGCAGCTCATGCTGATTCCTTGAAACTTTTCTTAGAAGCGATAAAGAGCAAATTTTAACTTGCTGACTGGCGTAAAAAGTCACTGGCAAGGCCCGCAGCGCTGCTTTGTGGGTAGTCGTCACGCACTCGCTCAAGTAGCTCACGGCTACGTTCTGCTTCGCCTTGACGCGCTTTTACTAAGCCTAACTTATAAATCGCATCAGGTACTTTGCTGCTACCGCTATACTCGTCAATAACGCGGCTAAACGCTTGGTCAGCAGCGTCCAACTCACCTTCAGCCGAATATAACTCACCCAGCCAATAGTGGCCATTGGCCGTTAAACTGGTATCAGGATGATCATTGACAAAGGTTTCAAACGCCGCGATAGCTTCCTCAAAACGGCGTGCTTGAACATGTGCAAAGGCCGCTTGGTAATCGGCTTGCGCCTCTTCACTCACATTGCTAGTAGAAGGCGCGTTAACCACTTCCTCGGCAGCTTCGGGTTCAACCGCTGGGGTTGATTGCTCAATCTGCGTTGGCCCACTGCTCATCAGCCGGTCTTCAATATCGAGATACTGCTGCTGTGATTGACGACGCAGTTGCTCTAACTGGTGACGCAACTCTTCAATCTGACCGCGCAGTTGCTGGATTTCCTGCTGATGCTCCTGTACCTGGTTAAATAACACCAGATTACCGCTGGAGGCTTCCTGACGCTGCGTCTGCTGATAGAAGCTACTGCTGGAAGCGTCAGAGTTGGAAAGATCTTGGACGAGCGGCTGTTGAGCGACGGCCATTAAAGGCAATACGGACAGCGGGAGCGCTAAGGCTCCCGCACCGCACAGCCTCTCAACGTAACGCTTGAGACTGTGATTCATGATGACTCCGTAGACGTAAACGGCGTGCGATAAGCCGCACGCCGAATTCATCAGTGGTTAAGCATTCAATCGTTAAATGCTCAATAGTTAAATACAACACGACGGTTCTGCGAGTAGGCGCTCTCGTCTTGGCCATTAACGGCCGGACGCTCTTCACCATAGCTAACAACGCTCATTTGTGAAGGAGAGACGCCCTGAATGTTTAGGAAGCGCTCTACAGCATTAGCACGACGCTCACCCAGCGCCATGTTGTATTCACGAGTGCCGCGCTCATCCGTATGCCCGTGTAGAACCACCTGAGCACTCGGGTTGGCACGCAAGTAACGTGCATGCGACATTACGACAGACTCATATTCGCTCTTGATCGTATCGCGGTCGTAATCGAAATAGATGGTGCGTACTTCTGGAATGCGCGAATCAGCTTGCTGGCCTGCATTAGCACCAGAACCTGAACCAGAGGAAGAACCATATTGACTACCCGTACCTGTACCAGAGGTGCTGGAACCGGTAGTGCTGCCATCCTGGCTACCGTACGAGTCACCGTCCTGGGTTCCGCCGGTGCTGGAACAGCCAGCGATTACCACGATAGATAGCGCTGCTGCTAATGAGCGAGCCAACGGTTTAAGTTGCATAATCAGACTCCTTGCCTGAAAACTAAAAATTTCGATATTAATCAATGATGTTGATCAATTTAAGAAGGGTGACCAAGCTGGGTCACGTACATCGCCTTGTGCTGATGGCAGTCTAAAAGATGAGCGGCCATCGGCAGAAACAGCACTTAGCACCCCACTATTACCCTGTTGGGTAGCGAAGATTACCATGGTCCCGTTCGGCGCAACACTAGGAGATTCATCTCTTGTTGATTCACTTAATATTACTAAGCGGTCGCCGCTCAAATCTTGTCTTGCCACTTGATAACCGCGGCTAGAGCGGTGGATCAAGAATATCTGTTCGCCGTCTGGAGAGAAGCGCCCACGGGCGTTGTAATTACCTGTAAACGTCAAGCGTTCGGCTTCGCCACCGCCCATCGAGTACTGGTAAAGCTGGGGGCCACCACTGCGATCAGAGGTAAACAGCAAGCTACGACCATCAGGTGCCCAAGCGGGCTCAGTGTCAATGCTGTTGTTATTGGTAATACGCTCTACGGAGCGGTTAGCCACATCCATGGTATAAATTTCTGGCTGGCCGTCTTTGGAGAGAGACATCGCGATACGGCGGCCATCTGGTGACCAGGCTGGCGCGCCATTGATACCATCAAATGACGTTGCTTTTATCCGCTGGCCCGTTGCTACATCCTGAATGTAGATAGCTGGGCGCTCAGTTTCAAACGAGACATAAGCAAGCTTAGTGCCATCCGGTGACCATGCGGGCGACATAATGGGTTCGTCAGAGGTCAATACCTGTTCACTGCGACGTCCATCGGCGTCGGCAACGTACAGGCCGAACTGCATATTGTCTCCAATACCTTGTGCGGTGACATAGGCAATTTTAGTTGAAAACGCACCACGAATATCAGTAATCGCTTCAAAGATTTGGTCACTGATATAGTGAGCGGCGCCGCGCAGGTCATTGCCTCTCACCGTCACGGTTTCACCAATCATCCGCCGCTGACCGCTAATATCCATGAGCTCAAACTGTATTTCAAAACCGCCGTTGGTCTGTTCTGCGCTACCTACGACTAAGTAACGTACGTCTAATGAACGCCAAGTATCGAATTGAACATCGTCAGATTGATTGGGCTGTTCAAACATCGCGCTACGCTCTAGCGGATCAAAATAGCCACTACGCTCAAGGTCATCTTGGACAATCTGCGCAACATCTTCGGGCATTCCGTCTGAACCTGCGAACGGTACTACGCCGATAGGCAGCGCTTGATCGCTACCTCGCGTGATTTCAATGGTTAAATTGGCACTCGCTACACTGCTGACTAGCAGCAGCACACAGAACAACCACACTTTGCTCAAGCTTTGCATCAGCGAACATCCCCCGGGGTAAATCGCAGATTAAACTGACGTAAATTACGCTGCTGATCGGCTGGCAAATCTCTCAATTCACCAAACGGTGCAGCATGTTCCACGGCCTGCATCACAGACCGGTCAAAAGCACTATCGCCGCTGGATGTCACGATCGATGTTGCCAATACTTCTCCAGACGGTCCTAGCCTCACTTGTAGGGTAGCACTCATCGAATCACTTGCACCGGCAGGAATCAACCACGCCTGCTCAACAGCGCGACGGACAATATTGATAAAGCTATTGGCTGCCTGCTCAGCCTGCTGAGCATTGGCCGCGGCTTCTGCCTCACCCGCCAGCTGTCGTTGCATGGCCTCCTCTGCTGCTTCTGCGGCTTGGCGTTGGCGCTCCGCTTCGGCTTCGCGGCGCTGCTGCTCTTCCGCTTCGCGTTGACGCTGAGCTTCTGCCTCGCGCTCTCGTTGAGCCGCCTCCTCTTCACGAAGACGCTCTTCTTCTGCTTCACGTTGACGCTCGGCTTCTGCTTCTTCCTGGCGCTGTTGTTCTGCCGCTTCACGCTCACGCTCACGTTCGGCTTCTTCCGCTTCGCGGCGCTGCTGTTCCTCTGCTTCACGCTGGCGTTCAGCTTCGGCCTCTTCCTGGCGTTGCTGCTCGGCAGCCTCTTGCTGGCGGCGCGCCTCTTCGACTTCACGTTGACGCTCAGCAGCGGCTTCCGCCTCGGCCTCACGTTCGGCAGCTTCAGCGGCTTGTTGCTCAGCCTGCTCTGCCACTTCTTGAGCCCGGCGCGCTGCCTCTGCTTCAGCTGCCTCGCGCGCGGCTTCTAATGCTTGCGCTTCCTCTTCGGCTGCCTGCTGGGCAGCTTCTGCTTCGGCCGCTTGCTGTTCGGCAGCGGCTTGCTGTTCACTGGCCGACGGCTCTTCTGGTGCATCGGGCTCAGTAGGCGCTTCAGCCGGTGCATTCATCGCCGCTTGTTGTTCCGTTGCCTGCTGAGCCTGATCGGTAAACGTTTCCGTACTCACCAGCGTCGCCTGAACAATCGAAGAGCTATCGGGCTCCGCGTTGCGGGTCGGCAAACTGATTAAGCTAAACACGACAATCGCAACGTGCACGGCTATCGCCAGAACAGTCGGCCACTTATAGCCGACATCTTGAGGATCACGTGGTGAATTTACTGCCATGTGCGCGCTGCCCTTACCCATCTTGCGGCGGCTCAGAAAGCAGCCCCACGTTAGCCACACCAGCGCCTTGTAACGTGCTCATCAAGACAACAATTTGTCCATAGGCCACATTGCGGTCACCACGCACCATTACTGGCGTGCCGGGGCGTCGCTCTAAGATCGTGGTTACCCGCGCGGCCATCTCGTCCAGCGAGACTGAGTTGGAGTCTTCCCCCAACGTGATGAAATACGCACCCTCGCTATCAACCGAAATGACAATGGGGTCATTATCTTCCTGCGTCTCTATAGGTTGAGAGGTGACTTGTGGCAATTCAACTTGTACGCCCTGGGTTAACATGGGCGCCGTAATCATAAACACAACGAGTAGTACCAGCATGACGTCAATGAAAGGGACCACATTGATCTCCGCCATTGGTTTGCCTTTACCACTGCGATTGAAAGGTCCTTGCATGGCTGTCTCCCTTAACCCGCGCTTGGCTTGCCATCACGACCTTGTAAATTACGGTGCAGGATAGCGTGGAACTCCTCGGCAAAATCTTCATATTTGCCGAGTAAGCGAGAAGATGTATTGGACAGTCGATTATAAAAAATCACCGCTGGGATAGCCGCAAACAGACCCATAGCCGTTGCGATCAATGCTTCCGCAATCCAGGGAGCAACCGTTGCGAGCGTCGCTTGTTGGGTCAGTGACAGTGCTTGGAATGACCCCATGATGCCCCATACGGTACCGAAAAGACCGATATAGGGGCTGGCAGAAGCAACCGTCGCCAGAAACACCAGATGTTGGGTTAGACGATCTTCTTCACGCGACCAGGCAACGCGCATGCTGCGTTGCACGCCTTCCAATACGGTATCTGCATCCCGGGTTTTAGGCATTAAGCGGTTAAACTCGCGAAACCCTGCTTGAAAAATATGCTCGGCACCATGGCGTGGATCATCAGCGGGAATTTCACGGTAGAGTTCATTTAAGTCGACACCCGACCAAAAAGACTCCTCAAACTGGTTGTACTCTTGCTTGGCACGACGCATTGCAATACTACGCTGGAAAATCACCACCCAAGAGAGGATCGACCCCACCAACAGTAGCAACATAACCAGCTGCACCACGGTGCTGGCATTCATTATTAAGTGGGGAATGGACATGGTGTTATCGTTCACAGGTGCCCTCATCAATCTATTAGGGTCGGTATTGCCGACGCAGTGAATGACCTCTTGGTTAAGAGGCCCGTATCAAACTATTAAGCGATTCTGGCCATGCTTTAGGTCGCATATGCTCGACGCTCAAGCAGGCTATCTCGACTGTCGCTGAGCAGAGGAGTTCCTCATTACGCCAAACTTGCTGTTCAAATGTCATTCGACAGCGCCCAATGTCGGTGACATGAGTACTAATCTCCAGCATGTCATCGAGGCAAGCCGGTTTAGCATAGTGACAGGCCAAGCGGTATACCACTAGCTGTGTGCCTTCGTCTAGCAGCGTTTGCTGATTTAGCTCCAATTGGCGCAGCCATTCGCTACGCGCCCGCTCCATAAACTTCAAGTAGTTAACGTAGTAGACAATGCCGCCTGCGTCAGTATCTTCCATATAAACACGCAGCGGCAGACGATAACGATTGTTAGCCAAATCACTCACGGACGGCGCTCCCCTTCCATGTCGGTCGCCTGCTCGTGGGGCACACGTTCAAAGTGCAGCCACGCCTGACGAGTGACGACGCGCCCGCGTGGCGTGCGCATTATCAAGCCCTGCTGAATCAGATAGGGCTCAATGACATCCTCGATCGTATCGCGCTCTTCACTGATAGCAGCTGATAGCGAATCAATCCCCACCGGCCCACCATCGAATTTATCGATCATGGCCAGCAGTAACCGCCTATCCATATGGTCCAGGCCGTGGTGATCAACATTGAGCATATTGAGTGCGGCATCGGCCATGGCGACATCCACAACGCCGTTACCTTTCATCTCTGCGTAATCACGTACACGCCGTAGCAGCCGGTTAGCGATTCGCGGCGTTCCACGCGAGCGGCGGGCAACTTCAATCGCCCCTTCTTGGCTGGTTTCTACACCCAGCAATCGCGCTGAGCGAGAAACAATTTCGGTCAGCTCTTCGAGGTTATAAAACTCGAGCCGCTGGACGATCCCAAACCGGTCACGAAGCGGAGAGGTCAATAAACCGGCCCGGGTGGTTGCCCCCACCAGCGTAAAGCGGGGAAGATCCAGCTTAATAGAACGTGCCGCGGGCCCTTCGCCAATCATAATATCCAGTTGGAAATCTTCCATGGCGGGGTAAAGCACTTCCTCGACCACCGGCGACAAACGGTGAATTTCATCGATAAAAAGCACATCGCCAGGCTCAAGATTGGTCAGCATGGCAGCGAGATCCCCCGCCCGCTCCAACACCGGGCCAGAGGTCGACTTCATTCCGACCCCCATCTCGGTGGCAATAATATGCGCGAGTGTCGTTTTACCTAACCCAGGCGGACCAAATACCAACGTGTGGTCCAGGCTCTCTTCACGCAGCCGTGCAGCGCCAATAAAGATTTCCAACTGCTCGCGGACACGCGGCTGGCCAATATAGTCATCCAGCCGCTTAGGGCGAATTGCATAATCAATACGCACCTCCCCCTGTTCGGGCTCAGCGGCGATCAGCCGATCGTGTTCTAGCATAAGTGCTCTTCTTAATAACGATTACAAAATGACAGTGTCGAATTGACGTTTTCTAATGCGAGCTCGCTTAGCCACTCATGCGTTGGGTGAGCGCGGCTTTAATCAGTGCCTCAGTGGACTGATTAGGGTCAATGTCGGCAAGCATTTTCGATGCCTCAGTCAGCTTGTACCCCAAGCTTACTAAGGCGGCTTCTGCATCGGCAAGGCTATCACGGGCGGATGCTCGGCCATTAGTTGCCTCTAGAAGCAGTAGTGCGTTACTGCCATCTTCCCATTCGGGGAAGCGGTCACGCATTTCGATAATCAGCCGCTCGGCGGTTTTCTTGCCCACCCCCGGAAGTGTTGTCAGCGCCTTGCTGTCATCATCACGCACACAGCGCATAAAGGCGTCTTCATCCATACCTGATAAAATCGCTAACGCCAGCTTGGGCCCCACCCCATTGACTTTGATCAGCGCGCGGAAAAGCGCTCGTTCATGCTCTCTACCAAACCCATATAACAAATGGGCATCGTCACGAATTGTTAGATGAGTAAATAATGAAACGCTTTCACCGACGGCAGGCAGTGCTACCAGCGTATTCATCGAGGTTTCCAGCTCATAGCCTACACCATGAACGTCGATCACAATCCAGGGAGGTTGCTTTGCCAGTAACTGGCCACTTAGACGTCCAATCATAAAGTCGCTCGCACAGGTGTTGAAATAATAAAACAAGAGGGTGAAAACAGACATTTACTATAAAGCGACTCTGTACAGGTGACCAGTAGTTCAGCCACACGCAGAGCAACCGCTACAGCCGCCAGCGACCGGTAGAGCGACGACGGGCCCGTGTTGGCGCGGCGGGTAGGCCATGGCTGCTAAAGACAGAACCACTAAAGGCATGCGTTAATGCAATTGCTAGCGCATCCGCCGCATCAGCCTGGGGAGTAGCGGAAAGCTGCAAAATAGCGGTCACCATATGCTGGACTTGCTCTTTGTCCGCGCCGCCCTGGCCTGTCACCGCCTGTTTAATCTGCCGCGCGGCGTATTCGGCAAGGCTCAATCCATGATTGGCCATGCAGACAAGCGCCGCACCCCGCGCCTGGCCTAGCTTGAGCGCCGAATCAGGGTTTTTGGCCATAAACACGCGCTCAATAGCCACTTGGTTGGGCCGATGCAACCCGACGACTTCGCTAAGACCGGCATAAATCTGTGCCAGCCGTTGTTCTAGCGCCCCTTCCGCCGTGCGAATACAACCACTTGCCACGTAGCAGGGCTTCACACCGACCACGTCAATTACCCCATACCCTGTCACGCGTGACCCTGGGTCAATACCCAGGATACGGACAGGATTAGCAGGCTTTTTCTCATCCATGTCGTCGAAACTCGTTGGGGCTTTATACAAAAACACCGACGCCGGGGCGTCGGTGTTAGGCACTTAACCAGCCACGTTATTCGGTGGCTGCTTCCGGCTTGGCCTTCTGGCGTAGACGGATGTTTAAATCTTTTAACTGTTCAGGACTGACTTCGCCTGGGGCATTCGTCATTAAGCAAGCAGCGCTTTGGGTTTTCGGGAAGGCGATGACTTCACGAATAGTCTTAGCACCCACCATCAGCATGACGAGGCGGTCCAAACCAAAGGCTAAGCCACCATGAGGCGGCGCGCCGTACTGAAGCGCATCCAGCAAGAAGCCAAATTTTTCTTGAGCTTCTTCTTCACCTATGCCGAGGATCTCGAACACAGTGCTCTGCATGGTTTGGTCGTGGATACGAATAGAGCCGCCGCCCAATTCGGTACCGTTGAGCACCATATCGTAAGCGCGCGAAAGTGCGCTCGCTGGGTCGGCCTTTAGCTCTTCCGGGCTGCAAGAAGGCGCGGTAAAGGGGTGGTGAAGCGGGCTAAGGCGGCCATTGTCGTCAGCTTCAAACATTGGGAAGTCGACGACCCACAGCGGTGCCCATTCCTGAGTGTAGAGCTCAAGGTCAGCGCCCAGCTTGACGCGCAGCGCGCCAATGGCTTCGTTGACGATACGGGTCTTATCCGCACCAAAGAAGATGATATCGCCATCTTCAGCGCCTACCCGATCGAGCAACTCTTCAACGATATTTTCCATGAACTTAACGATCGGCGACTGCAGACCGTCAAGCCCTTTAGCGCGCTCGTTGACCTTGATCCACGCCAAACCCTTGGCACCGTAGATGCCGACAAACTTGGTGTATTCGTCGATCTCTTTACGCGACAGCTTAGCGCCACCGGGTACTTTCAGCGCCGCGACACGACCATCATCAGCGCTGGCGGGGCCAGAGAAGACTTTAAAATCGACTTGCTGCATCAGGTCGTCGACATTGGTCAATTCTAGCGGAATACGTAGATCCGGCTTATCAGAGCCGAAACGATCCATCGCTTCCTGCCAGGTCATACGCGGGAATTCAGGCAATTCAGCGTTAAGCACATCTTGGAACAGTTGACGAATCATGGATTCAGTAATGCCCATGATGTCGTTCTCTTCCACGAACGACGCTTCAATATCAATCTGAGTGAACTCAGGCTGACGGTCGGCGCGCAGATCTTCATCGCGGAAGCACTTGGCGATTTGGTAATAGCGGTCAAAACCGGCCACCATCAACAGCTGCTTAAAGAGCTGTGGTGACTGGGGAAGCGCAAAGAAACTTCCCGCGTGAGTGCGGCTTGGCACTAGGTAATCGCGGGCCCCTTCAGGCGTGGCACGCGTGAGTACCGGCGTTTCGATATCCAGGAAGCCCTGGCTTTCAAGATAAGCACGTACGTTGTGAGAAATGCTTGAACGCAAGCGCAGCTTCTCAATCATATCCGGGCGGCGAAGGTCGATATAACGGTGCTTTAAGCGCACCTCTTCGCCTACCTTGCCATGCTCATCCAGTTGGAAAGGCGGTGTAATCGCAGTGTTAAGTACTTCGACCTCTTTCGCCAATATTTCAATCATGCCTGTGGGCATGGTGGCGTTTTGAGTACCTTCAGGGCGCAGCCGAACACGTCCAGTGATACGCAGGACATACTCACTGCGGGCACGGTCGGCAGTGGCGAACGCCTCGGCGGTATCAGGGTCGACCACGAACTGAGCGATGCCATCGCGATCGCGCATGTCGAGGAAAATGACCCCACCGTGGTCGCGGCGGCGATGAACCCATCCGCATACCGTAACCGTTTGATCCACCAAAGTTTCGTTTAGCTGGCCGCAATAATGGCTGCGCATGTCAAATCCTGTTCTGTTACGTGGCAATTAATGTGTCGCGGGCGTCCCCGACCCTGACTGCCGCAGTTATGCTGCGGCGCCTTTGTCACTGGGAGTAACGCTCTTGGGAGTAGCACTGGAATCACTTGATTTAGCGGTCTCTGTGGATGCAGTTTTACCATCAGCAACCAGATTCTTTTTGCTACCCGTTTTGAAATCGGTTTCGTACCAACCGCCGCCGGCCAAGCGGAAACCCGCGGCCGAGACCAGCCGTTCCAAGCCATCGCTTTGGCATGTAGGGCAATCCTTCAACGGATCGGCACTAATTTTTTGCAATTTTTCCAGGCGATGGCCACAGGCCTTGCACTCATATTCATAGATGGGCATGTTATTGGCTCCTAAAAAGCTCAACCCTGACAGATTCAGTACTGACAGACCTAGTCCGGTAAGACCAAGTGCTGAAAGAAAAGAACAGTGGCGAACACAAACGCTGCCAAGCTGCCAATATGTGGCCAGTCGGGATAAATTCCAAGGCTGCGGTTGATAAGCGCCGCCATTATACCCTTTTGTGACCCCTGCCGAGCAAGGTTATGCAGCCTTCGGCAGTTAATGGAGAGAATAAAATGTCTCATGCAGTAATACTGGACGCGCAAAGCCTCGGCCCTGGGATCAACTTAAGCGCTATTAGAGAGTCAGTCACACACCTTGAGGTGTTTGAGCAAAGTACCACCCAGCAAGCACTTGAACGCCTAGCGGATGCCGACATCGCCATTGTAAATAAGGTGGTACTTGACGCTGAAACGTTACAGCAATTACCTAAACTCAGACTGATATGTGTGCTCGCTACGGGGCTTAATAATATCAATCTTGAAACGGCAAAAGAGCAGAATATCGAGGTTAAAAACGTCGCGGCTTACGGCACCGCCAGTGTTTCTCAGCATACCTTGATGCTGATGCTGACATTAGCCAATCGGCTTCCGCTTTATCAGCGTGATGTCGCGGCAGGCGAATGGCAGCGTAGCGCCTTTTTCTGTTTGCAAGACTACCCGACACTGCAGTTGTCAGATAAACATTTAGTCATGGTGGGGCAAGGTGAGCTAGGCACAGAAGTGGCACGCCTAGCGGAGGCGTTTGGCATGCGCGTGACCTTCGCCGCCAGGCCGGGCAATGAAGCCAATGATAAGCGTCCTGCGCTGGATGACCTGCTCCCAGAAGCAGATGTGATCAGCCTTCACTGCCCGCTTAGTGACGCTACTAAGCATTTGATTAATCGACAGCGTCTGGCCAGTGCAAAGCCATCACTACTGCTGATCAACTGCGCCCGCGGCGGAGTTATCGATGAAGTCGCTGCGCTAGAGGCGCTGCGCAGTGGCAAGCTGGGCGGCTTGGGCGTTGATGTACTCCCTGCAGAACCGCCCAGAGACGGCCATCCACTGCTCGATGCACTTAACGAGCCGCTCAACTTAATCGTAACACCCCACAACGCCTGGATTACACCGGAAGCACGCCAGAATATTGTCAGCCTGACGGCGAATAATATCCGTGAATGGAAAAGTGCTTAAATAAAAGTATTAGCGCATTATGTGATAGCACTAGGGCCTTCTTAGGCCCTAGTGCGTAGCAAAATGGCTAGGGGCGTGGCAATTATCCAAAACCTCAAGTTCGACGTGGGTAACTTGCGCGCCCTCCGGGCCTTGCCATAGCCACTCGCTCAGCAGCTTGATGGCATCGGAGTGGCCACACATCAACACTTCGACACGCCCATCAGGCAGGTTTTTAGCGTAACCGGTAAGGCTCTGCTGAAGCGCTTTCTCTTGAGTAGCACGGCGATACCAGACACCTTGCACTTTACCAGTGACCAAGGCACGTACACAGCAGTCAGTCATCCTTTCCTCCTCGTACCATACACACTATTACACAAACTCATGCTTAATTAGCACTGCGCTATTACGCGGTACCAGTGGACGACCACGGCGTAGTAGTAAGGAGCGTGTAAATGCCGCGCCGAACAACAGTATCAGCGAACTGTAGTAGACCCATAGTAAGATCATTACCACTGAACCGGCAGCACCATAGGTAGACGCTGTCGCCGTATAAGCCAGATAGATCGCGATCACGCTGCGGCCGAGCGTAAATAGTACGGCGGTAACAACGGCACCAATCAACACATCTTGCCAGCGCAGCACCACGTCCGGAAGCACCTTAAAAATAGTCGCAAATAGGAGGGTCACCATGGCGACAGAGATGAGCGACTCAAGGGTAGTAGTAAACAGGCTAGCGAATGGGAATAGATTGTCCGCCGCAAGCAGCATGCCACGTAACACAACCCCTAGCACTAATGACACTAGCAGTATAAATCCAATAGACAGCACTACAGTCAGCGAGAGCAAGCGGCTTTTGATAAACCTTAACGCACTGTTAGAGGTTGGCTTGGCTGTCACGCCCCAAATCGTATTGAGTGAAAACTGCATTTGCGCAAAAACAGTGGTGGCGCCTACCACAAGCGCGCCGACACCTAATAGCGTGGGCAAAAGGCCAGACTCTTCGATTCTGGATTGAGCAACGGCTTCTTGAATCGCGACGGCGGCATCCGTGCCTAAAGTGCCTTGTAGTTGAGCGACTATTTGTCCCTGAGCGGCCTCTTCTCCCATCACAACACCGATGACAGTGACTGCAATAATAATCGTGGGTGCCAGTGAGAAAAGCGTATAAAACGCGAGCGAAGCCGCATAGCTAAACGCATTACGTTCCAGCCATAATGCGGTGGCGTCTTGGGTGACTTTCCACCAAAAATTAGCCGCACGTTTTATCATATCCACTCCCTGTGTCGTTGGTACTAAGGCCAATTTTAAACGTAATCAATAGCCTATTTTTTCTAGCATACCTAACCACAGCGTTTAGCGCAGTTTTCTGGTACGTTGACCCCCTAATATCACCAAACCAAAAGGAAGCTTGGATGGCCACCGATATTGCGCGCTCTACAACCGCCTGCGATTTCGACTGTTTGGTGTTTATTGGTCGCTTTCAACCGCCTCACCTTGGCCACTTGGCGATTATTCGAGAAGCACTAAAACGCGCGCGGCAAGTGATTGTACTGGTGGGGTCTGCGTGGCAAGCACGCTCATTGCGTAACCCGTGGCGATTTGACGAACGTCAAACCATGCTCCGCTCAGGGTTTGATGAGGCTGATAATCGACGCTTAGAGATTACCCCGCTACTGGACGCACTCTACAATGATGATGTCTGGGTGCGCGATGTTCAGCGCAAAGTGCGTGATTTAGCCGCCCCTGCCAATGCCCGCCTACCACGCATTGGTTTGATTGGAGCCAGCCGCGGGCAGTCTAGCTACTACCTGTCGCTATTCCCTCAATGGGAGTCGGTCAGCGTGCCGTCGGTAGAAGGGATTTCAGCGAGTCAAATTCGAGAGCGCCTGTTCCGTTCGCCCAGCTCCACCGATGACTACTTAAGTACGGGGGCTTACCACGACCTGCCCCCTGGCGTTGTCGAAAGTGTAAAGAAGTTTTGCCACGTCAGCGCCTATAAGCGCCTGTTGGAAGAGCAGCAGTTATTGGATCAATACCGTCAGGCGTGGGCTCATGCCCCCTACCCGCCTATTTTTGTCACAGTAAATGCTGTCGTGGTGCAGTCGGGTCATGTATTGCTGGTACGGCGTATGGCGGCACCGGGTAAAGGGCTTTACGCCCTGCCAGGCGGATTTATTAACCCTCATGAGCGTTTACTCGATGCCTGTTTGCGTGAACTGCGCGAACGGTTGCGATTAAAAGTCCCCGAGCCTGTGCTTAAGGGGTCACTGCGTGGCCAGCGTCTGTTTGATGAACCCCACCGCAGTTGGCGGGGGCGCACTTTGGCAGAAGCTTTCTACTTTGCGTTGCGCCCAGACCAACAGCTGCCTCGCTTAAAACCTGTTAAAGGGGGAGATCATGCGCGCTGGGTAGCACTTGCAGACCTTGAACCTGAGAGCCTGTTTGAAGACCACTTTTTTATTATTCAGAATTTTCTAGGCCTGCCTGCCGATTTTGGAAGCAGCTAGAAATTCCAGGAATTAGGGCGGCAATCGCTTGGGACGTTCATGCTTGCAGGAAATCCCTGGGTAATTTCATCATTTGCCGCCATAAACGCTCCACGCCGGGCTTATGCACCATTGAGCAGCGGTATAAGCGAATTTCTAAGGGAATGTCCCAGCTCGGGTCGCCCGCCCTGACCAAGCGGCCGCTTTTCAATTCCTCACGAATACAGAAATCCGGTATCCAGGCAACGCCTACCCCTTGCAGCACCATCCCTTTCAGGCCTTCGGCCATGGCCGTTTCATACACGGTACGCAGCTTCATACGTAGCGGATCATTCTTCAGCAGCATACGCACACTGCGCCCCAAAAATGCACCCTGCGTATAGGAAAGGTAAGGGATGGAAGTGTCATGCTGAAGGGAAAATTTGGCTTTTCCCTGTGCATCCGGCAGCGAGACAGGCAGCATATTGACCTTACCGATCGAGAAGGAGGGAAACACTTCGGCATCGAGCTGCATGGTGGCAAAGGGATCGTAATAAGCCAGCATTAAATCGCAATTGCCTTCACGTAGCACATGTATCGCCTCACCTACGTTCATTGCCACTAGGCGTGTCGGCAATTCGCCTAAGCCCTGTTGTAAACGGGAGATCCAGGGCGGATAAAAGCTTAATGCCAGGGAGTGAGCGGCGACGATATCCAACGCTTCATTGGCAATCGAAAGGCCGCGCAAATGACTAAGCGATTCGTTTAACTGTTCGACCAAATTACGGGCGGTAACCAAAAACAGCTGCCCTTCCGGTGTTAGCCCAACAGGGGTAGTTGATCGATCGACAAGAGTGACATCCACAGCCTGCTCCAGTGCACGAATGCGACGACTAAATGCAGGCTGCGTTACGTGGCGCTGTCGTGCTGACGCAGAGAAGCTGCGTGTGCTGGCGAGTGCTACGAAATCTTCTAGCCATTTTGTTTCGAGATTCACCCCGGGACTCCTTGTCTCACCCTTTGTGCACGCATATTGTTTTCCTATTTTGCGGTCTATTGGACGGGCGCCATTAAATAGGCAGCACGTGATACGACTTTCATCCACATTGAGCGCTGGTTGATTTCATCAATGCTGACCCGGCGGCATTGTGAAAAGTCATTTTCCAGCATACTTTCCACGCTGGCAGCAAAGTCTTGGTTTGGAATAAAAGCAGTTATTTCAAAATTTAACCGAAATGAACGGTTATCCAGATTTACAGTGCCAACCGTGGCTGCACTGCTATCTACAAGCATTACTTTTTGATGTAAAAACCCAGGAAGATAACGGTATATTTTTACACCTGCTCTTAACATATCCGGTAAAAACGAGAAGGCGGATAGGAAAACCAATAAGTGATCTGGTCGTTCGGGAATCATGACGCGTACATCTACCCCGCGCATGGCTGCAAGTCGCAGTGCATCCTGAACCCCTTGGTCAGGAACAAAGTAAGGACTGGTCACCCATAGGCGCTGTTTTGCGCTATGAATAACCTGTTGTACCAGCAGGCTGGCAGTATCCTGACGATCTGCAGGCCCAGAGGGCACAATAACAACATGATGATCAGTTGAAGAAGACGTTTCAGCCATCCAGTTCAGGCTAATCACCTCATCGGTAGCCCAGTGCCAATCTTCCCAAAACGCTTCTTGCAGGCCTAAGACACTGGGTCCTTCAAGCTTTAGGTGGGTGTCACGCCAGGGGCCATGCCGAGGATCTTCGCCTAAATATTCAACCCCAATATTAAAGCCCCCTATCCAACCCTCTTTGCCATCAATGACTGTTACTTTGCGATGATTCCGGAAGTTAAGCTGAAAGCGGTGTTTGAAGCCCCTTGATGAGCGAAAAGCACTGACGGCCACCCCATCGCTGATTAAATCATTTAGGTAACCATCGTTTAATTGACGACTTCCTACCTCATCGTAGAGGAAATAGACACGCACGCCACGCTGGGCAGCGCGTTGTAAATGCTGTTTCAAGCGCTGCCCCAGGGCATCGCTGCGAACAATAAAAAACTGTATCAATACATACTGTTCGGCACGATCAATGCCATCAAAAAGGCTTTCAAAGGTCGCGGGGCCGTCGATTAATAACGTGGCGTGATTACCATGGGTTAAGGGCATCATGGCAAGCTGCTCAACCGCTTGAATATCCGCATTACTCGAGGGTGCCACAAAAGGCTCTACATTGGCACGGTAACGTACCAGCACACGGCGTAGCACAGTGTCACGCTGCCCCCGAGCAGACACATAGCCATAAAATCTTGGTCGTCCAAAGAACCAGTAAGCAGGAAGCGCGACATAGGGAAACGTAAGCAACGATATGATCCATGCCACAGCCCCTTGAGAGGTGCGACTGGACATTAACGCCATAATGGCCGAAACGATACCCAATAAGTGTATCAATAAGATGCTGGTCCCTAGCAACCAGGAGGTCATAGCCACGTCCTCATAAAAGCAAGGGCCTCGCCGTCAGCGAGGCCCTTATGCGCTTAAAAACCTAAGCGTTCAAAGCCTAATCAATCTTATCATTCTGTTACGCCGACTGAGCGATAATCTCTTTCCACTTCGCAGGCCCGGTTTGATGCACTGATGTGCCCAGACTATCAACAGCAACCGTCACCGGCATATCTTCGACCTCAAATTCGTAGATCGCTTCCATGCCTAAATCTTCAAAGCCGACGACTCGGGATTTTTTAATCGCTTGCGCGACCAAATAAGCTGAGCCCCCTACCGCCATTAAGTACACCGCCTCATTGTCACGAATCGCGTCAATGGCGGTTTGGCCACGCTCTGCTTTTCCTACCATACCTAACAGGCCAGTATCTTCTAGCATGGTGCGGGTAAATTTATCCATTCGCGTGGCAGTCGTTGGGCCTGCGGGCCCCACTACCTCATCACCGATTGGATCAACCGGGCCCACGTAATAAATGAAGCGCCCTTTCATATCTACAGGTAGCGGCTCACCTTTGGCTAACATATCCACCATACGCTTATGAGCAGCGTCACGGCCGGTTAACAGCTTGCCGTTCAGCAGTAGCGTATCGCCTGGCTGCCAGGTTTTGACCTCAGCGGGCGTTACGGTGTCAAGATTGACCCGCTTGACGTTATCGCCTGCTTCGCGAGTGATTTCCGGCCAGTCCTCAAGCTTCGGTGCTTTTAACGCCGCAGGGCCTGAACCATCCAAGGTGAAGTGGGCATGACGGGTTGCTGCGCAATTGGGAATAATCGCTACAGGCTTATTGGCGGCATGGGTCGGATAGTCTTTTACTTTAATATCCAGCACGGTGGTTAAGCCGCCTAACCCTTGAGCACCGATGCCGCTTTTGTTGACCTTATCAAACAGTTCTAGGCGTATCTCTTCGGCGCGATTACTGGGCCCGCGGGCCTGTAAATCCTGAATATCGATGGGATCCAGTAGCGCTTCTTTGGCAATCATCATCGCTTTTTCAGCGGTGCCGCCGATGCCAATGCCCAGCATACCGGGCGGACACCAGCCTGCGCCCATCTTCGGCAGCTGTTCCATTACCCAATCGACGACGCTGTCGGAAGGATTAAGCATGGCAAATTTAGACTTGGCTTCACTACCACCGCCCTTCGCAGCCACGTGAATATCGACAGTGTCGCCAGGCACAATTTGGTGGTGAATAATGGCCGGCGTGTTGTCTTTGGTGTTGGCCCGCTTGCCGTCAGGATCCGCTAGCACCGAGGCACGTAGGACATTATCGGGCAGTAAATAAGCGCGACGAACACCTTCGTTGACCATGTCGTCAAGGCTCATGTCCGCTTCCCAGGTAACGTTCATACCCACGTGAACAAACACGGTGACGATGCCGGTGTCCTGGCAAATCGGGCGATGCCCGGTGGCGCACATACGCGAGTTAATCAGAATTTGCGCAATAGCGTCTTTAGCAGCGGGGTTCTCTTCACGCTCGTAGGCGGCCGCCATGGCGTCAATAAAATCTTTAGGATGATAGTAAGAGATGTACTGCAGAGCATCGGCAACGCTTTGAATAACGTCGTCCTGGCGAATCACGGTCATGGACTAACAGCTCCTAGGTTATCGTCTAGTCAGCGGCATTCTTGCGTATCGGCGCAAGTGCCGTCTTAGCGTGACGCCAGTATACCGTATTGCCCTGTCGGCAGCAGCACTCCTTGGTAGCGTCTTGGGTTCAGAAATTAGTACTTTAGTTATTGCTAGCAGCAATCAAGATAACGGTATAAATACTCAATAAAGCGCGGTATTGACTCATCGAAGCTATTAACTGCCTTGGCAATGCGGGCAATAGTAGAGCCTTCGCGATCCCACCATCCGGCGCTCGATCACCGCACCACAGCGGTGGCACTCAAGACCAGCGCGATCGAACACCGCAAAACGCCACTGCCTACGTGACTCACCGGCTGCTTTAGCCTGTTCAATCCAGGCCTCTCGATTAGTCACGCCTGCGGTTTGGTACGCTTGCCGAGTTGTTTCGATAATAGCGTGCGCAAGCGATTGTTGTTGATGGGTGGTGAGATCTACCGGCCGAGCGCTGGCTGGCAACTGGGTAAAGAATAAGATTTCAGAGCGCAGATAATTGCCGAGCCCTGCCACTAATCCTTGATCGAGCAACAGTGCGCCCAAACTTCGCCGGTGAAACTGCTTGAGAGTTAACCGCTGCAGAACATCGGCGGGGGTTACATCCTGGCTCAATAAATCAGGCCCTAAACGGGCCAAAAATGGGTGCTCGGCGAGATTATCGCGATGCAAAAGCGAGATATCGGAAGCGCTGTAAAGACTTGCGCAGCGCCCTTCTGCCGTCAAACGAACGCGTAACGTGCGCTTTGTGGCGGGAGGTTTATCCTCGCTATGCAGCTTCCAAACCCCATAGAGTTGATTATGTGAATAAAGCACCCGCTCATCAGCAAACCGGATCAGCATTGCTTTGCCACGCGTCTCTACCCGGGACACCTGAACACCAGTGAAAGAGTCTGCTTGGCTGGAAAGCTCGGGAAAGGCGAACCAAGCTTTGTCAATTACCCGCCCGCCTATCTGCTGCTGAACACGATCGGCCGCCCGACGAATCTCTGGCCCTTCTGGCATACCGCTAGCCCAGCGCCAGCTGTTTTTCTTTCATTTGATGGAGCTGATCGCGTAGCCGCGCCGCCTCTTCAAACTCCAGGTTTTGCGCTGCTTCGAACATGGCATCCTCAAGCTTGCTGATCGCGCCCAGCAGATCATGCTTATTCATGGTGGACACATCATATTCAGCGGCGCTTTCCGCCACTTTGCGTTCACTGCCGCGCCGACGGCTGTTCTTTTTGCCCGGTGCTTGGGCGGCTTCCAGAATATCGGACACCGAGCGCGTTATCGTCGTCGGCGTAATGCCATGCTCTAGATTGTGCTCAGTCTGCTTCGCTCGCCGACGCTCGGTTTCATCAATGGCTTTGCGCATCGAGTCAGTAATGCGGTCGCCATACAGAATCGCCTTGCCGTGCGCGTTACGGGCAGCCCGGCCAATGGTCTGTATCAGCGAGCGCTCCGCACGTAAAAAGCCCTCTTTATCGGCGTCTAAAATAGCTACCAGCGAGACTTCGGGAATATCCAACCCTTCACGCAACAGGTTAATGCCCACCAGCACATCAAACTTACCCAAACGTAGGTCGCGTATGATCTCGACACGCTCAACGGTATCGATATCCGAGTGCAGGTAACGAACCCTTATACCGTGCTCGTCAAAGTACTCGGTCAGGTCCTCCGCCATGCGTTTGGTTAACGTAGTGACCAGTACCCGCTCACCTACGGCGGTACGCAGACCAATTTCTGAGAGCAAATCATCTACCTGGGTGCTGGCCGGGCGCACCTCGATTTCAGGGTCCAACAGACCGGTAGGCCGTACCACTTGCTCAACGATTTGACTGGCGTGTTCGCCCTCATAGCGCCCAGGGGTGGCGGAGACAAAGATAGTCTGCGGGGAAATCGCCTCCCACTCCTCAAACTTCATGGGTCGGTTATCAAGCGCTGAAGGCAGCCGAAAACCGTACTCCACCAATGTTTCTTTGCGCGAACGGTCACCTTTATACATGCCGCCCACTTGGGGCACGCTGACATGCGACTCATCAATAAACAGCAGTGCATCATCGGGCAGGTAATCAAAAAATGTCGGCGGTGGCTCGCCGGGCGCACGCCCTGATAGATAGCGGGAGTAGTTTTCAATACCGTTGCAATAGCCCAATTCCAGCATCATTTCAATGTCATAAAGCGTGCGCTGCTCTAGTCGTTGCGCTTCGACTAGGCGCTCATGCTTGCGCATCCACTCAAGACGCTGTTTGAGCTCTTCTTTAATGGCATCAATGGCGCTTAGGATGGTTTCCCGCGGCGTCACGTAGTGCGATTTAGGGTAGATGGTCATACGCGGCACCTCGCCCTTAACGGCACCGGTCAACGGGTCGAACAACCGAATCGTATCGATCTCGCTATCGAACAGCTCCACGCGCACCGCCTCTTCATCGGAGTCAGCGGGGAAGATATCGATCACATCACCACGCACCCGGTAGGTGCCGCGCCGAAAGTCCATATCATTACGGGTGTATTGCAGCTCGGCCAGGCGACGCAGGAAGGCGCGCTGGTCGATCAGTTCACCACGGGTAAAATGGAGGCGCATCTTTAGATACTGATCCGGGTCACCCAAACCGTAAATGGCTGACACCGACACCACAATCAGCGCATCCCGGCGCTCCAGCAGTGCCTTAGTGGCCGAGAGGCGCATCTGCTCAATGTGATCATTGATGGAGGCATCTTTCTCGATAAACGTATCAGACGAAGGCACATAGGCTTCCGGCTGATAGTAGTCGTAGTAGGAAACGAAATACTCTACCGCGTTATCCGGGAAAAACGCCTTGAACTCACCGTAAAGCTGGGCAGCAAGGGTTTTGTTAGGCGCCATTACAATGGTCGGGCGCTGCTGCTGTTCGACGATGTTGGCCATGGTGAAAGTTTTGCCCGAGCCGGTAACGCCTAGCAGCGTTTGATGGGCAAGCCCTGATTCCAGGCCACCAATCAGCCCTTTAATGGCGGCGGGCTGGTCACCGGCAGGCTGAAATTTTGACTGTAATCGAAAGGCTTTGCTCATCGATGCTCCAAAAAGGAAAACTATTTTAAGGGTAACTAAACAAGACGTGTCTCTATCTCAACCGTGGACTCGGTCATCAAACGCTGAATGGGACAACGATGGCTGATTTCTTCTAGCCTGGCGCGCTGCTCAGGGTCATTAATGCCGTGCAGTGTTAAAGCGACACCCAGTCTGTAAATACCTTTTCGTTCCTGACCATCATCGCGTTGCACAGTGACGGTCACTCCTTCAAGTGGCCATCCCTTACGCTTGGCGTACATTTGCACGGTAATTGCTTTACACGTGCCCAAGGCGATATCGAAATAGTCGTGCGGATCAGGGGCACTGCCCTCGCCACCAACCACTGGCGGTACATCGGCATACAAATCTTCCAGACCATCGACTTCAACACGCTGCCTAAAGGCATGGTTGCGCTCACTAATGACGGTAATAGGTATGTGCATTAGGATACCTTGATGCCTAGCTTGAGTTTTTCAATGGCGTTAATCAGCGCTTCACGCTTTGCACGTCCATCGACATCAGCCCCATGGCGGCCCACCTCGGCGCTGTCAACGCCGTCCAGCATCATGAGTGCTGTGGTAATTTTGTTAACCTGCTCGACCGATTTAACACCTTGGAATGTTAATGATTGCTGCGCCATACCATTTCCCTGCCTATTGGCCTATGCAAGACTCCTACGAGGGAAAGAGTCTAGCACGCTAATAGTGCCTTGCAATTAATGCTGACTGCCCGCACTTAAGAGTAATACGTGCACACTCATTTGTCCGCAAGCTTAGAATGGCTGACAAATCACCACTTTGATCAGGAGTTTTTATGGCGACCGTTACCTCACGCACTTCCGCTCTTGGCAGCGTCCGCCTTACTCACTTAGCCGCGCTGGATGTGAAAGGCGCCGATGCAGAAAAGTTCCTTCAAGGCCAGACTAGCGCCCAAGTCAGCCTAGCCGATGGATACTTTGCGCCGCTGACCTGTTTTTGCACACCTAAGGGCCGCATGTTAGCCAATGCTCAGTTGCTGCGCATGGGGGAAAACCATTTTCGGCTGCTACTAAGCAGCACCCTGTTAGATAGTTTAGCCAACCATCTTAAAAAGTTCGCCGCCTTCTATAAGGCCGAACTGACGGCACTGCCTAACCTTACGTTCATCGGCGCTGGCGACAATGCGAAATCACTTGCTGATCAACTTGGCCTGAACTTTTCTAAGCAGAATTTTCCTGAACAGGTTGGCACTCACACCAACAATGATCAGCTCTGCGCGTTGCGTTACCCCGGTAAGACCCCGAGATGGCTATTGTGTTTCGATCACGATATCGATGGCGATGAAATATTGATTCAGGACGACGATGAAGGTCGTAACGCATGGCAGCTTGAGGATATTCGCAGTGGCTTAGCGTGGCTAACCGACGCCCAGAAGGATCACTTTTTACCGCAAATGCTTAACTGGGAAGCGTTGGGCGGGATTAGCTTCAAGAAAGGCTGCTATACCGGCCAGGAAGTCGTCGCCCGCGCCCACTTTCGCGGTCAGGTTAAAAAGCGTCTGATGCATATTAGCGTAGAGGCGCAAGCACTATCCGAAGCGCTACCCGAGGTAGGCGCCAGCCTGACGAACGGTGACGATAAAGCGGTGGGCGAAGTCGTGGTCAGCGCCTTTAACGAGCAAGGCGGCGTCGAGCTGCTTGCAGTAATGAGTACCAAGGTCGTGGAAGAAACAGTGCCCGTATTTCTCGCAGGGGCGCCAGCCACTTTACTACCATTACCCTATACGATTGAGCGAGTTGACCCCGAACAGCTGGCGGTTGGCCTTAATAACTAGCCTTTCCGCCTTCTAAGCGTGAGGTAAGCCAAACAGCGTCGTGGCGTTATGGCTGCTTATGGTCGCTACCTGTTCCGCCGTTTGCCCGCGTAGGGCAGCCACCACACTACATACTTCCGCTACCCGGCACGGTTCATTACGCTTGCCCTGGTAGCCGCTTAGCGGCATATCAGGGCTGTCGGTTTCAAGCACAAAAGCGTCATCCGGCAGTGCCTTAACGGTTCGCTGCAACCGTTTGGCACGCTCATAAGTTACCGCGCCGCCCAATCCCAGTTTGAAACCTAAATCGAGAAACTTCGTCGCCTGCTCAATAGAGCCTGAGAAAGCGTGAATTAACCCAGCTTGAGGTAGCGCAAGTTGGCGAAGTCGCTTGGCGACCTTATCGTTAGCATGGACGCAGTGCACCACTACCGGCAGTGAGTGGTGCTTAGCGAGCCTCAATTGAGCATCAAAGTAATGCCACTGCGCGTCCAGCGTGTCGCTAAAGCGGCCATCAATGCCACACTCGCCCAACGCAACGGCCTCAGGGTGCTCGCTCAGCGATTGGTCGAGCGCCTCGATGTCGGCCTCTTGATGCTGTTGCATAAAGTGCGGATGAAGCCCCAGACAAACCGAGGTGTCATCCCGCTCGCCCAGCGCCAGCACCTGTTGCCAGCGGGCCCGGGTTGTACCCGGCACCACAAAGCGCGCCACACCCACCGCCTTGGCAGCCTCAAACACCTCAGTTCGATCATGATCGAACTCAGAAAAGTCGAGATGGCAGTGCGCGTCGATTAACATACAAAACTTAGTGTTCGCGGGTGGGTTGGAAGCGAATGTCCGGCCAGCGCTCCTGGGTCATCTGCAGGTTAACCCGAGTCGGCGCGATATAAGTGAGATAGCCACCGCCATCAATCGCCAGATTAGCGCTGGCTTTACGCTTAAACTCTTCGAGTTTTTTAGCATCCTCACAGTAGACCCAGCGGGCAGTCTGCACATTGACGCCTTCGTACAAGCAGTCGACCTTATACTCCTCTTTCAGGCGATGAGCGACCACATCGAACTGCAGGGTACCCACGGCGCCAAGAATCAGGTCATTATTGTCCATCGGCATAAAGACCTGGGTAGCACCCTCTTCAGAAAGTTGCTGCAAGCCTTTTTGCAACGCCTTCATCTTGAGCGGGTCTTTTAACCGCACGCGCTTAAAGAGTTCTGGCGCAAAGTGCGGTATACCGGTAAAGCGCATATCTTCACCGACGGTAAAAGTATCGCCGATCTGAATGGTACCGTGGTTGTGCAGGCCGATAATGTCGCCGGGCCACGCTTCTTCGACCTGCGAGCGGTCAGAGGCCATAAACGTCAACGCATCGGCAATTTTGACGTCTTTGCCAATACGCACATGGCGCATTTTCATGTTCTTTTCGTACTTGCCTGAGCAGACCCGCAAAAAGGCGATACGATCGCGATGATTGGGATCCATGTTGGCCTGGATTTTAAACACAAAACCGGTGAAGCGATCATCATCAGAAGTGACGACCCGGGTATCGGTTTCATGGGCCTGGGGCGGCGGCGCGTATTCGACAAAGCCGTCTAGCATTTCGCGCACGCCGAAGTTACCCATTGCAGTACCGAAATAGACCGGCGAAAGCTCACCACGGCGATAGGCGTCCAGATCAAACTCATGGGATGCACCGCGCACCAGCTCCACTTCCATGCGCAGCTCTTCCGCCTGCTCTTCCCCGAGCACAGCATCGACCTCGGGATTATCCAGGCCCTCAATACGCTTGTCTTCAGGGATTCGGCTACCCTGCCCCTGGGTGTAGAGGTGAACCACATCGTTATAGAGGTGATAAACGCCCTTAAAGTGACGCCCCATGCCAATCGGCCAGGTCATCGGCGCACATTGAATATTGAGTACCGTTTCGACCTCATCCATTACTTCAATGGGGTCACGGATATCACGATCCATTTTATTGATAAAGGTCAGAATCGGCGTTGTACGCAGACGACATACCTCCATCAACTTGATAGTACGATCCTCGACGCCCTTTGCGCCGTCGATCACCATCAAGGCAGAGTCTACCGCTGTAAGCGTACGGTAGGTATCTTCGGAGAAGTCTTCGTGGCCAGGTGTATCCAGCAGGTTGACGATGCGCCCGCCATAGGGGAACTGCATTACCGAGGTAGTGACAGAGATACCCCGCTCCTGCTCCATTTTCATCCAATCCGACGTTGCGTGCCGATCGTTACGCTTGCTCTTGACCGAACCGGCCAACTGGATGGCGTTGCCAAACAGCAGCATCTTTTCAGTAATGGTGGTTTTACCAGCGTCAGGGTGCGAAATGATCGCAAAGGTGCGTCTAAGCCCCGCCTCATGGGCTAACTGAGTCTCTTTCATTGTGCCTCTTTGAAAATGTTTACTCCGCGCCGCTTTCCAGTGATTGATTAGCACGCGGTGAGCAATGTCCATTGAGACAATTGTAACGCCTGGAGACCGCTTTTGTCGCGGCTGGCTTTATGAGTGACTAAGCAATTGGAGAGGCCAAAAAAAACGCTGACGAATTCAGCGTTTTTAACGAAGCATGCAACGAGATGCTGCTTCTAGGCGTTATGCGTAGGTGTTCACCTGAGTACCGACGCTGCCTTCTTTGGCCAAGTCCGGTTGTGCACCGGTGTTGGCAGAGGCTAAAACTTCCGTCACCTGCTCAGCCTGGGTGTCCAAGGCTTCTTTGAACACCTGCATCTGCGCCTGTTCGGCTGTTTGCGCCTGATTCATATAAAGCGAGGCACTGACTGAACTGCTGATGCCTACATCCATATTTTCACCTAATGGTATGCAAATGTACTTACAAACTAGCAAAGCATTAGATCACGCGCAAAGATATCGTCACTATTACTAATGCCAGCATCTACTACTATCGGCTTAACTCGCCGAATCATTAACGAATATAGCGCCCGTTCAAAACCTGTCAGCGCGAAACGGCTTCATATCAATTGCGGTAGGCTGCCCTTCCATCATATCTGCCAGCAAATGACCCGTTGCAGGACCAAGAGTAAACCCTTGATGCCCATGCCCAAAGGCGAGCCATAAACCTGGGTGGCGTGGCGCTGGGCCAATCACTGGCTTCATATCGGGCAGGCACGGCCGCGCACCTTTCCAAGGGGCTTCATCGCGGCGCTCCCCTAACGGAAACACACTGCGCGCCACTTTCTCTGCCGCGCCCAGTTGGTTAACGTCGGCGGGGGCATCAAGGCGGTCTAACTCTGCCCCGGTGGTCAAGCGGATACCCGCATTCATCGGCGCCAGCAGGTAGCCAATTTCAGCATCCATGACCCAGTAATTTAGCTTGGCCTCTGCTTGTGGGGCGTAGTGCATGTGATAGCCACGCTTCACAAAGGTAGGGAAATGGTAGCCAAGCTCCTTCAGCCAGCTACCCGCCCAAGGCCCTAGCGCCACCACGACGTCGTCTGCTTCTAACGTTTCAGCGGCAGTACTTACCTGCCACCGGCCACCCACCTGCTGAACCGAGGTGATATCCGCCTGCAGAATGCGCCCGCCATCATTGCTGAATGCTTGGGCATAAGCCGCGACCAGCGCACCGGGGTCGGCCACGGTCCAAGGGTCGAGCCAGTGAATTGCGCCAATAATATGTTCGCTAAGAGAAGGCTCTTTCTCCATCAGCGCAGCCCGATCCAGTTGCTCAAATTGAACACCATAAAGACGGCGCGCCTCTTCGGCATCTTTTAACCGTGCGGCCAACTTTTCAGGGGTACGGTAAAGCTCAAGCCATCCCTGCCTGCGCACTAAGTGTTCCGCTCCGGCAGCCTCAATCATCGGGCCATGAGTCTTCAGTGACTGCTGAATCAAAGATGCATATTCCGGCACGATTTTCTGGTAAGCCTTCGGCGCTGAATTCATCCAGTAGCGCAACAGCGGAGAAGCGGCATTCACCATGCCCGCAGGACGATAGCGAATATCAACCCGGCGATTAGGCAATACGCTCAAGAGCGTTTTAACATCCCGTGGAAATGGGTAAGGCCTAACGGCTTCACGCTGAATAATGCCTGCATTGCCAAACGAGGTTTCTCGACCAGGCTGGAGGCGGTCTACCACGGTGACCTCATGACCGCGCTGACGCAGATGCCAGGCAATGCTGACACCTACCATCCCTGCTCCTAAAACTACCGTTTGACGCGCCATGTTGATGCACTCCCCGCTGTCGATTCAGCACCATGATTGGTAATTAATAACTATTTGAAAAATATCACCAAACCAACTGCATTAATATAGTAGAAAACGCTGTTTTAGAGCCAAAAATAAGTAATTAATGCTCCATAGCGAGCTAAAAAGGAAGACAACACTATTAGCGGCATAACAATTGCTTAGTTTCTATTAGGTAACCTGAACGGTATGCAATTGACGACGTCGTAACGGCCTCTCCTCCTCTGCGAAAAACACATAAAGCACCAAAAAGAAGCGCTCGCACCAAAAGATGCCCTCGTACTAGTGACAAAGGAAAACACCATGCCTGCCACGCTAAATCTGGATAGCTCGCTGATCGATACGCTCTGGGTACTCTGGGCAGCCGCTCTGGTATTTGTGATGCAAGCTGGTTTTCTATGCTTAGAGGCTGGCACAACGCGTACCAAGAACGCGATTAATGTTGCTATGAAAAACGTAGCGGACTTTGCGATTGCCGTCAGTGTTTTTTGGCTCATCGGATTCGGCATCATGTTTGGTGATTCGTTGGGCGGTGTTGTAGGTACAACGTTATTCGGCTGGCAGTTAGACGCTTCGGGCAGCTGGGTGATTACGGTATTCATCTTCCAGGCAATGTTCTGCGCGACCGCCGCGACCATTGTGTCGGGTGCGGTGGCGGAACGCATGCCCTTTCTGGCATATATCTGGACGGCGCTCTGGATCGCGTTAATCATCTACCCCGTATTCGGCCACTGGGCTTGGGGCGGGCTACTAGGTGGTGCCGCAGGCTGGTTAGGGGCTCTAGGGTTTGTTGATTTTGCCGGCTCCACAGTGGTTCACAGTGTAGGTGGCTGGGTAGCGCTGGCAGCAGTACTCTGCATCGGCCCCCGCAGTGGTCGTTTCGCACACGACAAGCCTCCTACCGCTTTTCCCTCTGGCAACCTTCCACTCGCGATGCTTGGCGCGCTGTTTATGATATTAGGCTGGTTCGGCTTTAACGGCGGTAGCACCTTGGCTGTTACTGACCAGATACCCGGCATATTGGCTAATACCGTGCTTGGAGCCGTTGGCGGCATCCTTTCCGGCATGCTCATGGGAATGCGCACACGTCGTTACGCCGATGTGATGTACGCAATTAATGGCGCCATTGCTGGTCTAGTCGCCGTCACCGCCAGTGCGCATGTGATCTCGCTCCCAGCAGCATTTGGCTTGGGGGCGGTTAGCGGCGTGCTAATGGTACTGACCAGCGAATGGCTGCTGAGTAAGCGTATTGATGACGCCGTATGCGCCATACCTGCCCATTTAGTATCAGGCATTTGGGGCACACTCGCACTACCCTGGGTGGCGGATATGACAATGCTGGATAGTGGCCTGTCCCGACCCGCTCAATTCGGCATTCAGCTTCTTGGTGTTGTCGTTTGTGGCATCTGGAGCTTTGGCAGCGCATGGCTGCTATTTCGTATCACTCGTCGCTTTCTGCCCTTAAGGGTCTCGCCTGAAGCTGAAAAAATGGGTCTTAATTTAGCCGAGCATGGCGCCAATAATGAGCTGAACCAGCTACTCGAACATATGCGCCAGCACGAACAGCAAGGCGATATTCGCCGGCGAATTGAAGCCGACCCGTTTACTGAAGTGGGCGAAATAGCGGCCAGCTATAATCGGGTAACAGCGGCCCTTGAAACCGCCCTCGGCCACACCCGCGTGATGCTGCGTAACCTGCGCGATGGAGTAATCACCTGGCAAGCAGACGGCTCGCTGACAAGCCTTAACCCCGGCGCTGAGATGCTCTTTAATGTCGACGCCGCCACTCTCATCGGCCAACCCGTTTCCACGCTGCTACCGAACTTCAAGCTGACACCCGGTGCACGCCATGAAATCAAACGACGTACAGCCGATAAGCGAGTGCGTTATCTCGAAATACAGGTGAGCGAAGGCGCCAGCGGCTCCGCATCAGAGCGCTCTGGCATGGTGCGCGACATCACCGAGCGCAGACAGCTTCAAGAGCAGTTAAATCGCGAACGTGATCTTGCTCGCACCACTCTAGCCTCCATCGGAGATGGCGTAATTACCTGTGATGCCAGCGGCAATGTCACGTTTATCAATGCGGAAGCCAAGCGACTGACCGGCTGGACCCTTGAAGAGGCCATGGATAAACCTATTCATGTGGTTTACCAACTACTTGAGGAAATCAGCGGCGACTCCATAAGTAATCCAGCCCGGCAAGTACTGACACAGCTAACGCCAGTGCAATCAACCGAACATTGCATGCTCGTCCACCATGACGGCACGCATACCCCCATCCAGCACAGCGCCTCACCCATTCGTTCACGCAGCGGCATTACCCTGGGCGCTGTTGTGGTTTTTCAAGATGTTAGCCTCACACGCCAGCTTACTGAACAGTTGAGCTATCAGGTCAGCCACGACAACCTAACCGACCTGTTGAATCGGCGCGCCTTTGAAACAGCACTTACAGCGCTTCTCAATCGGGAGGATGGCCAGCACGTGATGTGCTACCTGGATCTTGATCAGTTCAAAATCGTCAATGATACCTGCGGTCATCTTGCGGGTGACGAACTGTTGCGCCAAGTATCATTAAAGCTGAAATCCCATGTACGCAGCAGCGATATTGCCGCGCGTCTCGGTGGCGATGAGTTCGCCCTACTGCTACCAGATTGCGGGATAGAAAGAGCACTAGTGATTACCGAGGCACTACGCAGCGATATAGAGAATTATCGTTTTGCCTGGCAAGAGCATACGTTTGGGATTGGGGTCAGTATTGGCTTGGTAGAACTCCATGCTGCTCAGCCTATGCAGCTTAGCCAAGCACTCCACGCCTCTGATGCGGCGTGCTACGCCGCCAAAGAGGCAGGCCGCAATCGTATCCACTGCTATCAGCCTGATGATCATTTTTTATTGGAAAAGCACGGTGAGCTACAGTGGGTTCAGCGCTTGCAAAATGGCCTGGACAATGATGCTTTTCGCCTTTTTGCTCAACCGATCAAAGCCATTTGTGCTGACGCCCCCGCCTACCGTGAGATATTACTTCGGCTCGAAGAGCATGGTGAACTCATCGCCCCAGGAAGTTTTTTACCTGCCGCTGAGCGCTACCACTTTATGGGACGCATTGATCGTTGGGTAATTCGCAATACTCTGGCCTGGCTAGGGGATCAAAACCGCCACTCTGTTCCGTCAGCGCATAGCCTATGGGGCATCAATCTATCCGGGGCATCGCTTTCTGACGCTGAATTTTGTCAGGATCTTATTGCTCAGGTGTCCACTGCCTATCTGCCTCACGGCACACTCTGTTTTGAAATCACTGAAAGCACCGCGATCGCACAGCTCTCACGTGTCAAAACATTGATTCATACCCTGAAAGGCTACGGCTGCCGGTTTGCATTGGATGATTTTGGCACCGGGCTTTCCTCTTTCAGCTACTTGAAGCAGCTACCCGTCGATTATCTAAAAATTGACGGTAATTTTATCCGCAATGTGCATCAAGATCCGATTGATAGAGCAATGGTTGAGGCGATTCATGCCGTCGGTAAAGCACTGGGCGTTAAGACCATTGCTGAGTTTGTTGAAACCCAGGCAACATTGGATACGTTACATCAGATGGGAATTGACTATGCACAAGGATATTTACTCGGCATGCCTGAACCGCTTACCAACATGGTCGGCAATCGCATTAAAGTAATGCCGCGCTAGCAGGAACGTGTTAACAAGAACGTAGCGATATAAAATTCAGAAACGAAAAAATCCCTAAAAAGGGCATAATCGCTGGGAGGTAAACGCTAAAAAAGAGGAAATAACAAGAAGGAAGTATGCGGGGTAATGGGGTGGATGATGGGACTTGAACCCACGACCACCGGAGTCACAATCCGGGGCTCTACCACTGAGCTACACCCACCACAACCTAAAACTGGAAACGCAAATATTGTCACTGGGGTGGATGATGGGATTTGAACCCACGACCACCGGAGTCACAATCCGGGGCTCTACCCCTGAGCTACACCCACCATAGACAATCTTACGTAAAAACAGGTATTACACACTTGAAGATATGATTCTCTGACGGGTTGTTACCACTGAAATTAGGTGGCACGCCCAGCAGGAATCGAACCCGCAACCTACGGCTTAGAAGGCCGTTGCTCTATCCGGTTGAGCTATGGGCGCACAAAAAGCATTCAGAAATAACGAATACTGATGAGCACTAGACCACAACCAAAGCTTGAAAAAGCAAGCTACTACCTTTCACGTTTAGGTGTGGTCGGGATGGAGGGATTCGAACCCCCGACATCCTGCTCCCAAAGCAGGCGCGCTACCAGACTGCGCTACATCCCGATTTTTCATCACCCTAGACGCTACCGCTTGGTCCGTCTCAAGCGAGGCATATATTACTATTTTTAATTTTAAAGTCAACCATTAAAGTGATTGTTCGTGAAGGCGCTTTGCCTGGGTGCCCTAGCGTGCGAAAATTGCCGCCTTAGAAAGCGTAGCCAACTGCGCTAGCAGCACTAGGTACTGCCTTAAAAGCCATTACGTCAAAAGGCTTCGAGACACCGCCTAGCCCTTTTCCACGTCCACAGGGATTTCTCTACATGACTGCCCAACTAATCGATGGCAAAGCCATCGCTGCTACTGTTCGCCAACAGGTTGCCGAGAAGGTTGCCGCACGTAAAGATGCAGGCGCACGAGCACCGGGCCTAGCCGTAGTTGTGGTAGGAGATGATCCCGCCTCTCACGTTTACGTCAGTAATAAGCACCGCGCCTGTGAACAGGCAGGCATTCTTTCCTTCCAGCATACTCTGCCCACTGCGACCTCTCAGCATGACTTAGAAACGCTGGTTGATCAGCTCAACAGCGACCCGGCCGTAGACGGCATACTGGTTCAACTGCCACTACCCAAGCACTTAGATGCCGGCCCTATTTTAGAGCGTATTCGTCCTGATAAAGATGTTGATGGCTTTCACCCTTACAACATTGGTCGCTTAGCACAGCGCATGCCTGCGCTACGCCCTTGCACCCCTAAAGGCATCATGACCTTACTGGCGCAAAGCGATATCGCGCTACGTGGCCTGGATGCCACCGTGGTCGGCGCTTCTAACATTGTCGGCCGCCCTATGGCGCTTGAACTGATGCTGGCGGGCTGTACCACTACCGTATGCCACCGTTTTACCCAGAACCTTAAAGACCACGTTAGCCGCGCTGACATTGTGGTGGTAGCCGTCGGCAAGCCAGGCATCGTTAAAGGGGAATGGATTAAGCCAGGGGCTGTTGTGATTGATGTAGGTATTAATCGCCAGGAAGATGGCACGCTAAAAGGCGACCTTGATTTCGCCGCCGCCGCTGAACGCGCCAGCTTTATCACCCCGGTTCCGGGCGGCGTGGGACCCATGACCGTCGCAACGCTGCTCGAAAATACGCTTGAAGCCGCCGAATGGCACGATTTGACGCCCCAGGATCACGCCTGATTCATATACCCCCCTTTTTTATGCAGGAGCATGGCGCAGTGCAACGTATTGGTATTATTGGCGCAATGGCGCAGGAAGTAAGCACCTTGGTAGCTCAGTTAGATAATGCAGAACGCTATGAGCATGCGGGCTTTGTTTTTCATACTGGCACGCGTTACGGCCTTGAGGTCATTGTCTTGCAGTCAGGGATTGGCAAAGTCAACGCGGCAGTGGGCACCGCTATTTTATTGGAGCGCCACCAACCCGACGCCATTATTAATACCGGTTCGGCGGGTGGATTTGCCACCGATTTAAAGATTGGCGATGTGATCATCTCTGATGAAGTACGCCATCATGATGTTGACGCCGTCGTATTTGGCTATGAGATGGGCCAAGTACCTGGGATGCCCGCCGCCTATCAGGCCGATACGGCGCTACGAGACATTGCCCGTAACGCCATTGCATCATTAGGTGAGGCCAACGTACGCGAAGGACTGATCGCCACGGGAGACGCTTTCATGGCCGATCCCGCGCGCGTAGAAGCAACCCGCGCCCAGTTTCCCACCATGCTGGCGGTCGAGATGGAAGGCGCTGCGATTGCTCAGACATGCTATCTCTATCAGTGCCCTTTCGTCGTGATTCGCGCGCTCTCTGACATTCCCGGCAGCGGCGACAACCACCTCTCTTTTGATGAGTTTTTGGAAGTAGCTGCCGACCACTCATCGCGCATGGTAGATCAAATGCTGAAGCAGCTTAGCCAAGGCTAGCTGGTACCTCAGGGCTACGCCTTCTTAATGGCCCATCCAAGCGTTTCGCCCGCCAATAGCGGAATAATCGCCTCGCCTTGGGCATAGGAGTAGCTCTCTGGCAGTCGCCATTCGCGTCGTTCTAGCGTCATGGTGTCAGCGTTAGGCGTCAGGCCATAAAAGCGCGGCCCGTTAAGGCTGGCAAAGGCTTCCAGTTTATCCAAGGCATTCATTTCATCGAAAGCAGTAGCGTAAAGTTCAATGGCGGCGGGGGCGGTATAAGCACCCGCACAGCCGCAGCTTGACTCTTTAGCACCCTGAGAGTGAGGCGCGCTATCGGTGCCCAAAAAGAACTTATGGCTACCGCTGGTGGCTGCTTTCAAAAGCGCCTGACGATGCTGCTCACGCTTGAGAATCGGCAAGCAGTAGTAGTGAGGGCGAATACCACCGACCAACATTTTATTGCGATTGAAGAGTAAGTGATGGGCGGTAATGGTAGCGGCCACGTTGTCTGGCGCTTGCGCGACAAACTCTGCTGCCTGCTGAGTAGTGATATGTTCAAACACCACTTTCAGCGTTGGGTGGCGCTCCAGCAACGGCTTCATTACGTTTTCAATAAATACTGCTTCGCGATCAAAAATATCAATCTCAGCGGTAGTGACCTCGCCATGCACTAACAGGGGCATGTCTACTTCAACCATCTTGGCAATGGTGGCATCACAATGAGCCAAGTCGGTCACACCGGAGTCAGAATTTGTAGTGGCACCCGCAGGGTAAAGCTTGACCGCTTTGACGATGCCGCTCTGCGCTGCACGTTCAATCTCTTCGGGAGGCGTGGTATCGGTAAGGTAAAGCACCATTAAGGGCTCAAAAGTACTGCCCGCAGGTAAGGCGTCTAGGATACGTTGACGGTAATCAATTGCCTGGGAGGTTGTGGTGATCGGCGGGGTTAGATTAGGCATAATAATGGCCCGCCCCATCTGTGCGGCAGTATGGCCTACCACCGCCTTTAACGCTTCACCATCGCGTAAATGAAGATGCCAATCATCGGGGCGGGTCAGTGTTACAGTATCCACGGCGAGTCCTGTACTGGAGTGATGTCGGAAAAATGATAGCGACAGTATACGCAATTGCGCGATTGGATAAATCCACTCTTCGACCACCACACATTTGTCCAAGTGTCGTATCATAATGGCGCTTTTCTTAATGAACCCGTCTTAACGATTAGGGTTGATAGCTCGCTTTTAACGTTAAGGACCCGATTGTTATGCAGAATGTACGACGTTATGCGGATGTCATCGCCAGTCTGGAAGGCGTGTTATGGCTAAGCCTGGCTTGGTCAATTTCGCTGTCAGCCCATATGGGCAGCACGGAGCCTACCCTCGCCAGTTTGTTAGTGATTGGTGCTCTCGTGGTGTTCTGTTGGGCGCATCGGCCGCTGCGCTATTTGTTGGGTCGTTACCATATTCGCAAACGACGTACCGACATGTGGATACATATTTTAGCCCTACCACTGCTGCTGGCGATGTTCTTTCACATCATGCTGGAAGCCCTGTTAGGCAGTGCCTGGTTGCCGCCTAAAATGCTGCTATTTAATATCCTGGCCTCTGCTGGCTGGGCCACCTACGTCATGACGTTGTTTATTAAGTTTGTTATTCATGGCCTAAAAACCAGGACTAAGTAAGCTTATCATGCCAACGGCTCTACCACTTCCGCTCTCTACGCCCAACCGTAATTTAGTGCGGCTCACTATCGTGCGCGGTATTACCTGGACCGGTTTTTTACTGGCAATTATTGTGGGTGTCGAATTGCTCGCCTTCGATTTACCAGTGACTGCTGTGGTAAGCGTGGTGATAGCCATGGGCATACTGAATATCGCCACTTGGTGGCGATTGGGTCGTCCACGGGCCGTTACCCACCTGGAGTATCTACTGCACCTACTGGCCGATATTGCAGGCCTTACACTGCTGTTTTACTTTTCCGGGGGCTCCACCAACCCTTTTATTACCTACTACTTAGTCCCGGTTACTATTGCCGCCGCCACCCTGCCCTGGCGCCACGCCTGGATCATTGCAGCCTGCGCTATGGCGGGGTATACCTCTTTAATGTTCTCTTACTACCCAATCCCGCAATTGGGTCATATTAATAGCGACAGCCCCTTGAGCCTGCACATATTGGGTATGTGGCTTAACTTTGGCCTCTCAGCGGGTTTGGTGACCTTTTTTATCTACAAAATGGCCCACGCATTGCGTAGCCGGGACCAGGCACTTTCCCGCACCCGGGAAGCCGCGTTGCGTAATGAACAGGTATTGGCAGTCGCCACTCAAGCCGCCGGCACAGCGCATGAATTGGGAACGCCGCTCTCTACCATGGCGGTACTACTCAAAGAAATGCAGGCCGACGCGCTACCTGAGTCTGAACTGCATGAGGACATCACCCTCCTGCGTCAGCAGGTGGACGTCTGCAAATCACGGCTGCAAAACTTAGTCTCTAATGCGGATAGGCGCCGAATGGCAGAGCCTGAAGTACTTGATGCAGAAGTTTGGCTAGCAGGCGTTGTGCAGCGCTGGCTAGTGCTAAGGCCTGATGTGAGCCATCAGTTCGAGGTGGCTGAGAAGCGTAGCAGGCCATGGCTTGCGGTTGATGCCACGCTTGACCAAGCGTTAACGAATCTTTTGAACAACGCCGCCGACGCCAACCCTGAGCAAATTTCGATTCGTTTAGATTGGCAGGATGAAAGCGTGGTTATTGATATACGCGACCATGGCCCAGGGGTGGCCATGTCGATTGCCGACCAGCTAGGGGAAACGTTTATCTCCACAAAAAGCAAAGGCATGGGTATTGGGTTGTTTTTAACCCATGCCACTATCAATCGCTTTGGAGGCGGGGTAAGCCTGTATAATCACCCGGAAGGGGGTACGCTAACGGAAGTTACCCTGCCCCGCTGCGCGGCACCGCATTAAACTCGGCTGCCCAAGCATCGCCTTTAATGGATTGAGGACAACATGCAAACGCGAGACCAACGCCTGCTGATTGTTGATGACGATGAAATGTTTTGTCATGTGCTAAATCGCGCTTTAACGCGGCGTGGTTACGAAGTCATTGTTGCCCATGATGCCGATCAGGCCCTGGCAATGGCCGCCCAGTACTTGCCCACGATGGCGACCCTTGATCTAAAACTGGAAAATAGCTCAGGCTTAAAGCTGCTTCCCGAGCTACTGGCCATTTCGCCCCAGTGTCGCATTGTGGTGCTTACAGGCTACTCCAGCATTGCGACTGCCGTTGAGGCCATTAAGCTTGGTGCAGTTAATTATCTCTGCAAGCCGGTAGATGCTGATGATGTGCTCACGGCCTTTGAGCGCCAAAGTGGCGACCCTGATATTGAGTTGGCTGATAATCCACCTTCGATTAACCGCATCACCTGGGAGCATATTCAGAAGGTGCTCCAGGAACACGACGGCAATATATCGGCCACGGCCCGAGCACTGGGCATGCACCGCCGTACCCTGCAGCGCAAATTACAAAAACGCCCAGTGCGGCGTTGAATTGTTGGTTAACTGCTCACTAGTCCAAGCCCCCACCCTACTAAAACGTTTATGGCGGGGGCCTGAACGCTTAATGCGCCGTCCAGCCTAGATCAATATTAAAGCTTGATCCGGTCACCGCACCGGCAGCATCGGACGCCAGGTAGGCGACTAATTGCGCCACTTCCTCAGGCTCAATCAGGCGTTTGATCGCCGCCTCTTTTAGCATGACTTTCTCAATTACTTCCTGTTCATCCATACCGTGCAATTTAGCTTGGTCGGCGATCTGATTATCCACCAGTGGCGTTTTTACATAGGCAGGGCAAACAGCGTTAGCAGTAATCCCTTGCTCGCCACCTTCCAACGCTGCGGTTTTGGTCAGGCCAATCATACCGTGCTTAGCGCTGATGTAAGCTGCTTTGCCTGGCGAGGCCACCTGGGCATGTATTGAAGCCACGTTAACGATGCGCCCCCAGCCTTTTTCGCGCATGTGCGGCCAGGCCGCTTGCGTGAGCAGAAAGGGAGCGGTCAGCATCAGATCCATAATCTGCCGCCATTTTTCCTCGGGAAACGTCTCGATCGACGCAACATGCTGGATACCGGCGTTATTGACCAATATATCAACCCCGCCAAAACGCTTAACCGCATCGGCTACCGCCGCACGGCAGGCATCTGGATCGGTCAGGTCAGCTTCAAAAAAGGCAGCGCCAGCCTGTTCAGCAATCGCTTTTCCTGCCGGGTTAAAGTCGACAGCAAGCACTTGATGGCCTAGCTCGCAAAAGTGCTTAACAACCGCAGCACCTATACCACTGCTGGTCCCGGTGACCAGCGCTACACGCGGCGTTGAAACGGATGAGGAAGTCATAGGCATTTCCTTGTCATAAAAGTGGTCAGAAGGTGCTTTCAGTATAGCGGTACGTGGTTAAGCGTCAGGCTCATAGGCAGGTTGCATTAAACGCGCCATCATTTGCTGCGCCAACCTAGCGGCCTCCTGCATGTTCTCGAGCTCTTCTAGATTGCGCAAGATTGCACGCTTATAAAGTTCATAGCCACCGGGCAGGCGCTCAAGGGATAGCTGATAGGTACCTGAAGGCAAGGTAAGTGTCAGCGTATCTGCCAAGGATTCCGTTAGACGGGAGTGATCAGGCACTACGACTAGCCAAAGCTCACAGGGTGTAATCAACGCACCCACCATATTTCCTGCACCATGATGCTGAAAGCATAGCGCATCAAACCCTAAACGCGGGTTCCATCCCTTCTGTTGTTTCATGGAAGGTAAATGCACATCTCGATAGGCCTTCGCCAGTTCAGCAAGAAAGGCGTATTTGTCAGCAGTTAGCATATACATAAACGTGTGGATTTTTTCCAGGTGATAACAGGCATTAATGGGCAATGTAGCGAGCTGCTATTGGCGAAATAAGCGCTGCTAAGCCACAATGGGCGCAGATTTATTGTGCCGCAAAGACTTTTCACTCGGTTACGTTCCACTTTGTAACTTATTCTGCTTATCGTAAAGGAGCGCCACCTATGTTTGTGGTTATTTTTGGTCGGATGTCCTGCCCCTTCTGTGTACGTGCTAAACACCTTGCGGAACACTTGGAAAAAGCTGGAAAAATTGAAGGGTACCGCTATGTCGATATGCCTTCTGAAGGCGTTACAAAGGAAGATATCGCCAAGACCGCTGGCAAACCCATTCACACCGTACCGCAAGTGTTTGTTGATCAAACCCATGTCGGTGGCTTTACCGAGTTTGACCAGTTTGTCCGCGACAAACAGCTCCTCGTCGTTTAATAGTCATTGGCGATTGACACTGCGCTGCCGTTAAAACACTCGTTAATACCCGTTGAACCCTTGCCTGCCTTGCTTGCCTATACTGTGCAGTTACTCATGGCCCACGCGAGGTGTGCCACTTTTGGGCAAGGAGTTCACCATGCAGCGTCAGGAGTTTGTTCAGCAGCTGTGGCTAGACTACGTACATACGCACCCCGATATTGGGGCATTAAGGCTGTGGCCACTCTCGGCCGCAGCCGAATATTTAACGTTAGTCACACTCAACTACGGTCCTTTTTCGGCTACCGCGCTTAGCAGCAATTTAGCCCACATGGGCTACCGCGCTATTAGCCACTACGCCATGGCGGACAAAGGCCTACTAGTGCACTTGCTAGCCCCCAGCGATGGCAGTAGCTGGCTGGTGCTTGCCGAATTGCAAATAGGCACCCTTTCTAAAGCGCCGCGAGAAGCGATTGAAGGACTGGTGCGTCAATCGCATCCACAGGATTGCAAAGGGCATAATTTACTCTGTCGCGGTAGACCCTGGCCAATGCCCTCTTGGGCGCTTTATCAGCAGTTGCAGCAGGCCCACCCACTTGCCGCATGGCTTGCAGTGATGGGACCCCGCTTGCACCACGCGGGCTTTGATTGTGGTCAGCTTGGCGAACCGTTAGCCGTTTTGGATCAACGTCTCAAAGAGGTAGGTATGTTGAGCCTTCAAGAGCAGCAGAACGGTGTTTTTACGGTGTCATCACTGCTCGACCATCGTTTTTACCCAACAACACCGCAGAAAGCAGTATTCGCCGATGGCGATGAGCATCGCCTCTGCTTAGGAGGGCTGGCGCTCGTCCAAAAACATGTAGAGCATAGTCACGAGCGCCTAGCCGACGTACTTCTGCCCCATCACACACGTTGTGAAATGGCGTGAGACGCTAACTCTTTTCAGTTTAGCGTCTCACTATTCCACTCTCTCTAATGCTAGTCGGCTTAAGGCTAACGTGGTGCTTTATTAAGCGTCAAAGGTCATTTCAGGCACGTGGTCTGGCACGATTAGCTTGCCCGCTGTTTTTTCGACAATTTCTTCAACGCTAACGCCGGGCGCACGCTCTTTGAGGATAAATGCACCGTCTTTGATTTCCAGATAAGCAAGATCGGTCAAAACGCGGTTAATACAGCCAGCCCCCGTCAGCGGCAGCTCGCATTTTTCCAGTAGTTTGGATTCACCATGTTTGGAGGCATGCGTCATGGTGCAAATAATATTGTCAGCGCCAGCCACCAGGTCCATGGCGCCGCCCATGCCTTTGATAAGCTTGCCGGGGATCATCCACGAGGCGATATTGCCTTGCTGATCAACCTCAAAGGCGCCCAGCACGGTCAAATCCACATGCCCACCACGAATCATGGCAAAGGACTCAGCTGAAGAGAAAATCGCCGCTCCCGGGCGTGCCGTTACGGTCTCTTTACCCGCATTGATCATATCCGCATCAAGCTCTTCTTCGGTGGGGTAACGGCCCATCCCCAGCAGTCCGTTTTCGGATTGCAGCATGACATCAATGCCGTCTGGAATGTAATTGGCCACCAGGGTGGGAATACCAATGCCCAAATTGACGTAAAAGCCATCTTGAAGTTCGCGAGCGACACGCTGTGCCATCTGTTCTCGTGTTAAAGCCATGGTGACTACCTCTTGTTGAATCGTTAAATGGGAAGCGAGTGAGATATTTGAAACTTAAGTGTTTGAAAAAGCGGTGACTTAACTACGCACTGTGCGTTTTTCAATGCGCTTTTCAAACGTGCCTTGAATAATCCGATCCACATAAATGCCTGGCGTATGGATCTGGCTAGGCTCAAGCTCACCCGGCTCCACAATTTCTTCAACTTCTACCACGGTGATTTTCCCCGCGGTGGCGGCCATGGGGTTAAAATTTTGTGCTGTATGGCGATACATTACATTGCCATAGCGATCCGCTTTCCAGCCTTTCACAATAGCAAAGTCACCAATAATGGCTTCTTCTAAAATATAGTGCCGATCATTGAAGACACGTACTTCCTTGCCTTCGCCAATTGGCGTGCCGTAGCCGGTGGCAGTGTAAAAAGCTGGGATACCCGCGCCACCTGCGCGCATTTTTTCCGCCAACGTGCCTTGAGGCGTCAACACCACCTCAATTTCATCGTTTAGCATTTGCTTCTCAAATAACGCGTTTTCACCTACGTAAGAGGCCAGAATTTTACTGATTTGACGATCTTCAAGCAGTACCCCCAATCCAAAACCATCCACACCACAGTTATTTGAAACCACGGTAAGGTCTTTAACGCCGCGACGCTTGATTTCAGCGATCAGGTTTTCGGGAATGCCGCATAGGCCAAAGCCGCCAGCGATGACGGTCATACCGCTCTCGATGCCCTCCATCGCTTCTTCGTAGGAAGATACTCGCTTATCGAATCCTGCCATTGTTGTGCCTCACGTTGTTGTCATTAAATATGAGTGGTCATTGATATGAGCTGTCATTAATACATAGACCGCCCCTTACGATAGTGCCAGTGTTGTGCCAGATGATATATTTGTTAAGTTTGTTTTTCTTATCAATTTATTGGTAAAACTTATAAAAGGCACTTTATGACTGTCAAACAGCTGCGCGCCTTTCTCGCGGTCGCCCAAACGCTCAGCTTTACCCAAGCCTGTGAGCGGCTGTATTTATCCCAGCCAGCGCTCAGCTTGGCGATCAAGGGGTTAGAAGAGTCGTTGGGGGGCAAGTTGTTAATCCGGAGCACCCGTAGCGTTAGGCTAACTCCAGAAGGCGAGTCGCTGCTACCGCTGGCCAAACACTTGCTGGCCCAATGGGATAATACCGAAGAGCGGTTGCGCCAGCGCTTCACGCTTCAGCTGGGTAGGTTAAGCGTCGCCGCCATGCCTGCTTTCGCCTGTAATTTATTACCCGCAGCGTTGGTTAAGTTTCGCCAGCAATATCCCAAAATCAATATCACAGTCCACGACGTGATCAATGAAGAAGTCACTGAAATGGTGCGCTCTCGACAGGTGGAAATGGGTATCGCTTTTTCACCGGAAGGCGCGGGCAGCCTACTGTTTACCCCCCTGTTTGAAGATCATTTTGTCGCTGTAGTGCCGCCCACCTCCTCGCTAAATCAAGCCTCACAGCTCGCTTGGTCGACCCTTCTCAATCACGATTTTATTACGCTGCAGCGCCCTTCTATGGTACGCCGATTACTGGAACAGGAGCTGCGGAAACAACACATGGAACTGCCTGTGGCGTTTGAAAGCCACCAGCTCTCCACCGTCGGAAGAATGGTTGCTGACGGGTTAGGGGTGAGCGCAGTGCCTTCTATGTGTATTCGACAAATGCATGAGCTGGGCGCCCGGTGCATACCGCTAACAGCGCCAGCCATCTCTTGCCGAGTAGGTATTTTGACACACCAAGAGCTTTCCGTTGCCGCCCATGCGCTTCGCACTGTACTGCTTGAGACGGTCCAAGCACCGTCTCTCTCTGTCGACTAACCCCCTACTATGTTGTTGAGACAGTTGATGAGACGAACTGGGTTTCTGCTGGGCAGCGTGACTAGGATCATTTAGCATTCAGTATTACGCTATTCGTCTGACGGTAAGGAAACGTGGTATGCCTATTTTAAAAGGGCTTGTCAGCGCTCTGCTGCTAACCCTCAACACGCTATTCTGGGGCGTACCTCTGATTCTGTTGACGCTACTCAAACTCATTGTTCCCGGGCAGCGACTGAAACAGAAAGTGCTGCTGGGTTTAAATGCCGTGGCACTCAACTGGATTGGCTTTAATCTGTGGTGGATGCGGCGCTGGCTTAAGCCCGACGTATCGATCACCGTTCCCGAGCAGTTGAGCCCCCAACAGTGGTGGCTGGTGATATCCAATCACCGCAGTTGGACGGATATCTTCATGCTATTCATGGCGTTACACCGCCGCATACCGATGCCACGGTTTTTCCTCAAACGTCAATTAATCTGGATTCCTATCGTTGGCTTGGCTTTTTGGGCACTTGAATTTCCCTTCATGCGCCGCTTTAGCCGTGAACAAATAGCTAAAAACCCCAAACTTGCCACCATTGACCGCACGTCTACCGAGCGTATGTGCCAACAGGCACGTAATGCCCCGATTGCGATTTTTAATTTTGTCGAAGGCACGCGTTTTAGCGTCGCTAAGCGCGATGCCCAGCAAAGCCCTTATCGTCACTTGTTGCGCCCCAAAGCAGGTGGCGTTGCCCAGGTACTTAGCCTGCTAGGCAGTCAATTAGATGGTATTCTGGACGTAACCATTAGCTATACCAACCCATCCCCCACTTTTTGGGGTTTTTTGTGCGGTAATGAAGCACCCATTACGCTATACGCACGGCAACTAGATATTCCTCAGTGGATGTACGCACCTAATAACCACGACGAAAAGCAGCATAAGGAACGTTTCCACACATGGATCAATTCACTCTGGCGGGCAAAAGATGGTTTGTTGGACGGCCAAACCGATCACGACTGATTGGTTTGCTAAGCACCTGCCTATTAGCCGGAATGCTTGTCGGCTGTGCCAATGCGCCTCAATCGTCATACCAGCGTGCGGCGGCCCCTAGTGCTACGCAGATTAGTGGCAATTGGGTGCAGGTACAGCGCGGTGACACACTCGGGCAGATGGCGGCCCGCGCTAATGTGCCGCTAGAACGGTTACAACGATTTAACCCAGGCGTGAATGCACGACGGCTTAAGGTAGGCCAACGGTTATTGATCCCCACTCAGCAAGAGCGCGCGCCCTCCGGCGGTCCTTATCGTTACCAAATTCGCCCCGGCGATACGTTTTCGAGTGTCGCCCGCCATTTTGGTACCACCAGCGGCCGTATTCAGAGCGCCAACCCTAGCGCCACGCCCACTAACTTACGAGTAGGCCAAGTCGTTAGCGTTCCGCTTGGCGGCTCTGCGCCTCGAACCGCTGCGAGCAGTAGTGGTTCACCTAGCCCTAACCGACCCGCTGCCGCGCCCAGTAGTGCACCCAGTCAGGCGCTGCCCGCTTCAGCTAGACGCTGGCCCTGGCCATTGGATGATTATCGTGTGGTTCGCCGCTTTGGCCCAGATAGCCGTGGCACTCTGCAGCCAATGCTGCTGGCAACACAACCGGGCGCCCAAGCAAAATCTGTCGCCCCGGGTGAGGTACGTTTCGCCGATGGAATGCGTCAGTTGGGTGAGGTCGTGATCGTGCATCATGCCGACAATCTCCAAACCGTCTACGCGCTTTGTGATCGTATATTGGTCGAGGTAGGCAAGCAGGTGAACGCGGGTGATGCGCTTTGCGAGGTCGGTCAAAGTGATGCAACCCAGCGCTACGATCTTCTCTTCGATCTGCGCCAGGGTGGTAAACCCATCGATCCAAGGCAGGTGCTGCGCTAAAGCACTTGTTAAAGCACTGGTTAAAAACCATGCGGCCCCTGCTTAGACAGAGGCCGTGGGGTTTAGGCTAATGTCAGCCGTCTTGTTAGCCGCGATAGTAGCCAGGTTTTACAAACGGCATAGGGGTAACCACCATGGGTAACTGCTTACCGCGCACTACCGCGTACACAGTGCTTTGCGGTGCCTCCAGCTCACGGGTCACATAACCCATCGCCACCGGTTTACCGATGCTCGGTCCAAAGCTGCCCGATGTCACCACCCCAATCTCATTGCCCGCTTCGTCTACCAGTGTTGCCCCCTCTCTTACAGGCGCACGCCCGTCGGCTAACAGACCGACGCGCTTGCGGGTATGATCTTTGGCATCAACTTGATGCAGGATAACGTCAGCCCCAGGAAAACCGCCTGCACGCTCGCCGCCATGGCGACGCGGTTTACCAATCGCCCAAATCAGCCCGGCTTCAACAGGCGTCGTTTGCATATCCATATCGTGCCCGTAGAGGCATAACCCTGCTTCCAGACGCAATGAATCCCGTGCGCCCAAGCCAATAGCCTCTACTTCAGGTTCTGCCAGCAACCGCTCGGCGAAAGCTTCGCAGGCATCAGCCGCGACTGAAATTTCAAAGCCATCTTCACCAGTATAGCCACTGCGGCTCACCCACACTTCCTGCCCCGCAATAGTGAAGCGGCCATGCTGCATAAACACTAACTCGCACGCTTCAGGACACAATCGCTGCATCACATCTCGCGCCTGAGGCCCTTGGAGCGCCAGCAAGCCACGATCTAATGTCTCAACCTCATGGGTTGATGCTAAATTCAAACGCAAATGCGCTAAATCCTGATCTTTACAGGCAGCGTTCACTACGAGATAAAAGTGATCGCCTGCATTGACCACCATCAGGTCATCAATAATGCCACCTTCAGTGCTGGTGAATAGCCCATACCGTTGAGCGCCCTTTTCAAGCCCCACTAAATCAGCGGGTATTAATGTTTCCAGCGCTTCAGCGACATTATCGCCAGACACACTAATCTGGCCCATGTGAGAGACGTCAAACAGGCCGCACTTCTGGCGAGTGTGTTCATGCTCCTTTTTGACCCCCAGCGGGTACTGCACAGGCATTTCGTAGTCAGCAAAAGGCACCATTTTGGCACCCAATTGGAGGTGCAGCGCATGCAGCGGCGTTTGCTTTAATTCAGACATGGGGGATTCCTCACTTAGAAATTCTTCACTCACAAAAGAGAACGGGAAGCCACCTGTGTGCCTTCCCGACTCCATTTAGCTATACATCAAACATTCACTTGCAGCTCACGTAACAAGCTGAAGGTTTTATTGATCGTGTTCCAGTTCTTCACCCGGTAGTACATCTTTGCCATCGAAATAGTCCTTGGTTAACTTAAAGACTACCGGCGAAAGCAGTGCCAAGGCAATCAGGTTGGGAATGGCCATCATGGCATTGAAGGTATCCGCCATTAACCAGATAAAGCCCAATTGCGCGATGGCGCCTAGCGGGATCGCCAACACGAACAGCACGCGATAGATCATGATAGAACGCGTGCCAAACAGGAACTGGCAACATTTCTCACCATAAAATGACCAGCCAAGAATGGTGGTGAAGGCAAAGACAGCCAAGGCGACCGCGACAATTTGATTACCGAACCCTGGCAGCGCGGCGTCAAACGAGAGCGCAGTCAGCGACGCGCCGGCTTCACCGTCGATCCATACGGTAGAAGTCAAAATCACCAGTGCGGTAATCGTGCAGACAATAATGGTATCGATAAAAGTACCCAGCATCGCGATTAAGCCCTGGCGCACCGGATTTTTGGTTTTTGCCGCTGCGTGGGCAATCGGCGCACTACCTAAACCCGCTTCGTTAGAGAAGATGCCTCGCGCCACACCAAAGCGAATCGCCGCCATAACTGCTGCACCGGCAAAACCACCGGCCGCCGCCATTGGATTAAAGGCATAGTAAAAGATTAAGCCAAAAGCTTCGCCAATCTGTCCGGCGTTAATGATCAATACCAGCAGACCTGCCACCACATAGGCAATGCCCATGATGGGGACCAGCTTACCCGCCACCTTAGCGATACGCTTGATACCACCAAGAATTACCGCCCCTGCCAGCACCATAATGATCACGCCCGTGACCCAGTGCGGCACACCAAATGTGGCATCCATAGCATCTGCCACTGAGTTCGACTGTACGGTATTACCAATACCGAAAGCAGCCACGCCGCCGAAGAAAGCAAAGACACCGCCCAGCCAGAGCCATTTTTTGCCCAAACCGTTTTTGATATAAAACATCGGCCCACCGACATGGAAACCAGTGCTATCGGTTTCACGGTAACGGACAGCCAATACTGCTTCGGCAAATTTCGTCGCCATCCCTACTAGCGCGGTAATCCACATCCAAAAAACCGCGCCTGGGCCACCTAGCGCAATCGCTGTGGCTACACCGGCAATGTTACCGGTACCGATGGTCGCCGACAGCGCTGTCATCAACGCATCAAAGGGAGATATTTCCCCCTCATCGCCCTCTTTACTAACCGCTTTATCAGCGCTTGGCTTTGGCGCTCGTCCTGCCCACATTAGCTTGAAACCCATGCCGAGCTTTCTAATCGGCATCAGTTTCAAGCCAATCTGCAGGTAGATACCTACCCCCAGGAGCAAGATCAACATGATGGGTCCCCACACCACGCCGTTGATTGCCCCCAAGAGGCTAGTTAATGTTTCCATGTGCTTCTCCTCACCCTGTTAGTTTGTTGCATTTGTTAACCCAGAATCTGCATGTTTTACACTATGTGGCTAGTGGTCTTCTATGGTGATGTCGCTTGCGCATAGAGGATGCCACTTTTTTCATAACCAAACACAAAGGAATAACGGAATCAAAATACCTCGCTCTACTACGGTCGAAGGGAGCAGATAAGAAATTTGTTTCCGATTGGAAACACGTTAACATACATCTTTATTCGCTCGCTTTCCGCTAGCCGACAGTCGCCAAGGTGAGCGACAATCGCTAGTATGCCCGGGTCCAGACAACTGTTTCATATAGGAAAACATCATGAGCAACCTTCCTGCCAATCTCCGTTACGCTGAAAGCCACGAGTGGGTACTTGACCACAAAGATGGCACCGTTACCGTCGGCATTACCGATCACGCCCAACAAGCACTGGGTGATGTCGTCTTTGTGGAACTGCCGGAAGTGGGCGCGGCGCTGACAAAAGGCCAAGAGTTTGGTGTGATTGAATCGGTTAAAGCCGCTTCTGATCTTTACTCCCCCGTTGCGGGCGAAGTCATTGAAGTGAATGAAGCCCTTGAAGACGCCCCCGAAACAGTCAATGACGCGCCTTATGAAGGCGGCTGGATTATGAAAGTTCGCCTAGACAGCGATGCCATTGATGGCCTATTAGACGCCGATGCCTACCAGGCAACGCTCAGCGCTGACGAATAAAGCATACTCAGGCGCCTGCCTTTTCTGGCAGGCGCTTCGCTTATTATCCTGCACGGCTCTCTCTTAACGTTCGGAATCTTCTTCATGTCTCTTGAAACACGCCGCCTGGCCGAGCTGGCCGACCACGATGCTTTTATCAAACGTCATAATGGTCCAAGTAGTGATGACGTTACCACGATGTTAAAAGCGCTCAATATGCAGCACATGGAAGATCTGATCGAGCAGACCGTGCCGAGCGATATCCGCCTGGGGCACGAACTGTCGCTAGACGTTCCGCGCAGTGAATCCGAAGCGTTAGAGTACTTAGCTCAGTTGGCGCGGCAAAATCGCGTGGCTAAAAGCTACATTGGCCAAGGCTATTACGGCACGCACATGCCAGCGGTCATTCAGCGCAATGTGCTGGAAAATCCAGGTTGGTACACGGCTTATACGCCTTACCAACCGGAAATTTCTCAAGGCCGCCTGGAAGGCCTACTGAACTTCCAGCAAGTGGTAATGGATTTAACCGGCATGGAGCTTGCGAATGCTTCACTGCTTGACGAAGCCACTGCTGCCGCCGAAGCCATGGCGCTGTGTAAGCGCGGCAATAAGAAAAGCAAATCCAACGCTTTCTTCGTCGCCGACGATGTATTCCCACAAACGCTGGACGTGGTTAAAACCCGTGCGGAGTTCTTTGGTTTCGAACTGATTATGGGACCGGCTGAAGAACTGGCAGCCCACGATGTTTTTGGAGCCCTGGTACAGTACCCGTCTGCCAGCGGTGAAGTTCGTGACTTAGCGCCGCTGTTGAACGCAGCCGCCGACCGCAACATCATGACCTGCGTGGCGACCGACCTTTTGAGTTTGGTGCTGCTGAAAGAGCCCGGCAAGTTTGGCGCGGATATCGTGGTGGGCAACTCCCAGCGTTTTGGCGTACCCATGGGCTTTGGTGGGCCTCATGCAGCGTTCTTTGCCACATCAGATAAGCTCAAGCGCTCAATCCCAGGGCGGATTATCGGCGTCTCCAAAGATAGCCGCGGCAATACCGCCCTGCGCATGGCGATGCAAACTCGCGAACAGCATATTCGCCGCGAGAAAGCGACCTCGAATATCTGTACCGCCCAGGCATTGCTGGCCAATATTGCCGGTTTTTATGCGACCTATCACGGCGCTGAGGGTCTGCGCAAAATTGCGGGCCGCGTTCATCGTTTGACCACCCTACTTGCTGAAGGCCTTAAGCAGGCAGGCGTCACACTCGCCCATGACAGCTGGTTTGATACGCTATGCTTGACAGGCGTTGATGCAGGCAAGATTCATGGCCGCGCCATGACCCACGATATTAACTTGCACTACTTCGCCAATGGCAATGTGGGCATCAGCCTCGATGAAACCACCACCGCTCACGACGTAGCCGCATTATTTGATGTGCTGCTGGGCGATGAGCACGGCCTTGCCGTTGCAGTGCTGGACGAGCAGGTAGTGGCTAACGGCGCCTCGGGTATCCCCGCTAGCTACCAACGCGAAAGCGACTTTTTGAGCCACCCTACCTTCAGCCGCTACCGCAGCGAAACCGAAATGTTGCGCTACTTGAAGCGCCTGGAGAATAAGGATCTGTCGCTTGCTCACGCAATGATCCCGCTCGGCTCCTGCACCATGAAGCTCAACGCCACCAGCGAAATGATCCCCGTTTCCTGGCCGTCGTTTGCACATCTTCACCCGTTCGCCCCTCGCGACCAGGTGGCTGGTTATCATCAGATGATTGATGAGCTCTCAGCCTTTTTGGTTGAAGTCACCGGTTATGATCATCTCTCCATGCAGCCTAACTCCGGCGCGCAGGGGGAATATGCAGGTTTAGTGGCGATTCGCCGTTACCAGGCGGCCCAGGGCGAAGGTCATCGTGATGTCTGCTTGATTCCTAGCTCTGCTCACGGCACCAATCCTGCCTCAGCGGCGATGGTGCAGATGAAAGTGGTCGTGGTTGAATGCGATCAAAACGGCAACATTGATATGGCTGATTTACGCGCGAAAGCCGAGCAGCACCGCGATCAGCTGTCTGCCATTATGCTAACCTACCCGTCGACCCACGGCGTGTTTGAAACCAGCGTGCGCGAAGCGTGCAAAGTAGTGCATGACAATGGCGGCCAAGTCTATATTGATGGTGCCAATATGAACGCTCAGGTGGGCTTGACGCGTCCCGGCGATTTCGGCGGCGATGTGTCCCACCTCAATCTACATAAAACATTCTGTATTCCCCACGGCGGCGGCGGCCCAGGCATGGGCCCTATCGGCGTTAAAGCGCACCTAGCGCCCTACGTTTCTAACCACGTGGTTACGCCGATCAACGGTGTGAATAGCGATAGCGGTGCGGTATCCGCAGCCGCCTTTGGCAGCGCCTCGATTTTACCGATTTCGTGGGCCTATATTAAAATGATGGGCGCGCGCGGGCTGCGTGAAGCCACCGAGCTTGCCATCCTAAACGCCAATTACATTGCCAAGCGTTTGGAAGCGTCATTCCCTATTCTTTATCGCGGCCAGAACGGCACCGTCGCCCACGAATGCATTATCGATATTCGCCCGCTTAAAGCGGCCTCCGGGATTAGCGAAGAGGATATTGCCAAGCGCTTAATGGATTACGGCTTCCACGCACCGACTATGTCATTCCCGGTGCCAGGCACGCTAATGATCGAGCCGACCGAATCGGAGTCGCTGTATGAAATTGACCGCTTCTGCGATGCCATGATCGCCATTCGTGACGAGATTGCCCGGGTGGAAAGCGGTGAATGGCCGTTGGACAATAATCCGCTGGTCAATGCGCCGCACACTCAGGCGGACCTGATGGATAGTGACTGGCAACGGCCTTATAACCGTCAGTTAGCTGCCTTCCCCACCGCTGCTGTACAAGCCGCTAAATACTGGCCTGCCGTTAACCGCGTTGACAACGTGTTTGGCGACCGTCAGTTGATCTGCTCTTGCCCCAGCATTGACGAGTATCGCGACTAAACGCCACTTAAACGCCCCTGCTGCCTTAACCGTTCGATGGCATCAGGGGCGTTTTTTCTTGCACACGCTGGGCGTGAAAGCCGTTTAACAGCTTTTCGTAGCGTTTAGGCAGTACCGAGTCGCGACGGCGAAGTAGATAAAGCACTTCATTGACCGCATTGGGCAGATTGAGTGCTTTGACTTGGCGCTGCCAAGGAGACGTTTCCAACACCAATCTCGATACCACGGTAAAGCCAAGCCCCCTGGCGACCGCATCCAGCACCATGCTGACTTCATTGGTAAAGCCCTGATGGCGGAAATGCGTCATTGAACGAAACTCATCCGGATAATTAGCCCGTAATAGCGCATTAGCGTGGTTAATGCCGTCGTAATAATTGAGAAAGCCAATCCCCATCAAATCAGACAGCGTACTACCGGCAAAATCAGCGGGCACCACTAAACAGAGAGGCTCCTGATGCCAAATAGAGCAATGAAGTTCAGGGTGACTCATTGCCTCCGTGACAATGCCAATGTCATAGCGGCCATCTAACAGATCATTCACAATTTCATGGTTAAAAGCGAAACTATAGTTGACCGTTAAATTGGGGTGCATTTGCTGCTGGCCCAAAATATACGGATAAAACATCAGACCCACGCTTCCAGGTGATGCAATACGGCAATCGCCACTATCGAGTGAGTCGTCATCTAAGCCATGACGAAACTGTTCATGCTCAGCAAACAGCTTCAACGCATAATCATAAGCTCGCCGCCCCGTTTCCGTTAGCGTAAAACTGCGCCCCTTGCGCTCAAGCAGCTCTTTATTTAAGTAGCTTTCTAGCTTGCGAACATGCTGGCTTACGCCGGGCTGCGTCATTTCCAAGCGATGAGCGGTACGGGTAAAACTGCCTGTTTCCACTAACGTAATAAACGTACGGAAATATTGAGCGTTAAACATAGTAAAGAACCATTGTCTTTAGCAGCCATCCTTTTAAACAGGGTTCATAGTAGCACAGCGGCCCGGGCAGTCGTTGCGCCGCTGTACCGCTGTACCGGCTGCCTGGGCATGGTAAACTGCCAATAGCACTCAAACGACCAGGGACAGCCCCACTAATGACCGCAACTGCTCAACCCCGCGCCACCCTTTCCAGTATCATTTCCCCAGAAGGAAGCCTGGAAGTACTTTCTCAGCATGAAGTTAATCGCCTGCATAAAACCTCTCAAAGTGGCCTTCATGATTTACTTCGGCGTTGCGCACTGGCGGTTTTAAATTGTGGTAACCCAAGTGACGACAGTCTGGCGATTTTAGAAGCCTATAAAGATTTTGATATTGAAGTATTGCAACAAGATCGCGGCATTCGCTTAAAGCTGACTAACGCGCCAGCGGAAGCGTTTGTGGATGGCCGTATGATCCGCGGCATCCGCGAACATCTCTCCTCAATTATTCGCGATATCGTTTACGTCTATAACGAAATTCAACATCACAACCGCTTTGACCTTAGCACTGGCGAAGGCACTACCAATGCGGTCTTCCATATCCTGCGCAAAGCGGGCACGTTGAAACCTGGCCGCGACCCTAGCCTAGTGGTCTGCTGGGGCGGTCACTCTATTTCTCGTGAAGAGTATGAGTATACCAAGGACGTCGGCTACCACTTAGGTCTGCGTGATTTAGATATTTGTACCGGCTGTGGGCCAGGGGCTATGAAAGGCCCCATGAAGGGCGCCAACGTCGCCCATGCAAAACAGCGCCGTAAAGAGGGTCGTTATTTAGGTATTTCAGAACCCGGCATTATCGCCGCCGAAGCGCCCAATCCCATCGTTAATGAACTAGTGGTAATGCCGGACATTGAGAAACGCCTGGAAGCATTTGTGCGCCTCGGCCACGGCATTATTGTTTTTCCTGGCGGTGTTGGCACGGCGGAAGAGATTCTCTATTTATTGGGTATTTTGCTGCACCCAAGCAATAAAGATATCCCATTCCCGTTAATTTTCACTGGCCCTGCCGATTCTGCCGCCTACTTTCAGAAAATCGATGAATTCCTGGTCTATACGCTCGGTGAAGAAATTCGTCGCTACTACACGATTATTACAGGCGACCCGGTGGCGGTTGCTCGCACCATGCGCCATGGCATCGACGAAATTGCTGAATTTAGGCGCACACACCAGGATGCGTTCTACTACAACTGGCGGTTAACCATTGCACGCGATTTTCAGGCAACGTTTCAACCGACCCATGAAGCGATGCGATCGCTAGCGCTTCACCGCTTACAACCAACTCATGAGCTAGCCGCTAACCTGCGCCGGGCGTTCTCCGGGATTGTAGCGGGCAATGTTAAAGAAGACGGTATTCGCGCCATTGAAGCCCATGGTCCCTTTGTGCTGACGGCTGAGCCTGAACTGATGCAGCGCTTGGATGAACTATTGACCTCATTTGTGGCACAAGGTCGCATGAAGCTAGATGGTCAGCATTACACACCCTGCTACGTACTTAAATAAACCGCAACACCGCACCACAGCTGACGATTAGGTGGCGGCTGTGTGCTACAGGCGCGATCAGCCCCAGACAACAGGAACCATTCCAGAAATAAGTGGCCTGATTAGCTACACTAGCGTGGGCAATGCACCTGTCACTATTGCCCTAATCACTACTGAAAGGAACTCACATGTCGATGATTAATCAGTTACAAGATGTAAAAACAAAGGATTTCGCCAAACACTGCTATGAAAGCAGTAGCGTCGATAAATTACGCGATGCCGCCGAAGGCAGTCCCGACCAAGCAGAAATGGAACATTGGGGGCTAACGGAAGGACAGTGGGAAGAAGCCATAGTGGCTGCGTTGGCGGATCATGAAGCCAAAGAGTAAATAACTTCAAATAGCGGGTAACCGCTATAACACATGCGCCCTAACAGCCAAACGTTAGGGCGTTTTGTAGTACGGCAACCTTACTTTATTCCACACGACGCTTATTCCACGTTCGATAACGCCACACCGCCATACTCCGCCCGAAGACGCTCTAGCTTGGTAATTTCGCTTTTGCTTAGCGCTGGGGAGTCCCATAATGGCTGCTCATCAGCTCCTCGCAGGCCTTCCAATCTAACTGTCAGTTCTGCATTACTTGGTATTTGAGGTTCTCCCCAGGGGCCAAAACGATTAGGCGCAAGACTCCAGGCCAGCGTCTCTCCCGGCTCAATCCCCCCCGGTACAACGTAGTAGAATTGCTCATCGACCCAAGGCTGTGAGCGGTCAGGACTGGTAACGATTCCTCTTAAAGACAGCTCGGAAACGACCTTATCAGTGTTATTCGTCACTTCAAGATCAATCACTGGCTCAGGAGCCCCATAAGGGCTCTTGCCCATGTAATAGCGAGCATTATCAATACTGAAACGCGCTAACTGCTGCTGGTCGCTTTTCGCCTTAGCCTGCTTCTCTTCTAATCGTGTTAACTTGCGAATTGCCTGCTCACGCTCTCGTGACCGGCGCTCGCGAAGTATTTGATCGGCGCGTTGAATAACCTGATCGCCAGTCAATCCATGCATTTGCACATTGGCTGACTCAGCGATCTCTGCCGCGTTCATACGGTTAGGATTAAGAATATCAATGCTGTTAAATGTCGATGCCGTCGAAATAATAATGAGCCCTTGATCAAAATCGTCGCGCTTATAAGTAGGCAGCGAGTTGCGCACTTTTTCGACCGAGACGACTGACGCGGGCATGGAGCTTGTGTCAATTTTGGGGTCTGAACAACCCGCTATCATGAGTACTGATAGTGCTATTGCAGACAGCCTTAGAGGGCTACACATACACACACCTCAACGCAGACAATGGTAAAAATTGCTGAGGAGCTTAACGGAAAGTCCTATTTATCACTACCCTTTGGTGCTAGCGAGTTAAATTTGCCATCACCATAGTGGCACACCGTCATCGTATTCTCTTTACCAGTAGTTACGATGCAGAACGAACAAAATCAAAGTGAGATGCTGGCTTACCTAAGAGGGTGTAACCTGAATTCATAGCGATGCACAATCGCCTTCTCTTTTTACTCTTATGCCACTCTAACAACCTTATAAAAGGGAGTAAGAAAATGCTAAATATTGGCTTTATAGGACTTGGCTTGATGGGCCAGGGTATGGCCACAAACCTTATTAAACATAATTTTCCTTTGACTATCATGGCGCATCGAAATCGTGCCCCTATCGAAGCGCTATGTCAGTTAGGAACAAACGAGGTAGGGACACCTGCCGAAGTTGCCTCACGCAGTGATTTAGTTTTTGTCTGTGTCAGTACCAGTGAGCAAATGGAAAACATCACTCTGGGTTCTGAGGGTCTTCTTGCTGGCGCGAATCCTGGTTTGATTATCGTCGATTGCTCGACATCGCTACCTCAATCGACACAACGATTATCCGCGAGTATCGAAGCCGCAGGATGCCACTTGTTGGACGCCCCATTAGCAAGAACACCAAAGGAAGCCCGCGAAGGACGGCTCAATGTCATGGTGGGAGGTAGCAAAAAAGTAGTCGATCAGGCCTGGCCAGCCATAGAGTCATTCGCTGAAAATATCTTTCATATCGGTGAGCTTGGTTCAGCCCACAAACTCAAACTGATCAATAACTATCTCTCGCTTGGCGCCGCTGCCCTGGCGGCAGAAGCCGCGGCGATGGCGGCTAACTTGGACGTTGATCAACACAAGTTATATGAAGTGTGTTCACAAGGAGGCGCCAATAGCGCCATGTTCAACGCCGTTATGCCCTGGGTGCTTGAAGCAGATGAAACACGTTTGCGCTTTAGCCTGGGTAATGCCGGTAAAGACATGGGTTATTTAAGCGAAACGATCACGGCATCTGGTTTCGAGAGCATGATGCTGCCTGCCTTACGCGAGGTATTGAAGCAAGCTGAAAACACACTGGGCAACGACCAGTATGTGCCTCGGCTTTACGACGCCAGCATGTTGCGAAATAAGCAAGATCTGTAAACCGCCTCATTCGGCGAGTCGACATTGGAAGGCTACTAATTAAGAGCAGGCGCAACATCAACGTGCCGATTACACTTTAAAGAAGCTCGCCACGTCGATGTTATTGGATTGCGCTATTCACCACACGTGTTGCTCAATACGTTCCTGGGTAACTGCCACCATCCAACAGTATATTTTGTCCGGTCATATAACCGGCCTGAGCGCTACACAGAAACGCACAGAAGGCGCCAAACTCTTCCGCCGTGCCGAAACGCTGCGCAGGAACTTTTTGGCGAAAGGAATCCCGAACGTTTTCGTATTCCTGGTTGGAGGATTTTGCGACGTTTTGATGAGTGCTCTTTAATCGATCAGTATCAAAAGAGCCTGGTAACAAGTTATTGATCGTTACGTTGCGACCAGCAAGCTGCGGTTGACGAGCCAAGCCCGCGATAAAGCCCGTCAACCCGCTGCGGGCACCATTGGATAACCCCAAAATATCGATGGGTGCTTTAACGGCTGCTGAGGTGATATTAATCACCCGGCCAAAGCCCCGTTCCGCCATGGCGTCTACCGTTGCCTTGATGAGCTCAATAGGCGTGACCATATTGACATCGACAGCGTCTAACCAGTCCTGTCGTGACCAATCTCGGAAGTCTCCTGGTGGAGGGCCACCGGCATTATTCACCAAGATATCTATTTGCGGACAAGCGGCTAGCACCGCTTGGCGTGTCGTTTCTTGTGAAATATCCCCCGTCACAGTGAGCACCGTCACATCAGGGTTCATTTGCCGTAAATGCACCGCCGTCTTTTCCAGTAACTCGGAGGAGCGTGCGTTGATAACCACATTCACTCCCTCCATTACCAACGCCTCGGCACACCCCTTTCCAAGACCCTTGCTTGCGGCACACACCAGTGCCCAACGACCTGCAATACCTAGTTCCATTTTCTACTCCTGTTTCGCCAGTGATCGATTTAGAGGGATTGCTCAAGCATCCACTGATAATCCTGTTCACTCGCAATGCGCGGGTTCGTTTTGTGGGTGTGATCAGCCAAGGCGCCTTTAATGATTCGAGGGAATAACGCTTCAGACACGCCCAATTCCGCTAACCCCATGGGTAAATCGAGGCGCTTAGTCATGTCTGTAATAGCCGGGCCAATATCAGCGGGGCTACTGAGCTGCATCGTCTGGGCAATGCGCTCGAGCTTTTGCTCATGCTTTACAGACTCACAGCTGGAATTAAATTCGATCACTGCTGGCAGGAAAATGGCGTTAAGCGTGCCGTGGTGAAGCCGCGGATTAATACCGCCTAACGAATGACTCAAGCTATGTACGCAGCCTAATCCTTTCTGAAAAGCCATCGCCCCCTGCATTGAGGCACTCATCATATTCATGCGTGCTTCCCGATCACCGGGGTTGCGCGTCGCCTTCTCAATATTCAGCCAGCCGCGGCGCAGTCCATCCAACGCGATGCCGTCGGCAGGAGGATTAAAGGCCGCCGACATGAACGTTTCAAGGCAATGAGATAAGGCGTCCATCCCCGTGGCTGCCGTCATTTGAGCGGGCAGACTCAACGTTAATTCAGGGTCGCAAATAGCAGATTTAGGTACCAGGTGGGGTGATAACAGGCCAACTTTACGCCCATCTTCCAGGATCAGAATCGCCCCGCGGCCTACTTCACTCCCGGTGCCTGCCGTCGTTGGAATTGCGATAACAGGTGCCGTGGCAGCGGTAATTCGCTCTGAGCCTCCTTCAACCACCGCAAAGGATTTCAAAGAGCCTTCATGGGTACCGCAAATAGCCACGCCTTTAGCAAGATCAATGGAGGAGCCGCCACCAATGGCAATGATGCCATCGAAACCACCCTCGCGGTATTGCGTAACGGCTTGACGCACGGCGGCCTCATTGGGGTTGGGAGGCGTTTGATCATAAATGGCCGGATTAGGATCACTTAAATGCTTTAGCACTTGGTCGACAATACCCGCGGCCCGCACTCCCGCATCAGTCACCACCATAGGGCGCCGAATACCTAGACGATCGCACTCTGACTGCAGCAGCGAGGCAGCCCCGAAATCAAATTGAATTTGAGTAACATAGTTGATTATTGCCATTTCAGTACCTTTGGAATTGTTAGTGTTTTTAGTAATAACTTACTCTCGCACTGCGAACAAGCCTGACGAGGCAACACCACAAGCAGGTATCGCGATGCATCATTCCGGCCCATTCCCGCATTAATAAAGCCAAACAAGACGGGTCAAAATAGAACTAAAGTCTACAAAATATGATTATTGAACACAATGGTCGTTAATGCTAGATTTGTTTTGCCACTCGACAAATACACAAAAACCGAGACTCATAAAATGATCACCAAAACTAAATCGCTCAAGCGCATTACTGCTTTACTGCTACTCACCGCATCCAGCTCTGTGCTGGCGGCCTACCCTGAAAAACCCATCACTATCATCGTTCCATGGGCCGCAGGTGGCGGCACAGACGCGACCGCGCGCACTATTGCCGCTGCGTTAGAAGAACAATTGGGCCAAACGGTGAATGTGGTTAACCGTACCGGTGGTAGCGGTGTTGTCGGCCACAGTGCCATGGCGAGTGCAAAACCGGATGGTTATACCCTGGGTTTGGCTACCGGTGAGCTCAATATGATGCACTGGCAAGGCCTGACCGACCTGACTTATGAAGATTTCACCCCAATCGGCCAGATCAACTTTGATTACGCCGGCATTCAAGTAGCCGCCGATGCGCCTTACGATTCAGTCCAAGAACTCGTAGATGCTATTGCTGAGCAACCCATGGGCACCTTTAAAGCCTCAGGTACAGGTCAAGGTGGCGTATGGCACCTAGCCTTTGCAGGCTTCTTAATGGATCAGGGGCTTGAAGCCAACCGTGTTACCTGGATCCCCAGCCAGGGCGCGGCGCCAGCAATGACGGAACTCGCTGCCGGTGGTATCGATATTGTGCCGAGTTCTGTTCCCGAAGGTCGTTCGATGATCGAAGCCGGGCGTGCCAAAAGCCTTGGCGTAATGGCACCAGAGCGTATTAACAGCTTCCCCGACGTCCCTACGATTAATGAAGCGATCGGAAGCGATTATCTCGTCGGTGAATGGCGTGGCATCACCGGCCCTAAGGGTATGGATGAGGAAATCGTAGCGACCCTTGAGGAAGCGCTAGAGGCCGCTTACAACAGCGATACCTATCAAGACTTCATGGCTAAACAAGGCTTTGGTACTGAGTGGCGCAATGCCGAAGAGTTTGGTGAGCTGATGGTCGAAATGGATGCGGTGTATGGAGAAATTGTTAAGAACGTTGGGCTGAGTCAATAAGGGGCTAAGCAATGAGAGATCTCCTCTTGGGACTAGCCTTTATGCTGCTTGGCGCCGTTGTGTTAACTGTCGCTAGTCAGTACCCGACGATGGCAAGTCTTCAATATGGTCCATCTCTGTTTCCCTCCCTCATTGGGGGAGGGTTTCTCATAGGGGGCCTGGTACTTTCGGCAACGCAGCTACCTACGCTAAAACGTCAACTGTCAGGCACCGATGCAAATGTGGGGAATATCTTCGACTTACGTTCCGTGCTTGTCTCACTTCTCCCAATAGCACTCATTATTTTTTATATATTCACGAGCGAGTTTCTTGGTGCGGCCCTCTGCCTAGCCATCATTATGTTCGTGCTTATGCTGGTGAGAAAAACTTCCCTACCTTTAGCACTGCTGGTCTCCTTCGTCGCGTCGCTCACAATTTATTTCCTATTCTCGCGATACCTGCTGATCCCCCTTCCTGAAGGGCTACTGAATTTCTGGGGTTAGATTATGGAAGCATTCCTGTTAGGGCTGCAGCTCGTCTTTAATGTAGAAACAATGCTGGTTATCTTTGCGGCCGCCATATTTGGTGTGTTCGTGGGAGCGGTGCCAGGGCTAACCGCCACAATGGCGGTTGCACTCTTGGTACCGATTACCTTCTACATGGATCCGACCCCCGCTATCGCTGCCATTGTTACCACATCGGCCATGGCTATCTTTGCTGGTGATATCCCAGCTACGTATTTAAATATCCCCGGCACCCCTTCCTCAGCTGCCTATGTTAACGATTCACATCTGTTAGCACATAAAGGGCGAGCACGAGAAACGCTGGGAATGAACTTGATCTGTTCGGTATTTGGCGGTCTATTCGGAACACTAATACTGGTCTTTGTCTCACCTTCATTAGCTGAAGTGGCACTCCAGTTCAGTTCTTTTGAATATTTCTGGCTGGCGCTACTGGGGCTAAGTTGCTCGATTTTTATCTCTATTGGCTCCAGGGTTAAAGCATTTCTCTCTTTGATGATCGGTTTACTGCTCTCGACGGTTGGTCTGGATATGATGAGTGGCGCCCCCCGCTTCACCTTCGGCATTCCAGACTTAATGGGAGGTGTTAACTTTATTCCGGTAATGATCGGCATGTTCGCACTCAACGAACTAATGCTGTTTTATGGTTCACGCAATGAGGGCAGAGAGCTGCCTTATTTATCCAAAGATAGCGTTTTCAAGCAGGCACCAAAGCATATAAAAGCTTATTGGCCGAACATGATAAGAGGGAGCTCGATTGGAACCCTGATTGGCGCACTTCCCGGCGCGGGGGCTGACATTGCGGCGTGGATTTCTTATGCCGTTGGCAAAGGCCGCTCTAAACAGAAACAGAACTATGGTACCGGTCATGTTGAAGGCATTGTCGATGCCAGCTCCGCTAATAACTCGGGAATCAGCGGCGCTTGGGTGCCGGCCTTGGTATTCGGGATTCCGGGTGACTCGATAACCGCCATAGTGATCGGCGTACTCTATATGAAAGGTATGAATCCTGGCCCCACCATTTTCATGGATGGCACCGGCTTGATCTATGCCCTTTTCATCGTGTTCTTTCTTGCCAATTTAATCATGCTACCGATTGGCTATGCGGCGATAAAATCCGCCAAGGTATTCATCTTAACGCCCCGCAAAATCCTAATGCCGATCATCTTATGCTTCTGCATTGTAGGCGCCTTCTCCATCAATAATTCGATTACTGATGTATGGATTATGTTGCTGATCGGCTTTATCGCCTCAATTCTCGCCCGATGTGACTTTCCCATGGCGCCAGCGATTCTTGGCTTGGTGTTAGGCACGACATTGGAAAACAGTTTTATGAGCTCAATGCTAAAAAGCAATGGCGATCTACTTAGCTTCTTTTCCCGCCCTATTAGTGCAGGTCTAGGTGCCCTCGTTATTTTGCTATGGCTCTCTCCGCTAATCACCATGGCCTACAAAAAATTCAAACATAATAGTCAGCACAAAGCGCCGAGGATTCCATGAAACGCTATACAAGAAATTGGTTGGAAGAGGTACTGGTTACCCTATTCATGGAGGCCGGCGCTTCACGTGAAGTAAGTGAGACGACCAGCAGTATTCTTATTGAAGGCGATTTATTGGGGCACCATACCCATGGCGTCAAACTGGCTAATGGTTACTTAAGAGATTTGAAATCGGGGCATGCGTGCGGTGACCACAACGCGATGACCTCAAAAGAGATCAGCTCAGTCGCTGCCCTTGTTGATGGCCACTATATTCTTGGCCCCTACTTAGTGCAAAAAGCGCTTGAGCGAAGTGCTGATGCAGCACGAGAGTCGGGCATTGGTATTGTGACCATAAAACGTTCGCACCATATCGCCTGCTTGGCCTCGTATTTACAGCCTTTTGTTGAGCAAGGGTTGATGCCGATCATTATGACCTCGGATCCAGCGGTGAAATCGGTCGCTCCATATGGAGGCGTTTCGCCAGTTTACACACCGAATCCTATTGCAATGGGCATCCCCAGTCGCGTCCAACCGATCATGATGGACGTCAGCATGTCGACCGTCACTAACGGCAGCGTGGGAAAAGCACATGCTGAGAAAACCAAAATGGCGCATCCCGTCATCCTGACGAATACCGGTGTTGCCAGCGACGATCCAGCGGACTTTTTTAGCGACCCGCAAGGTAGCATCCTGCCGCTCGGCGGCCAGGAGTTCGGTCATAAAGGTTTTGCGATGGGGTTGATGGTGGAAGCACTGACCTCCGCATTAGGCGGGTTTGGTCGTAAAGATGCGCCCACTGGCTGGGGGGCCTCGGTGACAGTCATGGTGATCGACCCCACCCTTTTCTCGGGGCAGAGTGCTTTCCTTGATGAAACAGATCATTTAATCGAAGCATGCCTGAGCTCCAAGCCGGTCAACCCACAGCATCCGGTGCGAATGCCTGGACAAGCCGGGCTTAGTCGTCGAGATAAGTACTTGGAACAAGGTATTCCGCTGCCGGACGATGTGGTGACTGAGCTACAAAAGGCTATTGATGACTCATCACTAAAGGGCCGTTATTAAAGATAGCTGCGGCAAATAATTGATCATCGTAGGACCAGAGCAGTGAGGCATCTATCATGAGCGAACCAACAAAAATAGGCTTTATTGGCACAGGCATTATGGGTGGGCCGATGGCCGCCAATCTCGCCAAAGCTGGCCATCAGGTGCGCGTCTGGAATCGCACCCCGGATAAAGCGCACGCTCTTACCTCACTGGGCATAGAGGTAAGCGAGACTTTCCATCAGGCGGCTGAGCATGCAGACGTTGTGGTGGTCATGCTCAGTTCAGGGCCTGTCTGCGATGAGGTGATCCTGGGCCCCAACGGTCTATTAGCAGCCATGAAGCCGCACAGCACGCTGGTAGTGATGAGTTCGATCCCGGTTGAGACTGCACAGCAGCAGGCCAAGGCCGCGGCTGAGCGCGGGATTGGTTATCTGGATGCCCCCGTATCAGGAGGCGAAAAAGGTGCTCAAGCGGGTAATTTGGCGATTATGGTCGGCGGTGAAGTGGCCACATTCGAGCGCACAAGTACCCTACTTAAGATAATGGGCAACCCGGTTCATGTTGGCCCGGCGGGTACCGGGCAGCTAGCGAAGTTAGCCAATCAATTAATCGTCGCCAATACGATCGCCACTGTCTCAGAGGCGGTGCTTCTTGCAGAGCGCGGCGGCGCTGATCCCGCTAAAGTTCGCGAGGCACTGTTAGGTGGTTTTGCGGACTCCACCGTACTGCGCGCTCATGCCCCCCGTATGATTGCCAATGACTTCGCACCGGGTGGCCCCGCCAAATGGCAACTCAAAGATACCCAAACGGCCATTGCGCTCGCCAAAGAGCTGTCGCTTGACCTGCCCGTAACATCGCTGGTGAATAGCTTGTTCACGGACCTTGTTGCCCATGGCGACGGAGAGCTCGACCATAGCGCCTTGATTCGAGAACTCAGACGCCGAAACGAAATGCCCCTCGATTAACGACGCAAACTACCTTTATCGTTAACGCAAGTAATCGGGAATGTCGAGAACGCCGTGGTCACGAAAATCGCTAAGACGCTCTTGAACCTTGGCTTCGGAGCCTGCCAAGTGAGCAGAGAGCGCTTGGCTAGCTTGCTCGCCCTCTTTATGACGCATTCTGTCGAAGATTTTTAGATGGTCATGAAAGAACGGATCTTTGTCTGGCAGTGCCATGCTCGAGCCCAGCAGGTGCTTGCTCATAAGCAGGACAGGATGAGTGCGTCTTAGCATGTTAAAAATTTCTTGATTGCCCCCCATGCTCACGGTTCTGTAGTGCAGGTCGCTTTCAAGTTCATCCAGTGTCGCGCCTTCGACATTAGGATATTTCGCCGCTGTCTGCTCTAACTTCTCAATGAAATGGGAGATTTGTTGCTCGGGCATACTCTGCGTAGCCCTGGCAATCATAAAGGGCTCCAACTGCCTACGCGCTTCATAAAGGTTATGCAGTCGATCATTGTCCAGCGGCACAATGGACCAACTGGTGTACTTCACTTTTTCAACCACCCCAATGGACTGCAGATAGAGTAGAATTCGATGCGTAATCGTACGGCTGACACTGTATTTTCTTGCCAGTTGGAGCTCGTTGAGTTCAAACCTGCCCTTCATCGAACTCAAGACAACATCATGTTCCACAACATCGGCTATGGCGCGCCAAGTGTCCGTGCGCTCAATCTTGGCATCCTCTCCCAACGCACTGAAATCGGCCGTGGTTAGATTCCGCCTGATAGGCTCAACGGCTGTTGCCCCCACCAAGTAACCACGGCCATCGAAACGGCAAATTAACTGTTCATCATACAGTCGTCCTAACGTCTGACGAACAGGAGAGCGGCTCATTCCGAATATTTCTGCAATATTGCCTTCGAGTAGCACTAAACCTGACTCAAGGTGGCCACTGTTGATACTTCGCTTAAGCGCCTCGTAAAGCTGGTCTTTTAACGACTGCGACATTCAAGCCACTCATTACATAGGTGTTAGTTAAGGGCTATATAGGGCTGTTAAGTAACGGCACCCACCATCCACGGCACAAATTCATTGTTACCATAACCCAACGATTCACTGGCACTCTGCTCGCCCGAGGCAATCGAAATGATCTTCTCAAAAATATGCTCGCCCACTTCTTCTACTGTGGCGGTACCATCCACAATGGTGCCACAGTTAATATCCATATCTTCGAGAATACTTTCATACATCTGCGTATTGGTGGCCAGCTTAATACACGGCGCGGGCTTAAACCCGGAGACAGAGCCGCGCCCCGTGGTAAAACACACAACGGTTGCGCCTGAAGCAATCTGCCCCGTGACGGATACCGGATCATAGCCGGGGCTATCCATAAAATTAAAACCTGGCTCTTTCAACGGCTGGGCATACTCAAGCACGTCATTAAGGCTCGAAGAACCACTCTTAGCCACGGCGCCCAGCGATTTTTCAAGAATGGTGGACAAGCCCCCTGCTTTATTTCCCGGCGAAGGATTATTGTTTAATTCAGCCCCATTGATCTGCGTGTAGTGCTTCCACCACTCGATCCTTTCAAGCAGCTTACGCGCCACGTCTTCATTGATAGCTCTATCGAGAAGCAAATGCTCGGCACCATAGATTTCAGGCGTTTCACTCAAAATAACGCTACCGCCATGTTGGACGATAAGATCAGCCGCATGTCCCAGGGCAGGGTTTGCAGTAATACCAGAATAACCGTCTGACCCGCCACACTGCAGTGCCACGGTAAGGTGGCTCAACGGGGCCGGGCGTCTCTCGGCATCACGGTAGTCATTCGACATTTGACGGATTTTTTCCGACGCCTTCTCAATGCTCGCTCGGGTACCGCCAGCGCTCTGAATATTAAAGTAAAATATTCTTGATGTATCGGTCAGTCCATACTTTTCAACCAGTTGCTTAACCTGATTAGCTTCGCAACCTAAACCAATAATAAGCACAAAAGCAAAATTCGGATTGATCGCATAGCCATTCAATACCCGTTCAAGGAATGCAAACCCCTCCGACTCCGTATTCATTGCGCAGCCTGAGCCATGGGTGACCGGCACGACGCCATCAAAGCCTAATGCCTCAAACTCGCCGCTGGCATTGAGACGCTCGGCAACGACTTTCGAGACTGTGGCCGAACAGTTCACGGTGGAAAGAATGCCGATATAGTTGCGGGTACCTACTTGGCCATTTGCACGATGGTAGCCATTAAAGGTGCGCTGGCTGTCATTCACCGATGTCCTTGGCGCTGGCTTGAAATGCTCAAGTGATGTGTCACGTTCCAACATAATAATATTGTGCGTATGCACATGCTCACCGGCCTCGATACGCCGCGTTGCCAGCCCAATAATTTGACCATATTTGAAGATGGGCTGTTCTGGCTCAATGACCGTTAACGCAACCTTATGACCAGCATCAATATTCTCATGGGCAGTATGCTGATCATCGTCAATGGGGTAGCCCTTCGGAACAGCCCTACTCGCCACGCCAACATTGTCATGAAGATTCAACTTAATGACCGCAGGTACACTATTGATAAGCTCCATTATTTTCTCCCTAGCCTCTTAGACGTTTGCAAATCACTCAGTACCCCGCCATCAGCCCTTTCACCAGCGCGTTTAGAATTGTTGTACTGGGCATATTAGACTATCGTCGAGTTAATGATCATTGTGTGCAATATTCAATCAAGATCAGTTTACTTTCTCTCTAAGCGCATGTCGATAGCTATACAATAGAGTGAGGAAAAACGACGGAATGGCCGTCAGTACCGCTTTCTGAAGAGAGGAGTAGCGCCAACAAGCAGGAACTCCGAGGGTTGCCGCGAGTCATATATTCATACATTTTTAGCCTGCCTTGAATGCTTAAGCTATAGTCCCTATATAAGGATATATTCGCCAAAGCAATTGGAACCAGGAGGTTCACATGAGGAAATGGATTATAATGGCCCTCGTTAATTGGTTGCGTAAGCCAGCAAACCGGCAAAAAGCCAAGGACGCTTGGAGAGATGTTTGTGGTCGCAATAATGCAAATCGGACGCCTCAACAGCCGCAGGCGACACCGCGAGATACAACAGCGCAGCGCCCTGGCAACACCTTCGACAATCGTCCTTAAACACTAAGCAACTTAGTTTGCAGAGGTGGGGAATCCCCGAAACTCCCGCAGAAGACTAAGTCGCTAATACGTAATAACCCCGCTGGATACGCCAGCGGGGTTTTATGTTTTGCAACTAGCGGTACTGATCGCTTGGCGCTTAACGTAGGAATCTTCTCCCCATCCTAGTTAATGAGCTAGTTAATGAGCTAGTAGCGTTACAGGTTAAGCACGACCATGACGGTTTCCGTCTCATCATTGGCTTGCTGGACCGCGAAACCAAACTCTTTCGCCATTTCCCGCATGGCATGGTTTTCTCGCAGAACATCGGCAAAGACCTGCTGAAAGCCACTTTCACGCGCATAGTCGATCATCTGCTGCATAAGCCGATAGCCAAGCCCGGTTCCCTTCATGTCACTACGCACCATGATCGCAAACTCCGCCTTTTCTTTGTCGGGATCGGCAGATAAGCGGACAATACCCACGATTTCCTGTTTATCTGGCGGCATCGCAATAAACGCCATTTCTCGATCATAGTCGATCTGAGTCAGCCGGGCAGCGAAGGCATGGTCGAAACGCCGGATGGCGGCAAAGAAGCGTAGCCGCACATCATCGGACGTGGAATGACGAAGCATTTCCACCAGCGCACCTTCATCTTCGGGCCGAATGGGGCGCAGTGAATAACGTTGCCCAATGCGTGTTTCGATAGTTTGCTCAAGTTGCTGCGGATAGGGTCGGATGGCAAAAGGAGGCCGCCCTTCACGGTCGGCCCTGACCACGATGCGCGCATCCAAGGCAATCACTCCGGTAGCATCGGCCAGTAGCGGGTTGATATCCAGTTCAACCACGCGATCCAGATCGCTGATCAACTGTGACAGTTTAATGAGCGTGAGAGAAATCGCTTCCAAGTCGGCCGCAGGGCGGTCACGGTAGCCGCGCAGCAAACGTGAGATACGTGTCGCCTGGATCATTTCTTGTGCTAGCAGCGGGTTGAGTGGCGGGAGACCCACCACCCGGTCACCGATTAGCTCTACTGCCGTGCCTCCCTGGCCAAACATAATAATCGGCCCGAAAACGCTATCTTCCGCGACACCTAAAATCAGCTCATGCGCCCCAGGGCGACGAATCATCGGCTGCACATTAAAACCATCTAACCGCGCCTCAGGCGCCACTTGGCGCAGCGTCGCCAGCATATCCTCGGCCGCCTGTGCCACCGCACCGGGCGAGGCCAGGTTCAACTGCACGCCCCCGCTATCAGACTTATGCGAAATATCACGCGAGAGGATCTTCAGCACGACCGGGAAGCCCAACTGCTTTGCTGCCTCACTCGCCTCTTCAGGTGTATGCACAGCAATGGCAGGGACGGTTGGAATCCCATAAGCCGACAATATTGCCGAGGCCTCTGGCTCGGTCAGCACGTTGCGCTCATCTTTAAGGACTTGGTCAATAATAGCGTTCGCGCTGGCTTTATCGATGGTACCGTCAGTGGAAATGGGCGGTGGCGTTTCCATCAACGTTTGCTGGTTTCGCCAGTAGCTGGATAAGTGCCAGAAGGCCCGGATGGCCTGCTCAGGCGTTTCGTAGGTTGGAATTTTTTGTGCCGCAAACAAATGGCGGGCCTTAGCTGGCGCCCCTTCTCCCAGCCAGCAGGTAAGAACGGCCGGACGTTGCGACCCCAGGGTATCAACCACCGCTTGGGCAGCGTCCAGGCTATCTGCGACCGCGGTGGGACAGTTCATAACAAGAATCGCATCCGCTTCTTTCTCGTTAAGCAAGGCTTCAAGTGCGCTTGTGTAGCGTTCCCCCGGCGCATCGCCGAGGATATCGACCGGATTGGCATGCGACCACGTGGGTGGCAGCACACTATCCAAACGCGCTAGCGTTGCTTCAGAAAGCTCGGCCAAGCGACCCTGCATCTCGGCCAGCTCATCCACTGCCAGCACACCGATTCCCCCTCCATTGGTGAGAATAGCTAGCCGGTCGCCTTTAACGTGAATACCGGTGGCCAGGGTGCCTGCGGCTTGAAACAGTTCATCAAGTGTATTGACCCGCAGCATACCTGCGCGCCGAAACGCTGCATCGTAAACGGCATCAGCACCCGCCAGCGCCCCAGTATGTGACAGTGCGGCTTTGGCGCCAGCATCGCTGCGCCCTGCTTTAACCACCACCACAGGCTTATTACGTGAGGCCTTGCGGGCCGCCGATAGGAATTTGCGTGCCTCGGTAATGGCCTCAACATAAAGCAGAATGGAATGCGTCTTGGGGTCGAGGGCCAAGTAGTCGAGCATATCGCCGAAATCGACATCGCTCATCGAACCGAGGGACACCACATGCGAAAAGCCGACCCCCCGCGCTGACGCCCAATCGAGGATAGAAGTAGCCACCGCGCCTGACTGCGTCACAAAGGCGACATTCCCCTTTTGGGGCATGATATGCGCAAAGCTGGCATTGATTCCCCGGTGCGGTGCCAAGACCCCCAAGCAATTAGGGCCAACAATGCGCATCAAGTAAGGCTTTGCCGCATCAAGCATCGCCTGTTTGAGCACTTGGCCATCGGCATGCTCACCTTCACCGAAGCCCGCGGTAATCACCACTGCAGCCCGGCACCCACGCTCCCCAAGCTCGCGAATAAGCCCGGGGACCGTATCTGGTGGCGTCGCAATAATGGCCAAGTCAGGCGCTAGCGGCAGCTCACTTACCGTGTGGTAGTTGAGAGCCGAGCGGATAGCCCGCTCTCTTGGATTCACGGTCAGGATCGGCCCTTCGAATCCGGCATCAAACAAGTTACGCGCCAGCACAGCACCTACTGAGCCTGGGCGATTGCTGGCACCAATCAAAGCGATCGTGGTGGGAGAAAACAACGCATCTAAATTGCGAATTGACATTAAACATCTCCGTCTAGCAATGGCAGGTCAGCGCGGTATGCTGCGCGTTCATCAACGTTAGTTAAGGAAGAAATATTACAGCTAAATCGCCGTTCTCACGCCTTGCATCGAAAAAACATCAAGACGACTATCTAATAAAGTATACCGAGATGGCTACATAAAATTTAACTTGAAATTATTTAAACGAACCATGATGACCGTCAAGTCATCGTGTATCGCGTAAGGCAGCTAGGCCAAGGACATTTATACTGTTTTAACTTCACAGAAGGTTTAACTTCACAGGAGAAACCAAGACAATGGTAATCCCCCTATTTTCAGAGGGTTTCAAAAGTAGAGTTCAGGCCATGCCGATAACTTACCGCTGATATATTCTGGCCCGTAGTGACAACGAATAGAGTGTGGTTTACCACGCCATTCAATGATCTGGTCTAGCGCCCGGATAACTCGTTCAGTGGGCAACGAGATGTCTACTTCGATACCAAGACCTTCTCGGTTAAAGTCGTCGGTCACATTCAGTAGGCGGTAGCGACGACCATCGCTCAGTTGGTCATGCATAAAATCCATAGGCCAGCTGTCATTAATCGTTTCGGGCACCTTTAAAGGCTCAGGCTTCTCGCGGATTAACCGTTTCTTCGGTTTGTTCCGAAGATTCAGCTCCAGCTCGCGGTAAATTCGGTAGACCCGCTTATGGTTCCAACGAAAGCCTTTCACATGACGCAGGTGCAGGAAGCACAAGCCAAAGCCCCAGTTTCTCTGGTTATGCGTCAGCGTGATCAACCAGTCGGCGATTTGATCGTTCTCGCCGCTGAGCTTCGCTTGGTATCGATAGCAACTTTCACTGAGGCTAAACATCCAGCAGGACAGGCGGATGCTGACGTGCTTTTCCATGACGGCTTTCTGCGCCATCTCACGGCGACGAGACGGCTTCACCACTTTTTTCGATCGCTTCCTTGAGGATATCCGCTTTCAATCGTTCCTCGGCATACATTTTCTTGAGCCGTCGGTTTTCATCCTCTAGCTCTTTCAGCCGTGCCACCATGGACGCATCCATACCGCCGAATTTAGCTCGCCACTTAATAGAAGGTCGCGCTGCTCATACCGTGTTTACGGCATAGCTCCGGAACCGGGGCACCGCCTTCGGCTTGCTTAAGGATCGACAGTATTTGGCTGTCTGAAAAACGTGATTTTTTTATGCAGAATCTCCCTTCGTTTAGCTTACGGAACATTCTACTTCTGAGCACCCTGGTTTTTCGGGGGATTACCTTGCTACATAGCTATAAACTATTAATAATAATGAGATTATCATTATCACGTGTGAGAGGACAGAGCTAATACTCCATTAAGACGCTGATGCAATCCTAATTTCATTCGAACGACTTAAACAACGTGCATTTGCCTTATTAACATCTGGAGCCTACGATGGGAACGGTCCCATAAGTAGAGATAAAATGACAACACCTACTCATCAACACGCGACAATCCTTGAGGTTGCACGCGAGGCAGGGGCTTCCAAGACCAGCGTTTCCCGCTACTTCAGTGGAGAACGTGAGCGGCTATCTCCGAACCTGCAGACGAGCATCGCCGCCGCGGCCCAGCGCCTAGGCTACCACCCCAACCGGATGGCCAGTGGCCTCAAGGGTGGTCGCTCGCGGATCATAGGCATGCTTGTGGCAGACATTCGGAACCCGTTCTCGGTGGCAGTGATGCACGGTGTGGAACAAGCCTGCCGCGAGCGCGGCCTCTCACTGATGGTCTGCAACACCGACAATGACTCGGCACTAGAGCGCGAACATCTCGCCCTACTCACCTCTTACCGAGTAGAGGGTCTGGTAATGAACGCTGTCGGCAGCCTGGACCGCGAACTGCAGGCGCTGGTTGAACAGGGCACCCCTCTAGTCCTCCTTGAGCGAGAGTTGAGCCAGGTAGAGGCTGAAGTGGTGGGCCTAGACAACGCTCGTGCGCTCGACTTAGCCCTAGACCACCTCCAAGCCAGGGGTTATGGAGAACTGCTCTACCTGAGCGACCCCCCGGGCCTGGCCAGTCCACGCCAGGCACGCCTTACTCGCTTCCAGCAAGGGGTCGCTGCGCGCGCCCTGGCCGGTGAGGTTCATTGCCAGACACTCGGCGAGACTGAGTCTCTGAACCGTGCTATCGGCAACTTTTTGGCACGTCCCGGCACGCTACCCAAGGCGCTGCTCTGTGCCAACGGCAACGCCACCCTGGCCGCTACCCGGGCACTACATTCCCTAGGCGCCCGACTTGGCGAGACTGGGCTGCTGGGCATCGACGAGCTCGACTGGTGCGAACTCGTTGGCCCCGGCATCACCACGCTGGCCCAGCCCACCGAGGCGATCGGTCGTGCTGCAGTCGAGTGCCTAATGCGTCGCCGTGACACCGGTGGCCGCACCATGCCAGCACGCCGCGTACATTTTCAGGCCAGTCTGATTCCACGTGGCTCTACCTGCCGCTAATCCACTCATTCAGGACTCCTCATGTCCCTTCAATTTTCTCGCTCTCGAATGGTATCGTTCCCACTGTTGCTTTCTGGCACTACAGATTCACCCGCCACCCTGGTCGCCACCTCTGCCTATGGCCACGAGGCCATCGCTGCCCACGGCCATACCGCAGTGCTGTCGTGGCTCGCCGCGGCTGGCGCCGACGGCGTAGAGATCCGCCGTGAGCTGCTGCCGCCTGACTTCGCGGACTTCATCGGCCTAGGTCAGGCCTGCGCCGACCTAGGCCTTGCCATCGTTTACTCCGCACCCGAAAGGCTCTGGGAGGTCGACCGGTTCGCTACGTGTCTGGATAAGCAACTGATCGAGGCCACCGAACTTGGCGCGGGCGCGGTCAAAATCCCCATGGGCCACTACCCCGGTGGGAGTCAGGTCGATTGGGCAGCGCTGCGGGAACGCCTCGCGGCCGCCCCGCCGCTACTGATAGAAAATGACCAGACCCTCGAAGGCGGCACGTTGGAACCCTTGTCCGCCTGCTTGGAAGACGCCGCTTCAGCGGGCTGCCCGCTAGGCATGACCTTTGATATTGGCAACTGGCACTGGACTGGCAATGACCCGTTGGCCGCGGCGCAGCGCCTGGGGCCTTTCGTGCGCTATCTACACTGCAAGGGAGTCGTGTCCGATCAAGGACACCTCAGAGCTAGCGTGCCCGACGATGGTGAACTCGCTGCTTGGCATACGTTGCTAGCCCACTTACCAACTCAAGTCCCCCGCGCTATCGAATACCCCTTACAGGGTCAGGATTTGACGACCATTACCGCTAAACAATTGTCGCGACTGCGCCACCTCTAACTTTCCACCCACGACACAGGAGATCGTCATGATTCGACCTTATGCCGCTCCCGAAATTCTTGCTTTCGGCGAGGCAATGACAATGCTCGTCGCCGAAGCGCCCGGTAAGCTGGCCAACGTCGAATACTTTCAGCGTCGCATTGCAGGCGCCGACACCAACGTGGCCATCGGCCTAGCCCGCCTAGGCTTTCATGTGGGCTGGTTGAGCCGGGTCGGCGACGATGGCTTTGGGCCTTTCATTCGCCAAGCCCTGGAGGCCGAGGGGCTCGACTGCCGCCATCTGCGCACCGACCCCGAACACCCCACAGGCCTTGTCTTCAAGGAGCTTGCCCAAGGCGGTGCAGATCCTCACGTGGAATACTATCGCCGTGGCAGTGCCGCCAGCCACTTGGCACCGACGGACGCCGACAGCGCTCTCATCGAGCGCCCGCGAGCTCGCCGAGACCATGCTTGATCGGGCCCAAGACGCTGATCATGGCCACCGCCCGCCGGGTTGTGGAACTGGCCGACTTTGTCAGGCGCGGCGACTGGCAGAAGAGTATCGGACCTGAGCACTTCGGCAGCGACGTACACGGCAAGACTCTCGGCCTCGTGGGCTTTGGGCGCATCGGCGCAGCTGTGGCCCGGCGCGGCGCATTGGGCTTCGGTATGCAGGTGCGCTACGCCATGGCCTCGCCCAAGCCAGCCCTGGAAGAAGAGTTGGGCGCCGAACGCCGTACACTTGACGAGTTGCTCACCGAGTCCGATTTCGTATGCGTTACTGTCCCACTCTCCGACACCACCCATCATCTAATCGGCGCTCATGAGCTCAGCCGTATGAAGTCTTCGGCGATTCTGATCAATATTGCCCGTGGCCCAGTAGTGGATGAGGCAGCGCTGATTGAGGCGCTGGAGGAAGGACGCATCTGCGCCGCTGGCCTCGACGTCTACACTCGGGAACCGCTGTCGCAGGAGTCACCTCTACCTCACATGAACAATGTGGTAGCGCTGCCGCACATCGGCTCGGCGACCCACGAAACCCGCGACGCCATGGCTCAACGGGCGGTTGACAACCTCACCTTGGCACTATCCGGCAGCCGACCTATTAGCCTAGTCAACGAAGAGGCCTGGGAGGCGCGCCGGGGTGCTTAATTGGGCACTCTTAGACTAAAGACGATTGGTAGAAGCTCATCATCTCAGCTAACTTTTAGATCAATCTAAAAACAACTATACAGGTAGCTACCATGCACCTTGATGCCTTACCCCATCAGAACCAGCGCGATACTGCTAGTGTGACTCTGAAGGATATCGCCGCCCACGCTGGGGTATCCCGCTCTACGGTGTCATTGGTATTGCGCGAGAGCCCATTGGTCGCCGAGCAAACCCGTCTAAAAGTGCAGCATTCCATCAAAGCGCTGGGCTATGTCTATAACCGCGGCGCTGCCGCCCTGCGCGGCAGCCGCACTTCGACACTTGGAGTGGTAGTTTACGACATCGCCAATCCCTTCTTTGGCGCTATGGTGGCGGGTATTGATGCCGCACTGAACCGCGAAGGCTATGTCTCTTTTTTGGCCAACAGCGAGGATTCACCAGCGCGCCAACAGCGCTTTTTGGAGCGCATGCGCGAACACAGCGTCGACGGCATCCTGTTATGCCCAGCGGAGGGCACCGACCCAGGATTGATCGACACTCTCGACAATTGGGGCATGGCCTGCGTGCAGGTACTACGCCACGTGGCCGAGCCGCCCTTCGACTATGCTGGCGCCAACTTTCACCAAGGGGTTTGCCAAGCCATGGATCACCTTGTGAGACTGGGCCATCAACGCATCGCCTTCCTTGGCGGTCACAGCGAGCACTCGGCGACCCGCGAGCGTTGGCAAGGCTACCGGGAATCATTAGAACACCATCAGCTCACCTACCAGCGCCTGCTGCGCTCCACCGTGACTCGCCGCGATGGCGTCGACATGATTACGCAGCTAATGGCTGAATCGCCAGCGCCCACAGCGGTCGTTTGCCACAACGACATGGTGGCCTTCGGTGCCATGCTTGGCCTGAAGCGCCTAGGGTTAGTGCCAGGCGTCGACTGCGCGGTGATCGGCACGGATGACGTCGAAGAAGCCAGCCTGAGCGAACCGTCACTGACCAGCATCGCCACCCATCCTTATGCAATCGGCGAAGAGGCGGCACGCTTAGCGCTGCGACGCATCGCCAACCCGGAAGGCGCACGGGAGCAAGTGGTATTAGCGCCCCGACTGCAGATTCGCGACTCCTGCGGGGCCGCCAGGCCTACGTCAGACGCAACCCTGCCCAACCGTGCTGCTGGGACTCACGCCTAGCGTTCTGTCCCATGCTGCAACTCAACGCCGCTCAAAGCGGCGATAACAAAAAGGTAGAATTATGACTAAGAAATGGATCGATCTAAAAAACACCTCAACTCGTGGATTGTTAGGCTCCGCCCTGCTGGCGACGGCCGCTCTAGGGTTCGCTGGCACGGCCCAGGCCTTAGATCTTCACTTCGGCCACGGCGGTACCGAAGACACCGCTTACCAATTGGGCGCCGAGCGCTTCAAAGAGCTGCTTGCCGAGGCCAGCGATGGCGAGATGGGCGTCCAGATCATGGGGAATTCAGTGCTCGGCCACGAGACTGAAATGTTTGAACAGCAGATGGCTGGCGCACTGGACGTGTCGATCATCAACCCCGGCCTGATCACCGACTTTTCTCCCACCGCCAACGTTTTCTCGATTCCTTTTTTGTATCGTGATGAAGATCATTGGAGCCAGGTGCTTGACGGCGAAGTGGGCCGCGCAATTGCTGACCAGATCACTGCGGAAACCGACGTGCGCGTATTGGCTTTCTACGGTGGCGGCAAGCGCCAGGTCGTTAGCACCGAGCCGTTGGAGAGCCTTGATGATCTCGAAGGCTTAAAGATCCGCACGAACCCCACCCAACCACTGATCACTGCTTGGGAGGCACTCGGCGCGGACCCCACCGTCATGCAGTGGAGCGAGATCTACACCGGGTTGCAACTGGGCGCCATTGACGGACTGCTCAATGAAGCAGAGTGGATTCACCGCATGCGCTTTCACGAAGTTGCCCCACACATCGGCCTCTCCGAGCACGATATTACGGTGCGACTGCTGACACTCTCTCAGGCAACCTGGGATCGTCTCGACGAATCCCAGCAAGAGCAGGTTATGAAGGCTGCCACCGAATCCGCTAGCTACGCTCGCAGCGTGCAACTAGAACAAGATGCCGAAGCGCTCGACCTGCTGGTTGAAGAGGGTGCCACCCTGCACGAAATGGATCGCGAGAAAATGATGGAAGCCGTCGCGGGACCGCTAGAGAGCGTGATCGCCGACATGGGACTGACCGAGTACCACCAGATGATCATCAACGCGGAATAACCCACCCGGCGCCGGCCTGGCCGGCGCCTCGCTTGCCATAGGTAATCACCATGTCCCGACTGCTCGCTGGCTTGGCACAGCTCAACCGGTTTCTGGAGCGTGTGCTCCACTGGATTCTGCTGTCGCTAGTGTTCGGCTTCATATTAATGGTCATCTACCAGGTGATCAGCCGAAATCTGGCGTTCATGCCAAATCTCTATTGGACCGAGGAATTCAGCCGCTTCGCCTTCCAGTGGATGGTAATGCTGGGCGCCGCAGTGGGAGTGCTTCACGCCGACCACTTTGTGCTTGAAGCCTTCCCCCACGGCTCACGGGCCGATCTCGCTACCCGGGTGATTCGCGACCTGGCGTGTTTGGCCATCGGTATTATCTTCGTCTTCCACGGCTACGAATTTGCCCTATCCGGGCTGCGCCGTAGCGCCACCGCCTCGGGGCTATCAATGATCTACGTCTACTCCACCTTCTTGGTCAGTGGGGTGTTCATTCTGCTATTCAGTATACAGCGCCTACTGCATACACTTCTTCACGGCTTGGATGCCATGGAAGCGTCACTCAATACGCCGAGCGAGATCGAGACGCTGAAGGTCAGCAGCGCGTCTGGTCACAGCGTGGAAAGCCTTGAGCCGGCCCCCAGAAGTAAGACACACACTGAACAGGGAGAGCCCCGCCCATGATGCCTGCCGACTGGATTTTCCTATTGCCCTGGCTGTTGTTCGGCTTGCTCTCCGTGCTCATCGTGGTAGGCGTGCCCATCGCCATGGCGCTCATCCTTACCTCGTTCAGCCTAATCTTCCTCGACCCGCGGCTGACCACTTGGGTGCTCTTCCAGCGCATGTACAGCGGCATGGACTCATTCGTGCTACTAGCCGTTCCGCTCTTTCTGCTGGCCGGTAACTTAATGAATGCAGCACGTATCACGGATCGTTTGATCACGCTGTGCATGCTATTAGTGGGTCACTTTAAGGGCGCCCTGGCCCACGTTAACGTCATGGTCAGCATGCTGTTCGCGGGCGTTTCCGGTTCCTCTACTGCCGACAGCGCAGGCATAGGCACGGTGCTAATCCCAGCCATGAAGCGCGAAGGCTATCCGACACACTTCGCCGTAGCCGTCACAGCAGCCTCGTCGGTGATGGGCATCATCATTCCTCCCTCAATCAACATGATTGTTTGGGGTGCCTTGACCAACACGTCCATCGCTGGCCTCTTCCTCGGCGGCATATTACCCGGGATCATGATCGGCGTAGCCCAGCTCTTGTTAAACCTAGGCTACGTGCGCCGCTATAACGTACCGATTCGACCGCGTGCCACCTTCCGCCAGCTGCTGCACTCAGGTAAGGACGGTCTGATGGCAGCAGGCATTCCAGTGGTGATCATTGGCGGCATTACGTTGGGTATTGTCACCCCCACCGAAGCGGCGATGATTGCCGTGCTCTATGCACTGGCACTAGGTTTTCTTGTCTATCGAGAGCTGACGTTCAGCGATGTCTTGGATTCCTCCACGGCGACCGTTAGGCTCTGCTCGCTATCGCTATTCAGCTTGGTGGGAGCGGCGATTTTTGGTTACCTAATCAGCTTCTACCAGATTCCACCCAAGCTGATGGCTGGGGTCAACATCTCAGATCCGATAATACTGCTACTGGTGATGACTGCCGTAATGCTGCTCATCGGCACCTTCATGGATTCGCTACCGGCCATGGCGATCATGGCACCGATCTTCCAGCCGTTAGCTATGCAAGCGGGCATCCATCCGGTGCAGTTTGGGGTAATTGGCGTGATGGCACTGGGCCTTGGGCTCATTACACCACCCTACGGGCTGTGCTTGATGATCTCGGCAAAGATCGGTGGTATTCCACTGCTCAAAGCGCTTGGTACCACGTTGATCTATCTGGCAGTGATGCTTGCGGTGATCCTGCTGCTGATTGTCTACCCTCAGTTAATTCTGGCGATCCCCCGTGCCTTGGTGCCGGACTTCGTCTGATCTACCCCGACGCCGGTTGCTGTTAAAGTGAGCCGGCGCTACATTGTTCAACATCGTGAGACCTCTATGTCCTTACCTCTCTGCCTGCTCTTCGACTCCGACGGTACTCTGGTCGATAGCGAGATCCTTCTCGCCGAGGTGATGGGCAATATTCTGCCGACCTTCGGCCTGCCCTTCTCCGCCCGTCAATACATGGAAGAATTCCGCGGCGTGCGTTTTCGTACCATCGTTGACAGCCTTGGCGAGCGCCACGGTGCCCTGAACGAAGAGCACTTCCCGGCAATGGAGAGTGAGATGCGCCGCCTGATGGAGCAACGTATGCGCGCCGAGCTGCTGCCCATCGACGGAATACCCGAGGTTCTGGACATCCTTGCCGCCCACCCCAAAGCGGTTGTTTCCAACGGCCCGGATCGAAAGATTCGCTGCGCCATGGAAAGTGCTGGCCTGGCACGGCACTTCGGCAACAACCTCTTCAGCGCCTATACCTTGGGTGTGTGGAAGCCCGATCCGAGACTCTACCTACAGGCGGCCGAGGCCATGGGCCAAGCACCCGAGCGCTGCATAGTGATCGACGATGCCACCGTCGGCGTTGTCGCTGGATTGGCCGCTGGCATGCAGGTAATTCACCTCAATCGCTTTCCCGAAGAGGAGGAGACGCCGAAAGGTGCCATCGTCATCCATCACGCCAGCGAGCTACCCAAGGCAGTGGCTCAGCTCACCGCAAAGGAGAGCGCTCTTCAGCCGCTTTGACATGCATCGCCACCCTGCTGTCTACAATAAAGGTTTCGGCCAACGCTTGATCGGGGCGCTGGCTGGGATTTTTCTGGTAGCGACGTAAACGCACTAGGTATATAGCGGCATGGTTTTCAAACGAAAGAGGCCATACCAATAAGTCATGATAATAATTTGCGGGGAAAATCTTTCGCCCTGCTCAGCAGAGCCTCTTACTCTGTTCTTGTTCATTGGCTAACCGCCTGTGCTACATGCCTACTCTCCAAGGCCAGTCACCTTTCGCTGTTGCGCTTCAATCTGTTCGCTGCGAATATTTGCGTGAAGATTATACTTCCAAGAATGCGGCCCCTATCGGAGCAAAAAAGAGATTCCGTTGATCAGCTTCCATTAATAAAAAAAACACTACTAAATAATTTAGCCTAGCCACCCAATCAAACTGAAGGGCTTAGCCACTAGAACAGCCGAAGCGTAAGTAAAGTGCACTGATTCATAAAAATTAACTATTACGCTCCCTGATTGTGCCTATTACCCATCATCATACTAATACTCAATAATCACGCGTCCCTTTTGTTAAACTACTTTTCTTCTAAACACATCAAGAGATATGTGCCCTGACGGACTGCGCTCTAGCCACCATTAGCGTACATGAGCATTTTTATAACGGCTCTTATATAACTATTAATAATCAGGAGGCAGCGTTTGGAGCTATTTCACTTCGCCTTGAATAATGCAGGTCTGCTGCTGTCACGCACAGTCGAGCATATTGCCCTTGTTGGCGTTGCCGTTGGCATTGCCACCTTGACGGGAGTGCCAATCGGCATCGCCATTACTAAAAATGAGCGTGTCGCACAAAGTGTGCTCTATCTAGCGTCCATCATCGTTACCATCCCTTCAATCGCCCTTTTTGGCATCATGATTCCGGTTTTATCGCTCATCGGGCATGGCATCGGCTATGTGCCAGCTGTGATCGCGGTATTGCTGTACTCCCAGCTACCTATCATCCGCAACACGTACACGGCGATTAATAATGTTAATCCGGCATTACGAGAAGCCGCTCGAGGCATTGGCATGAGCCCCAATCAGCGCCTGCGTTTGGTTGAAATTCCACTCGCCATCCCGGTCATCATGGCTGGCGTACGCACGGCCGTAGTGCTCAATATTGGCGTCATGGCGATCGCCGCCTACATCGGCGCCGGTGGATTAGGCACCTTTATTAGCCGGGGCATTTCTCAATCGGATCCACGCCAGCTAATCGTCGGTGCGATTGCTGTGAGTCTGCTGGCCATTATCGTTGACTATTCACTACTGTATTTACAAAAGCGCCTAACCCCTAAAGGAATGAGCCGTGAGGCTGCGGCGACCTAACGCCTCTTTCTTGATGTAATTGCTACTATAAGAGACACCCATATGATTCGACTTGATAGCCTGACCAAGGTGTTCGATACGCCGAAAGGCGCGGTGGTGGCCGCTGACCATATCGATATGGAAGTGCCTGAAGGGGAAATCTGTGTCCTCTTGGGGCCATCGGGCTGCGGCAAAACCACCACGTTGAAGATGATCAACCGGATCGTTAAGCCCACTGCTGGCAAAGTGTTTATCAATGGCGAGGATACAACCGGCCTCGATACTCAGACACTGCGTCGCAATATTGGCTATGTGATCCAGCAAATTGGTCTGTTTCCCAACATGACCATCGAGGAAAACATCACCATTGTGCCCAAGCTTTTGGGCTGGGATAAGGCCAAATACAAAGCACGGGCACGCGAAATGATGGCGATGATCGCGCTGGAGCCGGATGCCTTTCTTAAGCGCTTCCCCAGTGAGTTATCGGGTGGCCAACAGCAACGCATTGGGGTGGCCCGTGCACTCGCCGCCGACCCGCCAGTGATGTTGATGGATGAACCGTTTGGCGCCATCGACCCGATCAACCGAGCCGTCATTCAGGATGAGTTCCTGAAGATGCAGCAGGATCTCAACAAAACCATCATGTTCGTAAGCCACGACATCGATGAAGCTATCAAAATGGGCAACCGCATAGCGGTTTTCCGTGAGGGGAAGCTGGTTCAGTACTCCACGCCCGATGACTTGCTGGCGGCGCCCAAAAACGCTTTTGTGGAATCCTTTCTCGGTGAAGACCGTGCGCTTAAGCGGTTAAACCTGGTAAAAGTGCGTGAGATTGTTACCGACGAAATCGGCACCGTCTTGCCAAGCGATACGTTAGAGACAGCGTTGGCGAAAATTGACGACTACGGTTATCAAAACGCTATTTTGATGGTGAATGAACGGAAGCAGCCCGCCGGGATTATTAGCCGCTCCGTCGCCCGCACTACTAAAGGCTATTGCCGCGATCACTTCCAAGCTGTTCCTGCGGTTGTTGATCTCGACGATGACCTACGCAAAGCCGCCTCTTTGATGTTTGCTCACGACCAAACTTGGCTGCCCTGCGTCAACCAAGAAGGAACGGTGTGCGGCCAAATAACCCAGCGCGCCATGACCAGCCATTTAGGTGCACGCTACCGCGCTCGCCAGGGAGATGATCGCAAGCCATCGGCGGCCATTAAGGAGTAACCATGCCTATTCGATCCATAAAAGGGGCGCTTAAGGCACTGGTGCTGGTGGCAATTTTCCTCGCCGGTGTATGGAGCCAAGCCAGCGGCGTTATTGATGAGTTTGTCTGGTATCTGCCTGACGTTCAGTATTTGATGGTGCAGCATATCTGGCTCACGTTGATGTCGGGTAGCCTGGCGATTATCGTCGCTATCCCGCTGGGTGTTTTGCTCTCCCGACCAAGCATGGCCCGGGTAGCCGAGTCACTGATGCAGGTACTCAACGTCGGTACTACCATCCCGACCCTCGCCGTGCTCGCCCTATCCATGAGTTTTTTGGGCATTGGCACGGTACCAGCGGTGTTTGGCCTTTTTGTGGCGACACTGCTGCCGATTACGCGTAATACCTATGCAGGGTTAAAAGGTGTTAACCCAGCACTGATGGAAGCTGCTGCGGGGATTGGCATGTCACCCATGCAGCGACTTTTCAAAGTCGAGCTGCCCAATGCCCTCTACGTGATTTTTGCGGGGATGCGCACGGCGCTAACCATCAATGTAGGCACGGTTCCCCTGGCGTTTTTGATCGGTGCTGGCGGTCTCGGTGAGCTGATATTTACCGGCATTGATCTTTACGACCCTATCATGATGCTTTCCGGTGCCATTCCCACCGCGCTGTTGGCGATCGTGGTCGATGCGCTAATCGCGGTTATTGCGTTTTTAGTTGTCCCTCGCGGGGTCAATCCCGGTCGCGCTTAAGCCCCGCCACTCATGAAGCTTTTCTAACAAAAGAAGGATTCGATGATGAAAACATTTACGACAGCACTGACTAGTATTGCCTTGGCGAGCAGCGTTTCGCTCGCAAACGCCAACGACATTAGCGTTGGCGGTAAGAACTTCACCGAGCAGCAGATACTGGCCACCATGACGACACAGTATCTGGACAACCTCGGTTACGATGTTGATAGCCGTTCTGGCATGGGCTCGGCCATTCTTCGCCAAGCGCAGGAAAATGGTCAGATTGATCTTTATTGGGAGTACACCGGCACGTCCCTGATCAACTACAACGACATCAGCGAAAGCCTAAGCCCTGAAGAAACCTACCAACGGGTCAAGGAACTCGACGCCGAGAAAGGCCTTACCTGGCTTGAACCGTCGGAGGCCAACAACACTTATGCGCTCGCCATGCGCGAAGCTGCCGCCGAGGAAAGTGGCATTGAAACGCTTTCTGACCTGGCCGACGCGGTCAATAATGAGCAGGGTCTAACCTTTGCGCTCAATGCCGAGTTCTACGCCCGTGAAGATGGTTGGCGCCCGCTAATGGAAGCCTACGACTTTCGTGTTGGTCGCAGCGAAGTGAGCCGCATGGATACAGGCTTAGTCTATCAAGCACTGCGCAATGAAGAAGTCGACGTCGGCCTCGTATTTGCCACCGACGGCCGTATTCCTGCCTTTGACTTTTATGTTCTTGAAGACGATCAAGGCTTTTTCCCGTCTTATGCGCTCGCTCCGGTGGTGCGTACGGAAACCCTGGAAGCTAATCCTGAGCTTGCCGACCAGATGAATAAACTCTCGGCGCTGCTCGATGACGAGACCATGGCCGAACTCAATGCCAGTGTGGATGTCGAGCGCGAGTCAATTGAAGACGTTGCAAAGAGCTTTCTCGAAGAGAACGATCTGCTCTAACACTGCTAGGCGCTAGTGCATGGCACTGGCATAATGCCTGTCACAACATCGCCAAAAAGCCGCTCCAATGGAGCGGCTTTTTCAATGGGGGAGCCAATGCATTATCAAAATAAGCTTCGAGTAGGCGCAGCACAGATTAACACCACGCTTGGCGACGTGGATCATAACCTCGAGCGCCATTTGGCGCTGATTGCCGAGGCTCAGCGTGATGGTGTGGAGCTTCTGGTCTTCCCCGAACTTTCGCTAACGGGCTATCGGCTAGCCAGCCGCGTGATGCAAGTGGCGATGCCGCTCGAAGACCCTCGCCTCAAAGCGTTGGCCGACGTGTGCGGCTCTATGCAGGTAGTGGTCGGCTTTGTGGAAGAGGCGAGCCCCGGTGAGTACTACAATGCGCTGGCCATCTTTCAGCACGGCCAGCTAATGGGCGTGCATCGCAAGCTTAATCTGCCCACCTATGGCGGGCTGGAAGAAGGCAAGTGGTTTACCCATGGCAGTGAACTCACGCATACCGATATTTGCCCTGGCTGGTCGGCCACTCAGCTGATTTGTGCCGACTTATGGAACCCAGCATTAGTGCATGCCGCCCTGCTCGCTCGCCCGACGGTGCTTTGCGCGCCGATTAACTCAGCTAGCGGCATCGTCAGTGAGGACTTTTCCAATGAAGAAAATTGGGCATTGAATACCCGGTTTTACGCCATGACCTATGGCACACCGGTCATTATGGCGAACCGCTTTGGGCCGGAGGGTGACAGCCACTTCTGGGGCGGCTCGCGCATTCTCGGCCCGGGTGGTGAGACGCTTGCGCAAGCCGACGATGAAGAAGTGCTGATTATGGCGGATCTTTCCCGTACCGCGATTGCCAAAGCACGCTTTGAATTACCCACACATCGTGATGCGGATACCCCACTGGTCAGGGAGCTTATGGCGGGTTATCGCTAGCAACGGCCAGCTCACCCGCCAGAGTAAGTATCCGGCGGGCAGGGGGGAAAGGTAGGTTCAGTGGGAGGGAAAGCTAAACTGTGCCGTCTCTTGGGCACTTTCCGTCGGCCAGCGCTGTGAGACTGCCTTACGCCGAGTGTAAAAGCGCACAGCGTCGGGCCCATAGGCATGCAAGTCGCCAAACAGCGACTCTTTCCACCCACCAAAGCTATGAAAGGCTACCGGTACGGGTAGCGGCACATTAATACCTACCATGCCGACTTCAACCTCATCGGTGAAGCGGCGTGCTGCTTCACCAGCGCGGGTAAACAAGCAGGTACCATTTCCATACTGGTGAGCATTTATGAGTTCAATGGCTTGATCAAAGTCATCCACGCGAACGACACACAAGACGGGGCCAAAAATCTCGTCTTGGTAAATACGCATCGCTGAAGTGACGTGGTCAAATAGCGTCGCGCCCATAAAGTAGCCAGGGGCGTTTTCCACTAGCGGATGTTTGCGACCATCGAGTCTTAATACTGCACCAGCTGATTCGCCTTGACCGATATAGTCTGCCACCCGATCACGGTGGGCTTGGTTTACCAACGCGCCCATATCCAACCCCGGCTCTGTTCCGGGTCCAATATTGAGATGCTTCGCTTTTTCAGCAATCTTGTCTACCAACACATCAGCGGTTTGATTTCCCACACAAACAACCACCGAAATCGCCATGCAGCGTTCACCAGCGCTACCATAAGCGGCACCAATCAAGGTATTAGCCGCATTCTCAAGGTCAGCGTCAGGCAGTATGACCGCATGATTTTTCGCCCCACCTAATGCTTGCACGCGCTTACCCAGGGCGGCACCACGCTGGTATATTGCTTTGGCTACCGGCGTAGAACCAACGAACGACAGCGCTTTAACCTTTGGATGCTCGATGAGCGCATCGGCGGCTTCACGGTCTCCTTGTACGACGCTAAACACACCGGCTGGCAGGCCTGCCTCTTCAAGTAGCTCCGCCATTTTGATCGCCACGGAGGGCACTTGCTCTGACGGTTTTAAAATAAAACAGTTGCCACATGCAATCGCTATGGGGAACATCCATAGCGGCACCATCGTGGGAAAGTTGAACGGTGTGATGCCCGCGACAATCCCCACCGGCTGATGGTTTGACCACGTATCAATACCCGGTCCAGCGTTATGGGAATACTCGCCCTTTAATAGCTCAGGAATACCGCATGCGTATTCGACGTTTTCAATGCCACGTTTGAGTTCTCCCATGGCATCTTCCAACACTTTGCCATGTTCTTCGCTAATCAGCTTACACAGCGCCTCAGCATCACGCTCTAACAGCATTTTGAAGCGATACATGACCTGTACGCGCTTGCTAGGCGGCATATCACGCCAAGTGGGATACGCCGTTAGCGCCATTTTCACGGCTGAATTGACCGTTTGTGTGTCCGCCATTGCCACTTGGCGCACCGTTTTACCAAAGGCTGGATCTACCACGGGGAAGTAACGAGCTGCTTCTACGGGGCTCCCTCCTATCCAGTGGGGAACAGTCGTCAGCGATGAATCAATCACGGGATTACACTTCCTTATTTTAGCAGCTCGTCGTTGAAGGGGTAGCGTGAGAGCTTTTCGATACCGGTCTCGGTAATCAATACCTCTTCTTCGAGTTTGACACCATCAGCCGCGCCGACCTCGCCAATATAGCTTTCGACCGACACCACCATGCCTGGCTCTAGAACACCGTCCTTGGAGAACTTATCAAAATCCATATGGTGGGCGACCAGCGGCGTTTCACCATGCATCCCCACCCCATGAATGATCGATGGGTAGCGGCGGTCGATAAAGCGATCGGGGATTTTCCAGGCTTTATCAGCAATTTCACGGTAGCTCATGCCCGGTTTAAGCAAGCCCATATTGTGGTGTACCTGGTCGTACGCCATGCGATATATTTCGCGCTGATAGGCCGAAGGTTTGCCTGGACCAACGTGGAACGTGCGCGAGAAATCCGAGTAGTAACCGTGGCAACCGATGGTGTCGGTATCCAGTGCGACCAGCTCGCCAGGGCGAATTTTGCGGTCACTGGCTTCATTAAACCAAGGGTTTGTACGCGGCCCAGAAGAGAGAAGACGGGTTTCGATAAACTCGCCCCCGCCTCTGATCACCTCGCCGTACATGATCGCAAACAGCTCGTTTTCAGTGATGCCCGGTTTAATCGCGGCTTCGACTTCCGCCACGGCGGCTTCACTGGCGGCCATCGACTGAGCCAAACAAGCGATTTCTTCAGGCGTTTTGATGCGACGACAGTGCAACGTATCCTGCATGCAATCGTAGACATCAAGCCCCTGCGCTTCTAATGCACGCGCGAGATTAAGCGCGCAACGGTCAAGGCCCACTTTCTTATTACCCCTGCCGTGTTCCTTAACCAGTTCGGCAATTTCCACACCAAAAGGGTCAGACGACATGCCATCGCGTTGATTCACCGCTGACCACACCACCTTAGAGGTGCGCGCCTCATCGATGGTCTCAAGCCAGGTGGAGACGTGCGCGCTACCGGGATACTCAAATAGAATAATTGGCCCTTCAAGCGGGACATAAACGTATCGCGTGGAGTTACGCAGGAAGTAACCAAACATATTGCGCGACCCTGTCGCATAGCGCTGGTTATTCGGGTCAAACAGCACCAGTGCTGCATACCCTTCTTCCGCCATCATGGCACGCAGACGCTGAAGCCGCCCAGCGCGCAGCTGTTTAGGATCAAAGGCGGTGGGAATGCTATCGCCGTTGCCCATCGGCGCCGACGGCACCACTGGAATCTGATCAGGTTCGTTATCGGTAAGGTTTTCGCTTTCGACAATACTCATGGTATCTCTCGCCTCAGGGTTGGTTGGAGTCGCGGGGAACGTCTAAACGACTCCTAATCTGCTAGGCTATCGCTACGCTGCATGCCGTCTTTAAGGATTTGTTCATGAACTGGTGCCATGCGGCCAAAGATACGCTGAGCACGTTCCGGCCGACCCACAAAGCCTGGCTCTTTGGCGTAGGCAAAAATGACGGTGTGGCGCTCTTTATCTCCCTCAACCGGCGTCACTCGGTGGAGAGAGTAGCGACCAAAGAACACCTGTAAGTCACCCGGTTGAAGATCAAGGGTTTTCAGTTGTGAGCAATCCCCGTCGATGACTTTCTCAACGTCTTCGAAGTTTTCACCTTCAGGGCTACGGATCCCCGGCGCGTACTCGAAACGGCCGCCACCATGAGATTGACGCGTCATCATCGTGACAATGAACTCGTTGGTGTCATAGTGCCAAGGGTGCTGGCAGCCCTCACGCAACACGTTTACCACTAAGTCCGCCAACGGGTCGGCGTACTGGTGAATTTTTTCCCTTCCCACCACGGCCCCAATAAAGCGTTGAAATTCTTTATTTTCATACACTTGTCGGATAATAGTGTCACTACCGATACGATCCCCTGCCACAAAACCATTTGTGCGATCGTCAAAGCGATTTTTGGGATGTGTGGCCGGCAGTGAAGGGTCTCCTTCACTGTTATACGGGTTCGTCTCCGTTTGGTTGTAATGAGCATCCGGCGACAGCCGCTCTGTTTCCCGTTCAAGACGTGCTAGAGCCTCCTCAGGAACAAAGTTTTTAAGCACGACGCAGCCATCTTCACCTAGCTGACTGCGACACTGTGCGATTAACGCACGTCCGGTTTCGCTGTCCAACGCATCAATGGGATACGTTTTGAGATCGATAAGGCCATCTAATGTATTCGCCGATGGAGCAACCGCAGTCGCTTGCATGAAAAATACTCCTGTCGAATTAACGAATAATCTGGTGAATAAGGTCACGTTGAATAACGTTTTGGACAGGGTAGTGATGGATGACTCATAATAGAAATGAATAGTTGAGATACGACCCATTTAAAAGGCTCATGAATTATGGATACGGATTTACTTCGCGCCTTTGTCACCGTGGCGGAATGCCAAGGGTTTAGCGCCGCCGGTAAGGTGTTGCATCGAACCCAATCGGCGATGAGCCTGCAAATAAAGCGCCTTGAGGATCAGATGCGGCAGTCACTCTTTGAGCGCACTAGCCGTAGCGTGTTGCTAACGGCCGCCGGAGAGCGTTTGCTGCCCTACGCACGCCACATACTCAAGTTAGAAGATGAAGCCAAAGACTTACTTAAAGGAGGGACACATGGCGAAATCATTCGACTAGGCACCTCTGAAGAACAAGCGGCTACCTACTTGCCAGATCTGCTGCCCCGCTTTTCGGCACAGTTTCCCCATATTCAGTTAGAGGTACAGTGTGATATCAGCGACGCGCTGGTGAAGCGCTTTCAGGAAGGGTTGTTGGATGTCGTGCTGTCGGTTAGACATAAGCCCACTCAATCAGGGCAACTACTCGGTTGGGAGCCAATGGTGTGGGTGATTGCTGAACATGTACCGTTGGCGCAATGGCCAATACTTCCATTGGCCTTAAACCCTGAAGGCTGCATTTTTCGTGCGCATGCGTTGTCAGCACTCGGACGTGAGGAAAAACCCTGGGAGCTTCGCTACATTAGCCAATCCCCGACCGGCATTAATGTCCCTGTGCAAAATGGGCTTGCGCTAACCGTTAAGACACCGCGCAGTGTTCCGCCAGGTTGTCGTATCGTGACAGAAGCCGATGGATTACCTGATCTTGGGCATGTGGAAATAGAGCTTCACCAGCGCCCTGGCCATTCCAGTGAAGCCTTTCAAGCATTTTGCCAAGCGCTAGAAGCAGCAGTTACTGACCATAATGGCATTGAATGCCTACATTTAGGCGCGTAGTAAACTTGTTTATATTTCCAGCGTACCCCACCGTTCAGCCCTATTATTTTCATCATACATTTTCGAGCCATTGTTATGGCATTTGTGCGAAGTCGGCGGAAGAAAAGCTAGGTTTTGTACAAAAAGTTGGCTCGCAAGCAACGGTCGATGCACGCAACGCATACCATCGCTCTAAAGCTACTGGCTAATTTTTCATAGCGTGTGGCGATTCGGTGTAACTCTTTCAGCCAACCAAAGCAGCGTCCTACCGCATTGCGTTGCCGATATTTGTTTATCAAACCGCCTTGGTAATCCAGGACGGGCTCTTCGATGCATATTACGCTGAGCTATCACGGGCTTCATACCGTGTCTGTCACAATAGCGGCGTAGCTCATCGCTGTCATAACCTTTATCCGCCACTATGTAACGACTACGCTTACGGGGCCGACCCGTTCTACCTGGCAGGTGGATTCTTTCTAAGGTAGAGATGAAGTGGCGAGACTCTGACTGTTGGCCGGGTGACAAAGTGAAGGTCATCAGATATCTCGTAATGTCCGACCATCGTTTTCCCCTATGCGGCTATTGCATAGGAAAAGTTAGCAGATAAGACTTTTCGTACAAAGCCTAGGAACGTTCGTACAGCACTAGATCAACTGGATTTACGTGGGCTACCCATTCGCCTGAATAAGCTACTGGATGCCCTTGCCCTGGAAGAATGTGAGCAGCACGGTAATCGTCACTCCATCGGCTTTATTTGAGCTAAGAACCGAACGAAAACGTGCAAGAGATACACTACGCATCCATGGTGTAAATGAATAGATTATCCTTAATCAACTCCCAACGCCTTCACGACTGCGTCGATTGGCTCTGCATAGAAGCTGGTCTGAAATTTGGTAAATAGCTCGCCGGGGATGGTGGAAATATCCATGGCGCTGCTCATCGGCAGGGTGACTCGCTTACCGCCGGCATCGAAGGCGACCTGCAGGCACTCTGCAAGGTTTTGAACGGGCTTTAAGCTTCCGCCCAGACTCATATCGCCTAGCACCACCATTTGGCTTTGCGTCGGCTTGCTGACAAGGCCTGATGAAAACGCCACCAAACTAGCTAGTGAGAGATCACGAAGAACACCACTATTTTGCAGGTCGACCACATGGAGGTGGAAATCATGCTCCATGACCTTGCGGGCACCGCTAATGCGGCTAGCGTTGGCCTTGAAGTAATCAAAAGCCATTTTGACTTGCTCTTTGGCTCCTGTGGAATTCCATAGTCCCGACATCGCCAGCTTGCCGCTGCCTGCGGTTACCTGCATTTCGATGCGGTAAACACCTGGCATACCCTTGTCGCTTAGGCCAATAGTATGCACCACGCCCGGCTTGCCTTGGCCTTCTGGAATCAGACCACCGCCGCCCTGCTCTTTCACTGAAACAAAGTGCTCTTCCAGGGTCTCCTTGTCGATGTAGCTGAAATGGACATCGTAAAACTCCATGCCACCAATTTTTTTCAGCTGCTCTTTCACCCGGCGTCGCACTTGCATGGCGTATTCCAGGCACTTCTTCACCTCTTCTTTCGCATACTCACCATGCGGGAACATCAGTTTAAGCAGTCCAGAAACCGTTTTGCGAACCGCGATCACGTCACGCTGATTGAGGTTGTCACCCAGGGAGAAATAGCGATCAATCGCATCGGCGAAACTGCGCTTGCGCATTTCGCGAAAAAATTCAGCCAGATAATCGACGATAAATCCATAGCGCTGGGTGAAGAACGATGGCCGCATCTTGGGAATTTCCCAGCCGGGAATGTATGCATGGAAGCGATCAAAAAACGCCGCATCGATCATCACATCAGGGAATGGCGTCAACAGATGGCTGGTTTTCACCATCGACTCAACGCTCTGATTGATGTTGCCTATAAACACCATCGAGGCCGATGCCTCCATCTGCTCACGCCCACGGGCGAATGAACCAGACGCCATATAATCCTTCATGATCTGTACCCCGTCATTATCCTTGAACGAGATACCCGCTACTTCATCGAACGCCACCAGATCCCACATGCCGACTAAACCAATGCGTCGTGAGCTCATGTTGTAGAACAGATTAGCTACCGTGGTCTGCCCGCCGGAGACCAGAATGCTGTTGGGCGAGCACTCCTTATAAATATGGCTTTTACCGGTACCACGTGGCCCTAGCTCACAAACGTTATAGTTGTTTTCGACAAACGGGATCATCCTGGCGAGCAAGTGCCACTGCACGCTCTCGTCTAGCTCAGCGGGTTCCATGCCAATCGAGCGGATCAATACTTCACGCCATTGTGAATTGGTGAACCCACGCCGCCCTACAAATAGCTCGTCCATATTCATGTGTGGCATTTGAATCGGCTTGAGCAGGCTGACGCCGAATGGTGATGTTGTCTGCCCCTCTTCATGGAAGTAGCTTAGCGTTGCAATTACCCAAATACCGCCCACTAGCAGCTTTTCGTTCTCTTTTACGATGCCTGCAGAGATCTCAGCATCTTTGATGCCTAAGTTGCTAAACGCTGCTTCATAGCGGTCTTTCTTCTCGTTCAGTCGCACCGTTACACGATCAATGACCTTGAAGCTGCCCCGCTCCCGAACGATGGACTTCACCTTCTCCGCTTCATCAGGCCGAACGTAGTTATTGGTCAAAATCGCTTTGACGTTTTCCAGGCCTTTCGCAATTACCTCCGCATCATCAGACGCGCAGTACATACCCAGCAGGTACTCCAGCACGTACACCGGCACGTTGGCGCCCTCTTTCACTCGCTGGGTAAGGTCTTTGCGCACCACGCGGCCAGCAAAGTGAGTGTTGAGTAGCGTGTCGAGATCATATTGCGATTCGTTGTCCATAAGAAAAATTCCATTATTTTGTCAGTACACGCTACTATCCAACAGAGTTGGCCCACACTCGTCCATTGGACATCTTGTTCAAGTAACTTAGCCCATTAGCTCGCTGTGACGAACCAAAAGGAAAATAAGATAGTATGTAGAAAGCAAACTCCGGCGTTACCCAGTAGCTTTCAGCATTCCAGTCATAGTTTGAGAGAACATCATCTCGACCTAAATCTCTATACACTTGTGCAGCCAAAAGCATATAGTTCACAAAGTCAGAGGGAGTGCTTTCTTCTTGTGATGTAGCCTCTTTCCAAAGTTCAAGCGTATTGATCGATTTTTTCTGCACAGGATGATCAGGCATATTTGCAAATTTTTGATTCAGCTTCTCTCTTTCAACTTCTTGCCCTCTAAGTAAGCCTTTATTAAAGACTTGGTGCCTAATATCTTCGCTCTCATTACTCTGTACACCTAACGTATATGCTTGCGTCACAATATTTTCTTCAATTTTATTTACCACTAAATTGAAGAACTTAATTGATATCCATGAAGCATATACGACTGACAACCACTGCGAAAAAAACAGTCCTGGTCTACTACCAAACTTTCTTTCAAGATGCTTAGCTTCTGCCTCATATTCAGGGAAATGTATCAAAAACTCTTCTGGCCCTTTAGCTCTTTCACCAGATGAAGATTTGTGCAAGGCGTGTGCGTTATAAAAGCCGTTATCATTACAACTGACTTGCACCCCATTAATATTGACGCCCATGTTATCTTTAGCTAACTGCATACATACCCTTGTTTCAAAAGAAATCATCCGTAAACGCCAAGTCAATCACTACCCGGTAGCGCTCTCGCTCGGTGCCTAAGTCTTTATCGCGTAGCACCAGGAAATAGTCATTTTTACGGTCAAACGATGTACCCGAGAGCGAAAGGCGTACCGACTTCATGCGCTCGTTCATTTTGTCGCTGGCGCTATCGAAGGTGATTACCTCTTCACTGGAGACCACGTTACTGCCTTCATAAATCGCGACTGAAAGGGTGACAGGCCGCAAGCGTTCACTCACCGCTTCGGTTTGCAGCAGGTCGAAGCGCTGAATGTTATTGACCATCTTCAACGATGCCTTCGGTGAGATTACTTCGACCTTGCGGGTACTGCGTTTCTCGGCTTTTTCGCCACGCAGCTGCTGTATCGTGAGCACCGGCACAACGATTTCTTGGGGCATGATGCCACCATGCACAAAGCGCGCCCCGCCGACAAAGTGAAAACGGTGTGCGCCTTTGGGTATCCAGAACTGGGTGTCGCAGGCGGTGCCTGCCGTATCGCGGGTATGGCCGTGCCACACGCTGGGGTTGTCGGGCAGCGACTCGCCCAGCACATAGCGCTTTTTGCTTTTGAAGGCCGACGTTGGCTTGTCTGACAGCGCCGTGCGGTCGGTAGCATCCAGCGCACTGCGCTGGAACAGAAAACCGTGGTCGGCGGTGACCAGCACCGTGCTGGTGTTCAGGTGCATGAGAATTTTACGGGTCAGCTGATCCAGCTCATCAATGGCATCCTCCACCGCTGCGAACGTCTCGCTTTCAGTGTTAGCGGCATCCCCACGGGCATCCACCACGTTGTGGTAAACGTACATCAGCTGCACGCCTTTGATCTTTTCGCGCCCCTCTTCACGGCTCCAGCCTTTTACGTCCTCGGCGGTGACGGCTAACGCCTCCCCGCCTAGCGCGGCTTTAAGTAACTTGCTGCGGTTCGCCGTGCCTTGGGTGGATTGGCCATTCACCAGCACCGTATCGCTGCCCGGCTGATAGCTGAGCTCTCGGTGCGGTAACAGCGAGGCCATCCCCAGCGTGGTGTAGCTAGGCACCACACCTAACTGGCTTTTTAACGTCGCTTCACTGTAGCGCTTAGCATTAATGCGCTCACGCAGCTCTTCCGCCGCCTCATAGCGGAAAGCATCACTAATCACCACCACCACACGCTTTTGGCGGCTAGCGGCTAGCTGGGGCTGCACCCAGTCACGGTAGAAATGCTGCTGGCTGGGGATATTGGGTAGCTTCCAGTGGGTGAGCCGCTGCTCGGCTTCTACCCGCTCGCTCCAGTTACGGGTGAGCTGGCCCAGGAACCACTCGTCATAACAGCGCTCAACGGCGGCATCCAGGTTTTTTAGCAGCTCAACGCCAGTGGCATCAGACGCCACGGCATAATGGCGATAGGCGGTATCAAAACGGTAGAGGTCTGTTTGGTACGCGTGATAAAGCGCTTCAACGCTCTCGTAATGAAAGCCTTTGGCATGCTGATGACGCAGGCTAAACAGCGCAATCGCCGCGGTAAGCGCGGCGTACAGCTGACGATAGCGCTCGCGGCGGGCATCGTTTTTATGCCGAGATGCCCAGTAGCCGTCCAGGCGCGCCACAATGATGCTGTCGAACAGCTTCAGGTCGCGGGCATCCGCCGAGGGAATCGCCTGGCAGAGATCGACAATGATCTGCTTCTCCACGACCTCAAACGTCGCCACATGGCTTAGCTGCTCTAGCGGCACACCCTGCAGCTTGTCATCAATGCGCTGGGCATCCGCCACCCAACCGGAGATCACATCGAACGCGGGGTAAAAGCGCGAGCTATCCCGCCAGCGAGTGAGCAGCGCCCGCGAAGATGCACGCGCATTAACAGAGGGAATGGCCACCTGACGCGCCCAGTCAGGAATATCAGAAATGCTCTCGCAGTAGCCGGTAATCAATAACCGCAGCATTAGCTGGCCGAAGTTAAGCGGCGCTTCGCCGCTAAGCTCTGCTTGACTGGCGGGGTAACCCACTTCGGCTTGCAGGGCGTGCACCAGCGCAGGCACCAAGGCGTACTTTTCCGCTTCAATCAACGCCGCTGGGTTCGTCTCTAACCCCAGCTCATTGGCCACCGCTTCTTCAGCCAGATGAAACAGCAGCGTGGCAACATCGAGGGACGTTGCCCCGACCACCACGGCCAGCATCGCCAAATCCAGCTCATCTTCACTGAGGGAAGGCGTAACCAAACGCTTCAGGGCCTCAATACGTTTGCGGCTGGCTAAAAACGCCTGCCGCTGCGCCAAGTGCTCGCGCAGCACATGGCGTGTTAGGCCCAGCTCGTTGAAAATCATCGAAACGCGGTCGGCGTAGAAGCGGCCAGAGTACAGCTTGATATCCAACAGCCAGTCATCTTCTGGGGCTGGCTCGGCGTAGGGAAAGTAGAGCAACGTGGGCATTTCCGGCTCCTCCAGCTCCAGGCGTAGCTTCACGCCCAGGGTGGACTCCCCCGCCATATTGATCACCTGAACGCCTTCCAGCCCAAGCTCGCTAAGCGAATCCGCAAAGTGGCCAGGGGCGTCGTACCAGAAAACAATCCGATGTTGGTCGGTGAAGAAGGCGTGTTGTAAGCCCTGCTGGAGTTGGTCGAGCTGCATCTAGCCTCCTTGCCCAATAAACATAAAACTTGCTGCCAATCACACTGCCATTTCATGGATAGCGACGTGTGCTTAGACTCTAAAACCTAGACTCTAAAATGTTATCACGTTCAGGTCAGTAAAGACGGCAGCGCTGCCTAGCCACTCACTGCGCTGCCCCCAAGATAGATCAGTCATTTTTTATCAGGTTCAGCATATTGGCAGGCGCGATAAAAACGTCTTTTTTACCGACTTTGTATTTTTTCAGCAGATGGTACTCATCTGATAGCGCTAATAAGTCGGTTCGCGCGGTCTGGTAAGCAATCCCATGAGAATTCTGGTGAGATTTGATGGTGTACTCCATCCCGGGGTTATCCAGCGCATTTTTTAAAAGCCCCAGTTGGCGATGATTGAGCAAGCCATTGAGCTTTGATTTCTTGAGGATTTTTTCAGCCTCTCTGTACTCACCGGCTTTATCAGTAAGATAGCCATGTAGATCAGCAATCGATTTTTTAATGACTTCAAGCTGATGAATAATGAAATATGTAACGTCATTGCCATCCGTTTCTGTATGCAGATAAGCCGCCATGTATTGTGCGGGTGCCTGCTTCAACACCCGTGAGATGGAGATATACTCCATCAGCCAATACCCTTCCTTGGCCATAATCCAATAGAAAAGCGCGCGCGCGGTTCTGCCGTTTCCATCAACAAAGGGGTGGTCATACCCAATCATGAAGTGGACAACGATGGCCTTGATAACAGGCGGTATAAAGCTAGCCTCGCTCTCATTTTCCGCATTAACAAAGTCACATAGCTGCTGAATACGGCCATCAAGCTCTTTATAGGATGGCGGCGTATGTAACAACTTGTCATCAAGTGAGTACACCCTTATATCTTCATCCCGCCCTCGAAAAACACCCGCTTTATCAGCGTCTTCTATAGGTAACGTATCTTCAGTCACAATCTTATGCAATTCGCATATCATTGACTTCGTGAGCGTTTCATCCTTGTACTCACGAATAAAACGCATGGCATTATAGTTGTTAAGAATCATTTTTTCAGAATGATCTTTGGGTGTTCTTCCCGAACGTAGCATGTCCTTGGCCACCTGGCGGGTGGTTGAAGCCCCTTCCAGTTGGCTGGAATTAATAGCTTCTTCAATCAGCGAGTTGATCAGGTAGGTTTGCTTTGTTTGCGGATCTGAGATCCGGCTGTCCGCTTTGATAGCGCCCGTTGCGTTCTCACTGATCCAGAGAATGTCACGCATCACGGTATCCGGTATGCAAAACCGAAAGGGTGCCCCCTGCTTATCTTTAAAAGGCAGATCCCTGGAAATTTTCTCCCGCGCGTTGCGCATGGCCAGCCAGTAAAGTTCAGCGTCATAGCCTTCCGGCATGGCCAAGTGCCTAAGCTTGTCCCAGTGTAGGTAACGGCCTTTACTGTCCGTCGGCCCAACAGCCTGACCAAAGAGCAACGCCATTTTAGCGACATCACCACTTTTGAGCAGCTCAAGCAGCCTTTCCTGAGGTGGTGGAGAGACAGGCACCTTCATCACATTGCTCCAACTACTAATTTATTTAATATTAGTATATGAGCGACGACCAGGATTTTCTACTAATCATATAAAAATTAGTAGCAATGGAACAGTACATTGACCCTGGAACTAGCACAATAGCGCTCGCCACGGCTGCTCGCCTATCCACATAGCGGCGGGAGAACGGCTTGCTTCGCTTCAGGGTTGGCGTTCAATTTCCAGCGCTGACTCATCCCCGCAGTGAATAAAAAAGCGCCCTTTGGCAATACGCGAGGATGAAAGCTTAAACCAGCCCCGGCCAGATTTCTCATCGCCCTCATCATTACCCGACCAGCTGAAATCGATACGTTTTCCACCCTCTGATACGCGGTAATCAATCTGGCCTTCAACGGCACCGAAGACAAAAAATCCAAGGCCATTGTCATCGAACCGGAAGTGCCCCGGCTCGATCAAATCGACAAAGTCCTGATCCCACATTTCCATCCAGGTGATACGCCAGCGGCCGATGGGGTTAGTCATAGTGGCTCCTTAACGTCAGCGCATTATTGATTGATTTCATCCACGATGATGTCGTGTTCGATAGCATCCTCAATCGCAGAATCAAGTCGCTCAAGCAAATCCTCAAAGGACTCGCCAGGCCGCCTAGCTAACATCGCAAGACAATTAGATTCATCACAGGCAGAGGCACCACATCGAACCGGCCCTATTCGACCGACGGTGATTTCACCCTCGTTATCAATAAGCTCTTTGATATTGTTTAGTTTCATTAACAAGGCCCCAATTTATTTATTAAGCCCAAGCTTGTCCAAAATAGGTCGAAGGTCTTCCGCTTGGGGAAGTGTTCGAATGATCGAAAATTGCCGTTCCTCTGCGTTCTTTTGGCCCAACAGTTGATTCAACGCTGGATTCACTACTGTTTTATAGAACTCCTTCCCATGCACATGCAGCGTCAGCTTTTCGTCATCCGATTTCTCTGCCACCACATTCAACCGATTCAAATAACGATCCCAAATATCATTCGGATTCAGAAACTGGTGCCACTCATGGAGAATTCGTTTTATCTCAGCGTCATCTTCAGCAATATCAACCGCCAACAGCTTTTCCTTAAAGCCAAGCGAGCGAAGCCCCTCCCACAGAGGGTTCACAACAGACCAAAGCACACCATGCCTAACCCACCGATCCAGATCCTCCAGAATCTTATCCTGCAACGCCTGGTGCCCACCGGGAATCTTTGCCTTTTGTTTAGGGGGTAGCGCCTCCCAAAGCTCAGAAGGAACAATGAGGTAGTTTTCAAGGCAGTATCTAGGCAATACAGCTAGGTTTTGCAGCTCGGCTTCAAGCTGTAAGATTTTTTCGTCGGCCCATTCATCTCGGTCTACTATCCCGAACCATGCTGGCTCTCGGCGAACCATTTCAAGTACGGCGGACTTCTTTCCTGCCTCCGCTAACACCCAGCCAGAACTAAAGCTTGGCGCGAGCTTTGTCAGCATCAACTCGAATGCGTCAACGTCATCACTGCCTTCAACAACCAAAACCCGTCGCTCACTATTACCGACCTTCTGCTCCTTGATCTCACGGATCTTCTTATTGATTCCTTTCATCCCTAACCCCGGCCGGTTTTGAGTTCAACGCGAATGCCTGAGGTTTCGTAGCGCCGCCAGATATCCACAGAGTGAGAGGTGATGATGAGTTGGGCCTCAAGCTCTTGTGCCGTTCTTTCCAATACATCCAGCAACGGATCAACCAATGAGGGATGCAGGTACAAGTCCGGCTCATCAATCAACACAACACCACCGGGCTGCAGCCAGCGCAACATCAGGAAAAGCAGAATCAACACTTGGTGCTCACCGGCACTGAGCTCATCAATACCATGATGCACACCCCGTTCGCCCTTAATCCGCACTCTTAAACGGCCCTCGCCGGGTTTAATATCGGGGTCTATTTCCTTGCCTACCAAAAACTGGTTAAGGCCACGAATCACTTCATGGTACTTGTGCAGTTGGGTGGTTTTTAGGTTGATCAGTGAGGCCTCAAGCTGGCCTTTCCAGTCATCTGTTACCACATACTTGGTCAACCACCGCTGAGTCATAACATCGGGTAATGGCTCAGCAATATTTCGCTTGGGCGTCACCCAACGCCGTTCCTCCGCATCCAGATACATCATGTTAGGAGCTGCAATCTTTTCCGATGACAGAATCAGTTTTTTGCGCTTTTGCGACCACTCATCAACCCAGGGCTCTTTAGGTAGGTACAGCGACCTTTTCGGCTGCCCAGGCTTCCCGGATCGCTCGACCGCCTCACCCACCCAGAATATATCCGGCATTTGAGCCTTTAATTGCTCACACCACGACATGGAACCGAATATCAGGCCTACCTTGACCTCTGGTTTGCCTGTTACATCTTCCATACCATCCAATATGAGCGCTATGCCACCCCAACGCTGAAGCCACTGCTTCGCCTCATGCTTTTGCGGCAATGCCTTACGCTGATCAAGCCAATACCCAAGCGCGACCCAAAGCATTGCACACCCACGTATTAGCGTAGATTTGCCGCAACCGTTCGGCCCAGTGAGCAAAACCTTGGTCTCAATTTCTTCAGTCCAGTCGTTTTCAAATGAAATTGCGCCATCGGCCAGTGGCCCAACTTGGTTAGTGAAAACTCTGCCAATTCTCATAACTAGCGCTCCAATGTTGTACCTGTCACAGTTTTCACTTCCGCTAACAGGTCTTAAATTCTCCATGATTCAACTTCATGCCGAGGGACGATTGCCCCGCCATTATGATTACCTGAAAGCCGCCAAGCGCAAGCTCACTCAGCGGTTCGGCAAAGTGGCCGAGGGCGTCATACCAGAAGACAATCCGATCGTGGTCGGTGAAGAAGGCGTGTTTTGAGCCTTGCAGGAGTTGATTTAGGTTCATACTTGGTCACCACCTGAAGCGAGTCGATTTTTCTTGTCGCAAATTCTATGAAAAAACAACAACGTTTCAACTAATGACATTAATGTTTCAGCTGCCAGCTCACTTGCAAAACTATCAAACTCTTCATCTTTATAAGCATGATGAGCAAAATAATTCCTAGCACACACAAATTTCAATATTGACTTAAAAAAAAGACAATCTCTTTTCGACCATTTTTTAAAGCCAATAGAGTCTATTTCCGAAAAAATGTCTTCTGGTCGAGAATCAAGTCTTGTGCTTTTTGATTTAGATTTTACTGTTTTTAGAATTTCCCCGTCTTCTTCTCCAATATAGTCTCCTATACGGAATAAAATTTTTGATAAATTACCATCAGCATCATAGTCATTTAAACCCTTAAAACTTACTCTCAGCATCTCTCTGATAACTATTTCAGTCCTAACCGAAGCAACAATAAGGCAATCTACGATTCTTGAGTGAGAAAAATCAACTTCCCCATCCCACTTCATTTTTTCATGTAAGTCGTATAGAGATCTTACCCAAGGATAAAAGCCTTGTATTTTAGAAAAACTTTCAAAAATTTTTGAATTACACCCATAACCCAAAGGCTTAACTCTCTTGCAATATAAATCAAGATTCTTCTCAAAGAAAATTTTAAATTTATAGTCTTCAAAGTAGACAACTTCATGCAACTGTGCCCATTCACAAGAGTGACGGCCATAAGAAAATTGTTCGAACAAACTATATTTATCAACTCCAAAAACACACAGCTGTTCAAAAACGAGATATGTGTCTTTCCTCAAGACCTCAAGGCCTTTAGCAACAACTGTACAGCCTATATTGTCAACCAAATTACTCCACTCTTTATACAAGCAAAGCAATTTTTTAAGATCATTAATCAAAACTCCTTGATCAACTTCTCTATACTTTCCAAGTTCTGAAATAATATCTTCGTACGTAGCATTGATATTAGAAAACTGCTCTACGGCAATAGCCGTTCTATACCACGAAACTCTTTCTAACGAATCGCCATATCGCTCACAGAACTCTTCGACGCTAGATTTTATTATCTCCTTTGCTCTCTTCACACCCTCTTGTTGAGATAGGTGTAATTCAATATTATTAATTTTATGGATAGAACTAGCTAGTGCCATCCCCTGCCAATAAGAAAAATAAAACTCTCCAGCTTTATAGTGCCTACCATTTGGATGCTGAAAAGAGATATACTTCAGAGGCAAGTTTGCTCTATACCTTTCCACAAAATCGCTTTTCAATTCGTCATAAGGATGAATAATATCTTCAATATTATCAATGCTCGACAACACAGCCTCGTAGCTATATAGCCCAGCTATCTCCTCATATTCTTCGTCAGAATTTTGCCTTGGACAGCATGGAAAATTAAGCCAGCTTTCAAAGTAATAGCAAGGCAAATTAACTACAAGATTTGGCGTCATGCAACCACTAGAAACCAAATCTACCAAGGTAATGTTATAAGGCAGCTTCTTAATACCCAATTTATCAGCAAGAAAACGGCCAAAACGCCCCTCGCAAAACTTGTTCACGTTAGCTACTGGAAGGCTTATGCCTAGATACCGACTGTAAACCTCATCTGTGCTATAACGAATGCGCCTCTGCAAAGAAGGATGGCTCTCTGTTGAACTATTCATTTACTTACCCACCACTTGCTTCACTTCCGCCAACAAATCCCCAAACTTGCCATAGTTCACCTTCACGCCGTCATCCAGATCCAGCGAGATACGCTGGTCGGCATAGTGGCGTAGCTTCTCATCGAAGGTGTTGAGTTCGGCTTGCTGCTTGTAGAGCTTGCTCAGCTCTTTTTCGATACTCTTGGCTTCAGCGGCGGAGGTGCTGGCTTCTTTGTCTTGTTCTAGCTTTTCCACGTAGCTGGCGAGCTTGGTGGTGAGCGGGATGACGTAGTCGGTGCGCATCTCGGCCAGGGTGCTTTCGTTGTAGCGGTGCAGGTAGACCAGGCACTCGAAGGCTTTCTGCTTGCCGGAGCTGAAGAGCCAGTAGATGGGGCGTTTCTTGTAGGTGCGCAGGTGATCCTTGAAGAACTGGGTGCTTAGGTAGCGGCGGATGGTCTCCAGCGCGGCTTCGCCCTTCTTGGGCTTGATGGTGTGCAGGCAGAGGCTTTCAGCGACGAAATCGAGATTTTCCTGAAGGTTCTCTTCGCCCCAGACGGTGCGCACAAAATCGCGGAAGCGGTTGGTGGCATCGTCGGGGAACCATTCCTGGTCGGTGAGCGGGATAATGGCGTTATCATCAGGGGCGAAGCTAGGCTCGGGGATCTGGGCGAGGTAGTCGCGAATGGTTTCGCCCTGGCTGGCGAGAATTAGTCCGGGCTTGTCTAGCGAGTAGCGGCCCATCATGCAGCCTATGGCGTAGCTGACCAGCTCTTTGAGGGTGTCGCACTGAAACAAAGTTTCCAATTCGTCTTCGGATCGGTTACCGCCATAGCGATAATAAGGGTTACCATTTAAGCTGATTTTATTGAAAGGAACCTCAGACTCAACTTCTTTTTCAAGCGAATATTCACTCAAAAAATACTTATTATTTATAACTTCAAGATCCCTAAGCTTTTTGGCTGTCTGCTTACATTCTTTACGCCATTCAACATAATTTTTAAAAATATCTTGCTCATTTTTTTCTGCTAGCGGATTTAATTTAAAAGAAAAAGATATTTCATAGGCAGCCTCATCTTGTAAGGAAAAATTAATACATTGATCTACAAGACTAATAGAAGCGCCATTGACAGAAGCATCTATATAAGGCAAGGAGTGATAATTTCCTGCCTGAAAATGTAAAGTCGGATTCAATGACTTAACCACCCAATTGACAACACAGGAGTTGCACAAGGCCAGTACTTTTTTCATCAAATCTTCAGATTCACTTTGCGCTGACATTCCGGTCACATCGTAGACAAACCCTTTATCATAATAGCGAAAAGCCACATCTCCAGAGGTTACATCCGACCATGATATGGACGACTTAAAATAATTTTTAGTGTTTTGCGGCCGTGATCTTAAGGCTCCTTTTTCGTCCTTAAAATTCCTTATTTCTTCCCCATCATTTTTCCAATCAACTATAAACTCTCGATTTCCATACCACTTTCGAAAGTCTCCGCCTTTATTATACGGGTACCATTTGAAATCCAAACCAGCAGTCTCATCAGAGCTCTCAACTTCAAAGCCTATTTTATCAAAATCGACTTCATACCAACATCTAACAAATTTTGAATTATCTCCTGTTTGCAACCCAACTGCAGCAGGCATTACTTTTTTAATTTCCTTACTCTTAGAAAATGCTTGTATTGCTTCCTTTGACAGCCAATACGCCACCGGACTTCCCGGAATCTTCTTAAAATCATCCGGCTTGGCATTATAGAACCAGCCGCAGTCGCGGTTCTGAATGGCTTGCAGCGTCTTCGGCCCTTGATTAGCAGAACCTCGAAAATCCGATAGTCGAATATAGCTGCCGGTGTAACTGGCGATATGGCCTTTGCTGAGCGTAAAGGTACAGATTGGTACCGTTGCCCCATCAAACCCCGAGTATTCCAACTGAATAAGGCTAGTGATGGTATCTTCTTCAATCAACCGCTTACGCAGCTGCTCGTAGCTGGAAATGAACATCCAAACGAAGGGCGTCATAAAACCAAGATGGCCATGCTCGTTGGCTAACGCCAAGTTGCGAACGATATAGGCTGAAAACAGATCCTTTTCGTAGCCTTTGTAGGCATCTTTCAAGTATTTCTTCACCACTGGCGTTTGATACTTGCTGCCCATATATGGCGGGTTCGCCACCACCGCCTCATAACGCTGTGCCAATACCCACGCTTGTTGCACTATCGGCACCAATCGCTGAGCGGCGGCTTTTTGCATCATATCGCCGCTGTTGGTGAGTTCGCTCAGCTCTCCTAGCAATGCTTTCAGCTTTGCTTCCCATTCATTGGGCACTTCAATCAGCGAACCGAAGGTTTTGGCATCTTGAAAGCGCTCAATCAAGTCGGCAATCAGTTTGTAAGTGGCGTCGTTGCTGGAAAGGTCTTGCTGCTTGCTATCAAACAGGCTTTGGGATTGGCCCTGGTGCCAGTCGCCGGCCAAGTTCAGGTCGCGCCATAGGGTGTTGGTATCCAGGTGTTGGCTGCTCTGCATGGCCAGCACGTTCAGGCGCACCTTGTTATCAACCAGGCGGGTAAGAATGCGGCGGTCGTCTTCTCGGGCTTTCATCAACAGCGCAAAGCCCGCCAGCTGGGCGGCACGGTCGTCGATATCTAGGCCGAACAGGTTGTTTTCCAGAATCAGCTTGGGGATGTCGCGGGTACGGTAGCCACGCTCTTCGTAGATCGCCTTCAGCACGTTGTAGGCTTCCACCAGAATATGGCCGGAGCCGCAGGCGGGGTCGAGCACTTTGATGGTTTCAGGGTCGAGGCTGGCCGGGGTGATGGCATCGAGCTGGGCCTGCACCTCTGGCTCTTGCTCGGCGGGCTCGATGTAGTACGGCATCTGGCCTTTGAGTGGCGAGCCTGGGTAAGTTTGCAGCCACTGGCGGCCTACCGAGTTCTGCACCAGGTATTGCACGATCCAGTTGGGGGTGAATAGCTGGGTGGCGGCGGGGATGTCTTCGCTTTTCACCACCTTGCCGATCACCTGGTCTTTTTTCTCGCTGATGTAGAACTGGTAGAGCCAGCCAATCACTTCTACATCTTGCCAGTCTTCCTCGGGAATCGCCTCGACCAGCTCGCGGATGAGTGAGTCGGTTTTGGTCAGGTTGTTGGGCAGCAGCAGCTCGCTGGCGTCGTCCAGCGGCTCGAACAGGAACGGCATGGCCTCATGCAGGGCGTGGCACTGGGCCAGCAGCAGCTCGCGGTAGAGGGTTTCATCCTGGGTGCCGTCGAGCTTAAGTTCGCGCACGCGGGCGGTGTCTAGCCCTGGTAAATCTACCTCTAAGCATTCCTCCAGAATCTGGAATTGCCCGGCTTCGCCCCCTGCCACACTCAGCACGCGGCGGCCGTGGTCTAGGTAGCCGTGAATCTCCATATAGCGAATGGCGCACAGGCGGTTGAACCAGCTATAGGCGGCCTGCTCTATCGCTTGGGTAAACCCATCGCGCTGCACCCACGCGGCCAGCGCTTCCCGTGCGCCTTTCAGGTGGGCGGGCACGGTGTGGGTTTGGCCATCCTGGGCGGTCATCACCAACACATCGCCCTTTAGCTCCAGGGGGGCAATCACCACACCGCCTTTGCCATCCGGGCTAATGCCCACCCGGGCCGCTTGGCGCATCATGGTGTCGATAAAGCGGGCGCGGGCTTTGGGGGCGTATTTTTTGATGTTGGCGGTGTTCATGGTGAATCCTTGAGAGTGTCTTGCAAAAAGCGCTGGCCTTTAGGGGTTAGGCGGTACTGCTGAAGGCGGCTGTTGGGCTTCTCGGGCAGCGTCATTTCGATTAATTCATCCTGAAGCGCAGGCGTTAGGTAGTGTTGGCGAAAATGAGCACGATGCTTGAGCTGCAAGTGTTGACGTAGCTCGCCTGATGATAGCGGGCCATCGCTTAATATTTGCAGCAGCGGGAGCAGTGGTTCTATATTCTCAGACTGGGTCACTGACTGGGTCACTGACTGGGTCACTGATGTTGGATTTTCTATAGGAACCGGCGCTGCCAGCCGGATACTCAACCGCACGCGGTTGGCAATTTCTTCAATATGCGGCTCTGGCAGCCCTTGGGCGTGAGCTTCCTCGAAAATACGTTTCACACCGCTGCCCCACTGTTCAATTAGCCCAAGCTCACGAAATACGCGGGCAATCACTGGGTTGCGAATCATCGAAACGCCGCGTTTCATGTCTTCTATGGTCATGCCGGGCATCAATAGCCCTGGGCTTTCAATCTCGATACGGTCGTCATAAAACGCAATGCGTATGGGGCTACCGCGTTGGGAGTAGTCGCTGTGTACCAAGGCGTTAATAATCGCTTCACGCAGGATGGTCAGCGGGATACTCCACACATCGCGGCGACGCATGGCGCCAAACTCTGCCTGCTTGAAAGCATGTTTTTTGAGAAACAGCTCGATGTCATCAACCGCTTGGGGTAACGGCGCGTGAATATCTGCCTGATCGAAAATCTCAACCTTATCGGTGCCGCGAAAACGCCCGCACTGAATCCAGGCGTCTTCAAAGTGCCATTGGCGCTCGCGGCCAAACAGCAAAATTCCGCCAACGCTGGGTACTAGGCGACCTTGATACGGCACCAGTAGCCGTAGTGTTCGTAACTTGTTGTCATCAAACGGTTGTTCGCTGCTGAAGGCTTGCTGTATGGCGTTTTGGTCAAGGTCGTCACGGCTCAGCTCGGGCATGGGCTGAACATCAAACGTAGTGCCGCTCGCTTGGCGCTGCATTTCCTGAATGAGTGCCAACCCCGCCTGCCGATTACTGGACCCGAGCCGCACCAGCACACCTTTTTCTTCGCCTAGCGCCTTGAAAAAGTGTGGGCGCGCGCTACTCAAGAACACCTCAATACACACCAGGGTATGTTCACCCACGCTAACCAATTCAATATTGGGTAATAGCCGGGGGTGAATGGCATCCGCGATCATGCTGGTCAGGCGCTCTTCCATATCCAGCGGGTCATCCACACCTAGCACGGTGCCGTCGTCATCAACGCCAATGATCAGTTGGCCACCTGCGGTGTTGGCAAAAGCGACCAGGGTTTTCATCAGCGGCTTGGGCGATGACAGATCACGCTTGAACTCAAGCTGCTTGCCTTCTGGCTCACTGAGCCGCTGTTCAATGGTTGTGGCAGTCATGAGTGGCCTGTTGATTTTTTATATTGCTTTCCGTCTCACTGTCCCGCGTCCTGGAACACGCGACGGTAGCTTATTGTGGGCATTACTGCGCCAAGTGATGATTTACTCAGGGCAAACTATTCAGGGCGAAAAACGTCGATCTCCAGGCCATCGATATAGCGGTAATGGCGGTCATTGGCGGTGAGCAAAGGAACCCCTGCCTCCATCGCGGTGGCGGCAATCAGGGCATCGGCCATTTGCATGTTATGGCTGAGCGCATAGCTTTCGACCAGAAACATGGCACGCGAGGATATCCCCTCTTCCAGATGGCGGATGCTTGCTTGCCAGTAGATCAGTGCCTGACGTAGCTGCCTTAGCTCCTGCTTGTTGCGCATGCCCTGCACCAGTTCCATATAGGTGACGGCAGAGAGCCAGAAACCCGGCGCGTCATCCAGGCGCTGGGCGGCGGCGGGGTTGCCGCGCAGATTCCAGATCAGTACATCCGTGTCCACCAGCATCAGTCGGTGCCCTCGAAGGAGCGCGGCGCGCGCAAACGGCGGACTTGGGTGTCGATCTCCTGGGCGCTTGCCTCGCCCTGATCCGCCCAGAGGCCGAACGCCGGGTTGGGGGCCGAGCGCTTTTCAGGCGTGGCAGACGCCACCCCCACCAGGCGGGCACAGGGCTTGCCGTGAAAGGTGATCTCTACGGTCTCGCCACGCTGGGTAGCGGCAATCAAAGCTTTGGTTTGCAAGCGCAGCTGCTTGACGTTGGCATGCATGATGACTCACCTCTGCGGTATCGCTCAGACCCGACGCGGCTGAACGGGTTATTTTTAAAGTGTAACCTGCTCGTCGACACCCTGCCAACCGGGATGCTTAGGCTTGGCGTTAATCGTTGCCACTGTCAACAAACATCATCGAACACTACCGCACCTGTACCCGTTTGCCCGCTGAAAGCGACCCTTCCAGCTCTTTTCTCAGCTCTTCCATAAACGCATCCACTTCCGCTTGGCTTTCCAGGTACACACCGCTATGCACGCGGCTGAGTACGTCGCTGACGCGTACCCTTGCCACGGGTTTGGGGGCATTGACTGCTGCTGGGGCTGTTGCGGTGTGGGGATCGTAAGTTTTATCTCTTGCCGCCGTGTGCCCTGCGGGCGGTTGGCTGCCTGGGGTGGCCGTCGGCGCGGTGGAGTCGCCTCCAGCAGGCGTAGGCACGGGCGGCTGCCGCTTGGCTACCTCAGCCTGGGCGTTGTGAAGCGCATCCAGGCTCTCTTCTTCTTGCTCAACGGCCGTTTCTGTTTGCAGTTGGTAGATCTGGGCGATGCTGACCGACTGATTGACCGACGCTTTGAGCTGCTGCAGCGGGTGCAACAAGCGGTTGCTGAGTTCGGCGTTGCCAATGCCACTTTTGGCAATTTCAGCGCTCACCTTGGCGATGCGCGTGTCGATACGGGCAATGGCGTGTTCGCGTTTTTCGGTGACCAAGCGGGTATTAATGTCATCCAACGTTCGCACCAGGCCATCTACTTTGTTCAACATGGCGTAGGGGGCATCGGCGCTATAAATGCACTCACACTCGGCCAGTGCCTGCTGGGCCTCGGGGTGTTTTTCTAGCTCCAGGTGGTTAACCCCAAACCTTACGCGCGCCTGTTCCAGCTGCTGCCAGGTGGTGAGCTGCTTGGTGAAGAAGTCGCTTAGGTCGCGGTAGTCTTCTTCTAAATCGAGCAGCGTCTCCTGCTGGCTGGCCACTGCTTTAAAGAAGTCGAAACTGTCGTCTAGGCGCAGTAGGCGCTCTACTTCCAGCAGCGAGCTTTCAATGGCTTTTCGCCCTGGGAAATTGCCCACATCGGTTTTGCTTTTGTACGCGTCTAGCTCCCGGCGCCAGCGAGATAAGCGATCCACATAGTAGCTGAATAGCTCTTTTTCGCTGGCGGGGCCTAGCTGGCCAAACAGGTCTTTGGTGAGATTGCGGGCTTTGTTGAGCACCGCATCTTCGGTTTGGCGCTTTTTCTGAATGCGTACTTCACTGCGTCGGCGGGCGTTATTAA
>NZ_JBANSO010000030.1:0-50906 GCF_037070225.1 Vreelandella indica
GTCAGCATCTAGCAAGCTAGATCTGTTACCGCTCGACTTGCATGTGTTAGGCCTGCCGCCAGCGTTCAATCTGAGCCATGATCAAACTCTTCAGTTTACAATCATTGTGATCCTTACTCGCCACTCGAAAGTGACAAAAGCGGATCAAACTTGGCTCAAGGTTCAAACGAATTCATTTCAATTTACATTGTCATGACCGCTTGCCTTGATATTTGGTGATTTGTCACCAACGTCAGCAAGCGCCCACATGAATTACCTGATCAAATTGTTAAAGAGCGGTTTCGCTGTCCTGGTTACTGTAAAAGCAACCTGGCGAGCCGTTGACTTGGCTTGCCTCAGCGAGGAAGGCGTATTCTACGCATTTCCTGGTGGTTGTCAACCGCTGTGTTTAGCGGCTGAAGCGAGCGATGAAACTTGCGCTAACTTCCTGACAAACCAAGGCTTTTACACCTCATGCACCGCTGGTAACGCTTGGCGTCCCCGGCAGCGGATGCGTACTTTACGGTTTCGCGGCCGGGTTGGCAAGAGGTTTATTAAAATGAGTAGGAAAAAGTTTCAGTTCTTAGGTTTTGCTTTGCGCATTACGGCTAACACAGGCCCTGAAGCTACATAAGTACCAAACAGTAGTAGCAGCATTACTGAAGGTTCAACCGAGATCATCACAAACGCCAACACAATGGCTAACAGCACAACAAAAGGCACCGGCTTTTTAAAATCGAGATCTTTAAAGCTGTAATAACGGATGTTACTCACCATCAGTACGCCTGCTGCTGCCACCACTACCAACATCAACAGTTTGAAACCAAAGGCATCAGCGTCAAAGCTATGGAAAGTCCATACACTCGCGGCTACCAGCGCTGCGGCAGAGGGGCTCGGCAAGCCGATAAACCATTTTTTATCCACGCTGCCAATCTGCACATTGAAGCGCGCTAGGCGAAGCGCGGCACAGGCAACATAGAGAAAGGCGACTACCCAGCCGGTTTTACCGATGTCCTGCAGAATCCAGGTAAAAGCGACTAATGCAGGCGCCATCCCAAACGAGATCATATCCGCCAAGCTGTCGTATTCGGCCCCAAACTCACTTTGCGTATTGGTCATTCGCGCAACACGGCCATCCAAGCCATCCAGTACCATTGCAATAAAGATCGCCACGGCAGCTGAGGTAAACTCACCATTAATGCCAGCGACAACCGCAAAGAAGCCAGCGAAAAGCGCTGAAGTGGTAAATAAATTAGGAAGTAAATAGATACCACGACGGCGAATCTTTTTGCCGTCTTCAACCGTCTCTTCAACCACTTCGGTTTCACGTAAGAAAGCAGCCGCCAAATCCTCGTTGCCAACTACTTCTGATTGATCAGCACTGTCTTGCTGTTCAGCCTCATCAGGCTGGCCTGGATTTGACTGATCAGAGTTTGAGTGCTCTTGATCGCGAGCGTCCTGTGTCATAGGTTTCATCCATTAAAAGTGAAGTCACGGGAACCGTAGTCGCTTTCATTCTACACGGTGAGTGCCACTCAGCCAGCCAATTGCTGCATTGTGGGGGCTGACGTCAACGAGCATTAACAGGCTAATAATTAAAAAGCGCCGCTCTGGGAAAGGAGCGACGCTTATGTTTAGGTGCTTGCTTTTAAGGGCTAGCTGTAAAGGCTGCGTACTTTCGGGCTTAGAGCGACAAAACCTTATCACCCCGGGCAATCCCCGAAACACCCGTACGGGCAACTTCAAGAATCCCCACCGGCGCCATGGCCTGAAGGAAAGCATCGAGCTTGCCCGCATCGCCGGTGATCTGCACCGTGTACAGGCTTGGCGTCACGTCGACGATCTGCGCACGGAAGATATCCACCGTACGTTTCACTTCATCACGCGCCGCACCAAGCGCCTTCACCTTCACCAACATCAATTCGCGTTCGATATGGTTACCTTCGGTGAGATCCACCAGCTTCACCACATCAATCAGCTTATTAAGATGCTTGGTGATCTGTTCTATCACCCGGTCATCGCCCACGGTAGTCACCGTTAAGCGCGACAGCGATGGGTCTTCCGTTGGGGCAACATTCAGCGTTTCGATGTTGAAGTTACGCTGGGAAAACAACCCGACTACACGTGACAGCGCACCCGGTTCGTTTTCTAACAGAATCGAGATGATATGACGCATCAGGTACGCTCCGTTTTAGACAGCAGCATGTCGCGCATGGCACCTAGCGGTACCTGCATCGGATAGACGTGCTCAAAGGGGTCGACCTTCACGTCAAGAAACACCAGTTCATGCTTATCAGCAAACGCACGCTCTAGCGCTGGCTCAAGCTCGTCAAGCGTATTGACGGTAATCGCGGTGAACCCATATGCCTCAATCAACATATGGAAGTCGGGCAGCGACTCCATATAAGAATGTGCGTGACGTGACTTATAGTTCAAATCCTGCCACTGACGCACCATGCCCAGCGATGCATTGTTAAGATTAACGATCTTAACGCCCACCCCGTACTGCTTACAGGTAGAGAGCTCTTGCATCATCATCTGGAAGCTGCCTTCACCGGTGACGCACACCACATCATCATCCGGGTAGTTCTGTTTAATACCCATCGCAGCAGGGAAGCCAAAGCCCATGGTGCCCAAACCACCGGAGGTAATCAGCCGGTTGGGTTTGTCGAACTTGTAGTACTGAGCAGCGAACATCTGGTGCTGACCAACATCAGTCGTCACATAAGCTTCACCCCGCGTAACACGGCAGAGTGCTTCGATGACTTCCTGTGGCTTCAGCGCTTCGTCGGGCTTGGATCGCTCATAAAGCTTGCCTTCACGGTCGGCGCGCCAGCCGTCAATCTTCTCCCACCACTCCGTTAGTGCTTCAGGATGCGCAATGTTATGCCCCTGCACCAAGCTGATCATCTCATTGATAACGCTGGAAGCCGGGCCAACGATGGGCACATCGGCACGTACCGTTTTAGAGATCGAGCTTGGATCGACATCAACGTGAATGATTTTAGCTGTCGGGCAGAACTTCGACGTGTTATTGGTGACCCGGTCGTCAAAGCGCGCCCCAATGGCAATAATCAGGTCGGCGTGATGCATGGCCATATTCGACTCATAAGAGCCGTGCATACCTAGCCAGCCCAAGCACTGTCGATCACTTTGCGGATACGCGCCAATGCCCATCAACGTAGTGGTAATCGGATATCCCAACTGTTTAACCAAGTCAGTCAAGCCTTCGCTGGCTTTGCCCGTCACCACGCCCCCGCCGGTATAAAACACCGGACGCTTGGCTTTAAGCATCATTTCGACGGCTTTCTTGATCTGACCGGTATGGCCGCGGGTTACCGGATTGTACGAACGCAGTTTGACCTTTTTCGGGTAAACGTATTCGTAGCGCTCCGTGGGAGCAGTCATGTCTTTTGGGATATCGACCACCACCGGGCCGGGGCGACCGGTCGACGCCAGGTAGAACGCCTTTTTCAACACTTCCGGAATTTCAGACGGGTGACGGATTGAGAAGCTATGCTTCACGATCGGGCGTGTCACACCGACGATATCGGTTTCCTGGAAGGCGTCTTCACCAATCAGGTGGCTGGCCACCTGGCCACACAGCACTACCATGGGAATGGAATCCATGTAGGCGGTGGCAATACCAGTCACGGCATTCGTGGCACCGGGGCCTGAAGTGACGAGCACGCAGCCCGCTTTGCCCGAGGCGCGAGCATAGCCATCGGCCGCGTGAGTAGCCGCTTGTTCGTGACGCACCAAAATGTGCTTCACCTTGTCCTGGCGGAAGAGTGCATCGTAAATATGCAGCGCTGCACCGCCGGGGTAACCATAAATGTATTCGATGCCCTCATCTTGCAAGAAGCGGGCGATCATATCTGCGCCGGAAAGCAGTTCCACTGTATTTCTCCCCTGGAGGTCTCGAGTGCGATCCGTACCCACACGGGCACGGTGTCGAGTGCGGCGGTATGCCGCTGCCGGCCCTTGCCGGCACCTGATGCCAAACCCTGGCAGATGGCCCGGTTAGGGCCTGCACTCTTATCACGGCAGTTCGCCGTGTCGGGGCGTTGGCCAGGTTGGACGGTTAGCCCAAGCCCGGAAGTCCTTCGGCGGGTAGAGGCCTTCGCCTACCCTTCGCGCGGGGATTAGGGGTTGCCCGTTGAGTCCGCGCCCGCAAATCAGGAACCGACAAGATTCCATTAGCGCCCTCAGCCTGTCAACCTCCGATCGGGCCAAACGCAACAAAGGTCGCAAGAAGCCATTAAAAAAGCCCCGCCAGCAACGCTAGCAGGGCTTTTTCCCTATTCAATTGCGCAAAAATGCGTTGCCAATGATTAGCTAAACACCAACTTGCCTTCTTCTGCCGTGATATGAATGGTATCACCGGGGGTAAATTTACCCCCCAGCAGGTCTTGCGCCAGCGGGTTTTCAATACGGCTTTGAATCGCCCGTTTGAGTGGCCGCGCCCCATAGACAGGGTCAAAGCCGACTACCGCCAATTGCGCCATGGCTTCAGGACTGACCTCTAGCTTCAGGTCGTGCTCAGCCAGGCGCAACTTCAAGCGCTCCAGCTGAATACCGGCAATCGCCTGGATCTGTTCTTGCCCCAGTGCGTGGAAAACCACCACTTCATCAATACGGTTAATCAACTCAGGCCGGAAGTGGTTACCCACCACCTCCATGACCATGTTTTTCATTACTTCATAGTCGCTATCATCTCCCCCCATGCGCTGGATAATATCCGAGCCCATGTTGGAGGTCATCACGATCACGGTATTGCGGAAGTCCACCGTGCGCCCCTGCCCATCGGTCAAGCGGCCATCCTCCAGCACCTGTAGCAGGATATTGAAGACATCCGGGTGCGCTTTTTCCACCTCATCCAACAGCAGCACCGAATAAGGCTTGCGCCGTACGGCCTCGGTTAAGTAGCCGCCCTCTTCATAGCCGACGTAGCCAGGAGGGGCACCGATCAAACGAGCCACGGAGTGCTTCTCCATAAACTCCGACATATCGATACGCACCATCGCCTCTTCGGTATCGAATAGGAAGTTGGCCAGCGACTTACATAGCTCGGTTTTACCTACGCCGGTAGGGCCGAGGAAGAGGAATGACCCATTGGGGCGATTGGGATCTGAAAGCCCTGCCCGTGAGCGGCGCACTGCGTTCGCCACCGCCTCAACGGCTTCATCCTGCCCGATGACTCGCTCGTGCAGCGCCTCTTCCATACGCAGTAGCTTGTCACGCTCACCTTCGAGCATTTTGGAGACCGGAATACCCGTCCAGCGGGAAACCACTTCAGCGATCTCCTCTTCGGTCACGTTGGAGCGCAGCAATTGGTGGCTTGAGGTATCCGCTTCGCCTTCGCCACTTTCGGCAATTTTCTTTTCGAGTGCTGGAATCTTGCCGTACTGAATTTCCGACATCCGCCCCAGATCACCCTGACGACGCGCCTGTTCTAAATCTAGGCGAGCCTGCTCAAGGTCGGCTTTAAACTGAGCCGCCCCCTGTATACTGGCTTTTTCAGCTTTCCAGATTTCATCCAGGTCTGCGTATTCGCGTTCTAGCTCGTGAATCTGGGCGCTCAAAGCTTCCAAGCGTTTTTTGCTCGCCTCATCGGTCTCTTTCTTGAGCGCTTCTCGCTCCATCTTGAACTGAATCAAGCGGCGATCTAGGCGGTCCATCGACTCTGGCTTTGAGTCCAGCTCCATACGAATACGCGACGCGGCTTCATCAATCAGGTCAATGGCTTTGTCTGGCAACTGACGGTCTGAGATATAGCGCGTCGAGAGCTTGGCCGCCGCAATAATCGCCGAGTCGGTAATATCCACGCCATGGTGTACTTCGTAGCGCTCTTTCAGGCCGCGCAGAATCGCCACGGTGTCCTCTTCGGAAGGCTCATCCACCAACACCTTCTGGAAGCGGCGCTCTAGCGCGGCGTCTTTCTCGATATACTTACGATACTCATCAAGGGTGGTCGCACCGACGCAGTGCAGCTCACCGCGAGCCAGGGCAGGCTTGAGCATATTGCCTGCATCCATGGCGCCTTCGGCTTTGCCTGCGCCGACCATGGTGTGCAGTTCATCGATAAACAGAATTACCCGCCCCTCTTCCTGAGAGAGCTCTTTAAGCACCGCTTTCAGGCGTTCTTCAAACTCACCTCGGAACTTGGCGCCCGCCAGAAGCGAGCCCATATCCAGCGAGAGCACGCGCTTATCTTTTAACCCTTCAGGCACTTCGCCGTTAACGATACGCTGGGCCAACCCCTCGACAATGGCGGTTTTACCCACGCCCGGCTCACCGATTAAAACCGGGTTGTTTTTAGTACGCCGCTGCAGTACTTGAATCGTACGGCGAATTTCGTCGTCGCGACCAATCACCGGATCCAGCTTGCCGTCCAGCGCACGCTGGGTAAGATCCATGGTGTATTTGTTCAACGCTTCACGCTGATCTTCGGCGTTAGCATCGTCCACCGTGGCGCCGCCGCGTAGGCTATTGATAGCCGCTTCGAGGGATTTGCGATTAATACCTGCGTCTTTCAGCAGTTTGGTGAGGGCCGAGTTCATCTCAAGCGCTGCCAGCAGCACTAGCTCACTGGCAATAAACTGATCGCCGCGCTTTTGCGCTTCACGGTCAGTTAAGTTGAACAGCTTGATAAAGTCCCGCGATGGCTGCACTTCACCATCGAACTGGCCTACCTTGGGTAAATTATCCAGTTGCTGTATCAACCCATCGCGCAGACGCGAGGGACTCCCCTCGGCTTTTTCAATCAGGGCTTTAATACCGGTGTCTTTGGTATCGAGCAGAGCCAGCAGCAAATGAGCGGGATCTAGCTGATTATGGCCGCGACCAACGGCCAGTGACTGCGCCTCGGCAATCGCGCTTTGGAGCTTGGCGGTAAATTTATCAAAACGCATGAAATTCCTCCTGGGGGTGCCGTGCGTTTGGACGCACCGCGTAACCCGGCAACTTGTCGTTGAACGTGCTAAACCACGATTAGCTTGACAAGTTAAATGGCGTCAGTTCCATGCTTTTCAAGAGGTGTGTGAACAAACCACTGGTTTAATTGATCCAGATCACACTGGCCATGCGGCCGGTTTTACCGCCATCGCGACGGTAGGAGTAGAATCGCGACTCGCAGGCAGTACAGAAGTGGCCGCCACTTATATTGTTTACGCCTAGTGCTTCCAAACGAAACCGCGCCAACCGGTACAAGTCGGCCATGTAATGACCCAGCCGGTAGGGACTATGATCAAAAGCGTCGGCGATGTCAGGATGCACTGCCACAAAGGCACCATAGACCTCCGGGCCAACCTCAAACTGAGCGTTGGAAATCGCGGGGCCCAACCACACAAGGATGTCCTTGGGATCGGTATTCATTGCAGCAATCGTCGCCTCCAGCACGCCACCTGCCAAACCACGCCACCCCGCATGGGCAACGGCGACCTGGGTTCCAGCGCGATTGCACAGCATGACCGGCAGGCAATCTGCTGTCAGCACCACACAGGCGTACTCATTAGACGTAGCAATGGCAGCATCCGCATCGGCGACGTTAGGTTCAAAAACCTGCTGAACGCGGGCACCGTGGGTCTGATTAAGCCACAGTAGCGGTCGCTCATCCCCGATCTCTTTTTGCAACAGGCGGCGACACAGTGCGACATGGTCGGGGTTATCACCGACATGAGCAGCTGTGTTGAAGGCGGCGAAATCCCCCTGGCTAGGCCCCGATTCACGGGTGGTCACAAAGGCTCTTACATTGGCCGGCGCTGGCCAGTCAGGCATTAAAAGCGTCGGCCTTAAATTAATGGCATCGCTCATCTCATCGTCTCGTTATCTTCGCGCAGGTAATCCAACAACATTAGCAAATCATCGGGGAGATCGACCTGAAAAGTAACAGTTTCGCCACTGACCGGATGCTTGAAAATCAACTTCCGCGCATGTAGCGCCTGACGCGGAAACTCGCGCAATATCTCCTTCAATGGCTCCGCAGCGCCTGGCGGCAACTTGGCACGGCCGCCATACATGGGATCACCAATCAACGGATAGCGAGCATGGGCCATATGTACCCGAATTTGGTGGGTACGCCCGGTTTCTAATTTGCACCGCACATGAGTATGCGCACGAAACCGTTCGACCACACGGAAATGGGTAATGGCTGGCTTACCTGCTGTGGTCACCGCTTGGCGCTTACGATCTTTCGGATGACGGCCAATAGGCGCATCAATGGTACTGCCAGAGACCGGCTTACCAATCACCACCGCGTCGTACTGGCGCGACACGCTGCGTGCCTGCAACTGATCCACCAGAACAGTTTGAGCGGGTAGCGTTTTCGCCACCATCATCAAGCCGGTGGTATCTTTATCCAGGCGGTGAACGATACCCGCACGTGGCACTTCAGCAAGCGCCGGGTGATGGTAAAGCAAGGCATTGAGCAGCGTGCCATCCGGGTTGCCTGCAGCGGGATGAACGACCATACCCGCCGCTTTATTAATGACGATTACCGCGTCATCTTCATACACGATATCCAGCGCGATATCCTGCGCTTCAAAGCGCGTATCGTCTTCGATGGTGGCCTGCAGTGCCAACACTTCATCACCGTGCAGCTTGGCTTTCGGCTTGGCTTGTACGCCATCCACGGTTAATTCACCGGCATTAATCCACGCTTTTAAGCGTTCACGTGAGTAATCGCTGAACAACTCCGCCGCCGCTTGGTCTAACCGCGCACCGGCCAGTGTGGCGGGCACACGCTGCGTGTCTTCAACTATTCGAGACATGAAAAACCTCTTTAAAGCGCGAAAAAACCCCAGCAAGGCGAAAAATCAGCCTCAGCATGGAAAAATCAATATTGACGGCACCTGACGAAACGTCGCTAAGCCTGCGTTTTATGTCGAGGTGTTTTATAGTGGGCGGACTGCGACTTATTCTACCATTTCTACTTATGGCCATCGCCGCTTTTTGGTGATTGAGGCTTGTTTGCAACGAGGATGAAGATGCGCGTTTTTTCAGCTGCCAACCGCTTTGGTGCTCTAGCCCTAAGCCTTGCCCTTTTAGCGGGCTGTGCGAGTAACGACACCAGTGAAGAAGAGGAAGATGAATTTGCTGGGGTGCAGGAGCGCGAGCTCTATGAATTGGCCCGCACGGCCTTAGACAGCAACCGCTACCCGATCGCGATTGAGCGTTTAGAAGCGCTCGATACACGCTACCCTTTTGGCGCCCATGCTGAGCAGGCACAGCTTGAGCTGATCTATGCCTACTATGAAAATAGCAATTGGGAAGAAGCCCGGGCAGCGGCCAGCCGCTTTATTCGCCTTCACCCCGACCACCCCCAGGTAGACTACGCCTACTATCTTCGCGGCCTTTCGGCGTGGCAAGCAGGCCGCTTCAGCTTAGAGCGCCTGCGCTTGATCGACATCTCCAAGCGCGATTTGGGCGCCTCGCGGGATGCCTACAATGATTTCCGCGAGCTGATCCAACGTTACCCGCAGAGTGAATATGCGCCGGATGCCCAGCAGCGCATCGTCTACCTACGTGAGCTAATGGCCCGCCATGAACTGCATGTCGCCGATTACTACCTACGCCGCGGGGCCTATTTGGCAGCGGTTGAGCGTGGCCGCTGGGTCGTCGAAAACTATCCTGAATCAAGCGCCACCCGGGATGCCCTAGCCACCATGGTAGAAGGCTATCAAGGCTTGGACATGGATGATCGCGCCAATGAGGTGTTAGCGGTACTGCGAGAAAACGCGCCTGATCATGAGCAGTTAGAAGGCAGCCGCTTTGTTCCGAAACACTTAGGTCAAAATGATTAAGCCTTTGCCCAGCTAGTATCGATAAAAAACACTACAGCAGTTAGCTATCAAACCACGCCTCGGCGTGGTTTTTTATTAGTAATTTGCCCTCTCTTTTGATTTCAAAGAAAAAAATGCAATCTAGCTATACACATTGTACAAACAATATTTATTTTCTATACAAAAATTGTACAACACTATATAGTTAGTCCGTCTTTAATAATAAAGCGTCTTAACGGCGCCTGAGGGAGCACTCAATGTCACTTCTTAACGCCGATTCCAGCAACACCAAAATAAGCACGCGTTTAACATTCGGTTTTTCTGCCCTACTCGGGCTGCTGGTTTTGCTAACAGCCGTAGGCATCTACCAAGTCAATCAGATTGATCGCGACTTAACCACCATCAACGATGTTAACGGCACCAAGCTGGGGTTTGCTGTGGATATGCGTGGAAGCGTGCATGATCGCGCGATTGCCCTGCGCGATATAGTGCTTACCCAAGACGATAGCAGAGTAGATGCGTTACTCAGCGAAATGGAAAGCCTTAGCAGCGATTACGTCACAGCGTCGGAAGGCGAGCACCAAGTGACTAACGAGTATCCTAGTGGTCAGGAAGAGCAAAACATTCTTGCTAGTATCGACTCCCAAGCCGCCACCACACTGGCGCTAACGCAGCAAGTTATAAAGTTGCGTCAAGCTGATCAATTTGCTGATGCAGAGACACTCCTACTTGAAGAAGCGGGCCCTGCTTACGCCGAATGGCTTAATCGCATTAACCAGTTCATCAACCTTCAACAACAGTTGAATGACGCCACCACAGCGACCGCACGCGACACCGCCTCCGGCTTTCAGATGCAGATGCTGGGGCTAACACTGTTCGCTTTACTGGTTGGCGGTCTGATCGCGGTGTTTTTATCCCGCCAGCTGCTACGTGAATTGGGTGCCGAACCCCACGAAGTCAAAGCATTCGCAGAAGCAATTGGTCGCGGCGAGTTAACCAGCCAGGGTAAGCTCAAGAAGGGAGATACCCGCAGCATTATGGCGTCACAGGTTGCCATGGCGCAGCAGTTACAAACCATTGTGACTCAGGTACGTGCCTCGGCGGAGGCGGTGGCCAGCAACAGCGAGCAAATTGCGGAAGGCAATAACGACCTCTCTTCACGCACTGAGCAGCAAGCGAGTGCGCTGGCCGAGACAGCTTCCGCCATGGAGCAGCTCAATAGTACCGTTACCCTTAATGCCGAGAACGCAGCGCAAGCCAGTCAAGAGGCCACGAGCGCTTCTCGCACCGCCACCCGCGGCGGCGACGCGGTGCATCAAGTGGTCGACACCATGAACGAGTTGAATAAAAGCTCACAGGAAATCTCGGGCATCATTTCGACGATTGATGCCATCGCCTTCCAAACCAATATTCTGGCCCTTAACGCTTCGGTCGAAGCGGCCCGCGCTGGCGAACATGGCCGTGGCTTCGCGGTCGTGGCTGAAGAAGTTCGCAGGCTTGCCCAACGCAGCGCTGACGCTGCGCGGGAAATAAACAATATGATCTCAAAAAATCTGGAACGGGTTAACCACGGCAATGAACGCGCCGAAGAGGCCAGCAAATCAACCGTTGAAATCGTGGCGGCTATTGAGCGCGTCAATAGCATTATGAAAGAAATTAGTAATGCCAGTGCCGAGCAGAGTACTGGCGTGCAAGAGGTAGGTAGAGCAGTGACCGAGATGGATCACGTGACCCAACAGAACGCGGCTCTGGTACAAGAGAGCGCCACCGCCGCCAACAACCTGCGTCAAAACGCTCACTCTCTGCTGCATGCCATGGAAGTCTTCAAGCTGCCCGAATCCCCCCAAAACGTACAGGCGCCGCGTACCGCATTGGCACCTGTGCGTGCTCATTCGTCTAATACGATGGGTACACTGCCTGCTGCAAAAGCTCAGCAGGCCGAACCTGAGTGGGAAAGTTTTTAAGATACCTCAACAGCGTCTTTATGAATCGCTAAGTTTGATCACGCGCCGGGCTGCCAGCCATTAACAATCGGGTAGCGGCGGTCCCGGCCAAAACCGCGTGGCGTCACCCGCACGCCAATCGGGGCTTGGCGGCGCTTATACTCGCAGCGGTCGACGAGCTTAACCACTTTATAAACGTCTTCCTCGTCAAAACCAGCGGCAATAATTGCCTCAGCGCTCATATCGCCTTCAATGTAGCTGACTAAGATCGCGTCGAGCACATCGTAATCGGGCAAGGAATCGCTATCTTGTTGATCAGGCGCCAGCTCGGCACTAGGTGGCCGCTCGATCACCCGCTCAGGAATGGCAGGTGATTGCGTGTTGCGCCAGCGGGCAAGACGATAAACCCAGGTTTTATACACATCCTTAATAGCGTTATAGCCGCCCACCATATCGCCATACAGCGTGGCATAGCCCACCGCCATTTCGCTCTTGTTGCCGGTGGTCAGCACCATCAAGCCTTTCTTATTGGAAATCGCCATTAGCAGCACACCGCGGCAGCGCGACTGCAGGTTTTCCTCGGTGGTATCGCGTTCCGTACCGGCAAAACTTTCAGCAAGCGTCCCCATAAAGGCTTCGACCATGGGCTCAATCGGCATGATCTCGTAGTGCACTCCGAGCATATTGGCCTGCTCTGCAGCGTCCTGCTTGGAAATATCCGCCGTGTAATGATAGGGCATCATCACCGCCTGCACTCGTTGAGGGCCCAGTGCGTCAACCGCAATCGCCAGCGAAAGCGCGGAATCAATGCCGCCGGAAAGCCCCAGCACCACACCATCAAAACCGCTCTTGTTGACGTAATCGCGCAGCCCGGTCACGAGCGCACAGTAAAGGCTCTCTTCCGGCTCTACCTCCGGGTCAATCTCTCCGGCTTGGGGTTCCCACACCGTCGCGCTGGTTTGCAAAAACTGAACCGGCATCAGGCCTGCCTGCCAATACGGTGCCAGCACCTGTAACTCACCGCTGGCGTTAACGCAGCAAGAGCCTCCATCAAAGACCAGTTCATCTTGGCCACCGATGGTGTTCACATACACAATTGGAAGCTGCGTATCCTGGGCGTGTTTCTCCAACAAGCGCAGCCGTTCCGCGGGCTTGTCCTGGTGATAGGGCGAGGCGTGCAAGGAGACCAGCACCTCCGCACCCGCTTGCGCGGCGGCCTTAACCGGCGCGCCATCCCATAGGTCTTCGCAGATCACGATGCCCAGCTTGGCGCCTTTATGCTCATACACCAGCGTTTCAGTGCCGGGCGTGAAATAGCGCTGCTCATCGAACACTTGGTAGTTAGGCAGCGCCTGCTTGGCGTATTCAGCTTCCCACTGGCCGTTGTAGAGCACCCCAGCCAAGTTGTAACAACGGCCTTCGCGAACCCCTGGGTAGCCAATAATCACCAGCACGTCGCGGGCAACTTTTGATGCCATTAGCGCGCGAGCTTCACGTAGGCGGGTTTCCATTGAGGGGCGCAGCAGCAAATCTTCCGGCGGGTAGCCCGACAAAAAAAGCTCAGGAAAGACAACAATATCTGCCCCATGCTCAATCCGTGCTTCACGCACTGCTTCAATCGCGCGTGCGGCGTTGCCGGGAATATCCCCGACCAGAGGATCGAGTTGGGCCATTACCAGCGTTAAGTCTTGCATGGGCGTTAAAATCTCTTGAGAATCTTTAGAATAGGATTGCACCGACATACACGCATTGTCCCGCAAGGGCCGCCCGCTAGCAAAGGCCGTGCGACACTCCTAACGCTTATATCCCCATTTCGGGAGAAAAATAAGGATGAATCTATTGATCATTCGGTTGATTATCTTCGCTGTTGTCTTCTATGCCGGTTTGAAGCTCTACGGCATCTACCGCCAACGCAAACTCGAACATGAGGAGCAGAGTAAACACGTTAATCGCCACGAGGGTGGCAAAATGGTGCGCTGCCGCTGGTGCGAGGTCCACGTTCCTGAAGAAGAAGCGCTACGCGAACAAGCCCAGTGGTTTTGCTCCAGCGCCCATCGCGACCGTTTCCTGCAAGAGCAGCAGGATAAAGACGACGCGCCTTAAGCCTGAATAAGCCGTTCGGGCGTGGGCTGGTAAGGCGCGGGGTCGATTAATGGCTCGCGCCCCAGCAGTTGATCCGCCAATAAATGGGTCGATGCAGGCGCCAGCACTAAGCCGTTACGATAGTGCCCCGCATTAATGTATACGTTAGGCCATTCTTGAAGGGCACCGATGAAAGGAACACCCGCCGGCGAACCAGGGCGAAGCCCGGCCCATTGATGCGCTATCGGGCAGGTTGCCAAGGCAGGCAGAATGGCTTCGGCGCTGTGCTTTAGCGATGCCAGTGCTGCCGCGTCGGTGGTCTTATCAAACCCAGCTTCCTCTAACGTAGAGCCGACCAACAGCAACCCGTCTGCACGCGGAATAATATAACGCCCATCTTTTAACACCACACGCTGCACTAACCCCTTGGGTGCCTGGTAAGCGATCATCTGCCCTTTTACCGGCCTTACCGGCAGCTGCACATTCAGCTGCGCCAATAGTTGAGCAGTCCAGGCACCGCCACACACAATGATTCGCCCAGCCGTTATTGGCCCCTGTGCCGTCATCACACCTTCGACGTTACCCTCTTTTTGAAGAAGCCCACTGACCTCGCACTGCTCTCTCAGTGTTACCTGAGGCATCGCCGTTAACCGCGCCTTCAACGCTTTGGCTAACCGTGGGTTACGCACACTGCCCAGGGTCGGCATCCATAGCGCGCTGTCGCCCGCCATTGCAACGCCAGGCTCTTTGGTGTGGACGAAATCTGCCCCTACTCGCTCTAGCGGCTTGCCCAGTTGGCGCGCCCAGCGCAGGGCTTTATCGGCGTCATCTACGTTCAGGTAGAGCAGCCCCTTTTGGCGATACTCAGGATCAATACCTGTCTCTTCCAACAGCCGCAAAGCCAACGAGGGGTAAACACCTTCTGACCAGCGTGATAATTGCGATATCGCAGCGTCGTATCGCCACGGATAAAGCGGTGAGACGATACCGCCACCGGCCCACGAGGCCTCTTTACCACACTCGCCACGCTCGACCAGCGTGACCTGTTGACCCGCATCGGCTAGCTGCAGCGCCGTCATCATGCCGATCACGCCGCCACCAATAATTAAGAAATCGCTCACAACATTGTCCGTTTTGGCTTACATAAAAAATAGTGACTATCACCTAGGCTGATTAAGCCGCCAGCTGATCATGGCCGTTGACACCGGGCACTGAGCATAGCGCGGGCAATAACAAGGTCAAGTAAGGAGAGGCGATGAACGATGGCCATAACGGCACACGCACGCTACCTGAAAGCGGGTTTACGTTGCTTGAGCTACTGATCACACTGCTGTTAGTTGGCATTATAGCCGCCTGGGGGCTGCCTAATTTTCAAGCACTAGGTGAGCGAACCGCGCAGACCAGCGAAATCAATCGATTACAAAGCGCGTTTTCATTAGCGCGCAATACGGCCATCAGCCAACGTCGCCAGATCACGCTTTGCCCGGCGACTGAAGACCGCACGGCATGCAGTAGCGAATGGGGCGGTGAGCTTATGATCGTAAAGGGGGATCAAACAGATAACGTTCAAGCCGACGATATTTTGCGCGTTATGCCTGCCGAGCGAGGCACACAAGTAACTTACAGCCGGGGCTGGTCGCGCATTCGCTACAGCTCATTGGGCTATACCAGCGGTTATAACGGCAGTTTTGCTATTTGTTCAGGCAACGGTGCCGAAGAGTCGCAGGGGAAAAAGCTAGTACTGAGCCAGCTGGGGCGTCTGAGAATCGATGAAGCGCCTATCGATTGCTAGGCGCTTCAGAGCAGAGTGCGACGTTACCCGGCAATGCCGTCTAAATAACGCTCGGCATCCAGCGCTGCCATGCAGCCGCTACCGGCAGAGGTGATCGCTTGGCGATAAATGTGATCCATTACATCACCGCAGGCAAATACGCCCGGCACGCTGGTCGCGGTGGCGTTGCCTTCAAGCCCAGAGTGCACCTTGATGTAGCCGCCGTTCATGGCTAACTGACCTTCAAAGATGCCAGTGTTGGGGCTATGGCCAATGGCGATAAACAAACCAGGCGCATGGATCTCTTTGCTGGCACCATCTTTGGTGGACTTAACTCGCACCCCAGTAACGCCCGAGTTATCGCCGAGTACTTCCTCAACTTCCTGGAACCACTCAAGGACGATCTTGCCGGCGGCGGCTTTCTCAAGCAGTTTATCCTGCAGAATCTTTTCTGCCCGCAGCGTATCCCGGCGGTGGACCAGCGTTACCTTGGAAGCGATGTTAGAGAGATAGAGCGCTTCTTCCACGGCGGTATTACCACCCCCGACGACAATGACTTCCTGATTGCGATAGAAAAAGCCATCGCAGGTCGCGCAGGCAGAAACCCCTTGGCCCATAAACTGCTGCTCGGTGGGCAAACCCAGGTAACGCGCACTGGCACCGGTGGCGACAATGAGCGCATCGCAGGTATAAATGCCGCTGTCGCCTTTCAACGTAAAGGGTTTTTCGCCTAAGCTGACCTCATTGATATGGTCAAACAGCACTTCGGTATTAAAGCGTTCAGCGTGCTGTTTCATGCGCTCCATCAATTCAGGGCCTTGAACACCTTGCGCATCGCCCGGCCAGTTATCGACATCCGTTGTGGTGGTCAATTGTCCACCCGCCTGGATACCGGTGATCAGCAATGGCTTCAAGTTTGCCCGTGCGGCATACACGGCGGCCGTATAGCCTGCCGGGCCGGACCCAAGAATAATCAAACGCTCATGACGAGTTTCCATGACACCACCTTGTAAAGATCTGACTGATAGCTGTATTGAGAGCTGTGTAAAAGCTTTATAAAAAATTAGGCACAGAGTCTGCCTGAAATGGTGCCAAGTACAAGCTATTGCAAGGTTTCGTCTACGCTATTAGGCGAAGAAACCTTGAAAGGGACGAAGCAAACACCCATGTGTTATTACTAAATCAACGCCATACTGGGGTAAGCCATACTAGGGTAATCAATACGACAGGAAGATCGTGACCGTCACGCTGAGGGCAACACTCAGCAATCAGAGGAGAGACACATGAGCAAGACACCCGATACGCTAAGTACCTTAGAGGTGGGCAGTAAAACGTACCACTATTACAGCCTACCCAAAGCGGCAGAGGCACTGGGCAGCATTGACCGGCTTCCCAAGACGCTCAAAATCCTACTCGAAAATCAGCTGCGCTTCGGCGATGACGAAAGTGTGGCTGAAGAAGACATGCAGGCCCTGGTCGACTGGCAGGAAGAAGGTTATTCCAGCCGTGAAATAGGCTACCGGCCGGCACGTGTCTTAATGCAAGATTTCACCGGCGTCCCTGGCGTGGTGGATTTAGCCTCTATGCGCGCTGCTGTCGAAAGCCTTGGCGAAGACCCAGCCAAGATCAACCCGCTATCACCGGTCGACCTGGTCATTGACCACTCGGTAATGGTCGACAAATTTGGTAACCCCGCCGCGTTCCAAGAGAACGTGGATATCGAAATGCAGCGCAACCGTGAACGCTATGAGTTTCTGCGTTGGGGTCAGCAGGCATTCGATAACTTTAGCGTAGTACCGCCTGGCACCGGCATTTGCCACCAAGTCAACCTGGAGTATCTAGGCAGAGCGGTATGGACCAAAGACGAAGACGGCAAGACCTTCGCCTACCCCGACACGCTCGTGGGCACTGACTCCCACACCACCATGATCAACGGCCTGGGCGTACTTGGCTGGGGTGTGGGCGGTATCGAAGCCGAAGCAGCCATGCTCGGTCAGCCGGTATCAATGCTAATCCCCGAAGTCATCGGTTTTAAATTGACGGGCAAACTACGCGAAGGCATTACCGCCACTGACTTAGTACTAACCGTTACCGAAATGCTGCGTAAAAAAGGCGTGGTAGGAAAATTTGTTGAGTTCTACGGCGACGGCTTGAAAGACCTGCCCCTGGCGGATCGCGCGACGATTGCCAATATGGCGCCTGAGTATGGTGCTACCTGCGGTTTCTTCCCGGTAGACGATGAAACGCTAAACTATATGCGCCTAACCGGGCGTGAAGATGAGCAAATTGCGCTGGTTGAAGCCTATAGCAAAGCCCAAGGGCTGTGGCGCGAACCCAGCGATGAGCCGATCTTCACCGATGCGCTGGAACTGGACATGACCGAGGTGGAAGCCAGTCTGGCTGGCCCCAAACGCCCGCAAGACCGTGTCGCTCTACAGGATATGGCGGCAGCCTTCGACAAGTTCATGCAGCAAGACGTCAAAGCAGATTCAACCGCTAAAGGGAAGCTCTCCTCTGAAGGCGGTCAAACCGCGGTCGGTGTGGAACGCAGCTTTGAACACGACACTAGCCAAGCCGTTAAACTTAATGACCAGGACTTTAGCCTCGACCCTGGCGCGGTGGTGATTGCGGCCATTACGTCGTGTACTAATACCTCCAACCCCAGCGTGATGATGGCAGCGGGCTTGCTGGCCCGTAAAGCACGCGAAAAAGGGCTAACCACTCAGCCTTGGGTGAAGACATCACTGGCCCCCGGTTCCAAAGTCGTCACCGATTATTTGGAAGCCGCTGGGTTAAACGATGACCTGGATGCACTGGGCTTCAACCTAGTCGGCTACGGCTGCACTACCTGTATCGGCAACTCAGGCCCGCTGCCTGATGAGATCGAGCAGGCCATCGACCAGGGGGACCTTGCCGTTGCCTCGGTGCTGTCTGGTAACCGGAACTTCGAAGGCCGCGTTCACCCGCTGGTCAAAACCAACTGGCTGGCCTCGCCGCCCCTGGTGGTCGCCTACGCCCTGGCCGGTAATGTTCAGCGTGACCTAACCCAGGAACCCATTGGCAACGACAGCAACGGCGAACCTGTCTATCTCAAAGACATTTGGCCCACTCAAGCAGAAATCGCCAGCGCCGTTGAGAAGGTCAATACCGCGATGTTCCGTAAAGAATACGGCGCGGTGTTTGAGGGTGACGACGTCTGGAAAGCAATCGACGTTTCAGAGAGCAAGGTCTATCAGTGGCCTGAATCTACCTACATTCAGCACCCGCCCTTCTTTGAAGGCATGGGCCGCGAGCCGGATGCCATCGAAGATGTGCACAACGCTCGTGTTCTAGCGATGCTAGGCGACTCGGTGACCACCGACCATATCTCCCCGGCGGGCGCCATCAAGCCCGACAGCCCGGCAGGTCGCTACTTGCAAGAGCACGGCGTTAAGCCGGTCGACTTCAACTCCTACGGTTCACGCCGGGGTAACCATGAAGTCATGATGCGCGGCACCTTCGCCAACGTGCGGATCAAAAATGAGATGCTCGATGGCGTTGTCGGTGGTGAAACCCGCCATGTACCCAGCGGCGAGCAGATGGCTATTTACGATGCCGCGATGAAGTACAAAGAGGAAGGCAAACCGCTAGTCGTGATCGCTGGTAAAGAGTACGGCACCGGTTCTTCACGGGATTGGGCAGCCAAAGGCACACGCTTGCTGGGCGTTCGCGCCGTGATCGCCGAATCCTTTGAGCGCATCCACCGCTCTAACCTGATCGGTATGGGCGTTGTACCGCTGCAGTTTGCCGAAGGCGAAAGCCGTCAAACGTTGGGATTAACCGGGGATGAAGAGATTTCGATTGCCGGTTTGAGCGACCTGACACCGGGTGGCACCGTCAAAGTCGTGATCAAAAATGCCGACGGGGAACGTAGCGTTGATGCCAAGTGCCGAATTGACACGGTAAACGAGCTGGCTTACTACCGCCACGGTGGTATCCTTCACTACGTGCTGCGCAAGATGATCGGCGCAGCCTAAGGGTAAAACCTACCAATGCTTGCAGCCCCCACCTCGGTGGGGGCTTTTTTTTGTTTAGAATGCGCGGCGGCGATAGGTGCGGTAATCCGGCGACCAGGATGCCTTTTCAATCAACTCACGCAGCGTCGTGCCGCTGGTTTTCAGCGCCACGCCATTCTGCTGCGCCTGCGCAGCGACTTCAAAGGCAATCGACTTACTGATATCGCGAATACGCGATAGAGGTGGCAACAAAGCCCCCTTACCTTCTTTCACCAGCGGCGCTTCGCGTGCCAGCGCCCGTGAGGCGCTCATCAGCATCTCATCGGTGACTCGGTTGGCACTGGCGGCAATGACCCCTAAACCGATACCTGGGAAGATATAGGCGTTGTTGCACTGGGCGATCGGGTAAGTGCGGCCGTTGTAAACCACCGGCGCGAAGGGGCTACCGGTGGCTACCAGCGCTTGACCATCGGTCCAGCGGATAACATCTTCCGGCACCGCCTCTGCTTGCGAGGTCGGGTTGGAGAGCGGCATGATCACTGGGTGCTCACAGCCCGCGTGCATGGTGCGAACAACTTGCTCGGTGAAAATACCGCGTTGCCCACAGACACCGATCAACACCGTTGGCTTGATCTGCGCGATCGTTTCCTCCAGGGCTTGACCATTCCAGCCAACCACCAAGGAGGGGTCGTGGGCCAGGCGGCGCTGGAAGTCGCGCTGCCACGCTTGATCGCTGGTCATCAACCCGTCCCGATCGACGATGAAAATACGTGCCCGGGCTTCGCTTTCGGTCAAGCCTTCGGCTTCCATGGCCACCACCACCTGCTCGGCAATCCCACAGCCCGCAGAACCGCCGCCGACAAACACCACGCGCTGCTGGGCGATGGTTTCTTCGCGCGCTTGGCAAGCCGCCATCAAGGTACCGACCACCACCGAAGCAGTGCCCTGTACGTCATCGTTGAAGCAGCACAGTTCATTACGATAACGCTCAAGCAGCGGCACCGCATTGGCCTGGGCAAAGTCTTCAAATTGCAGCAGCACGTTAGGCCAACGGCGCTTCACGGCGGCAATAAACTCCGCCATGAAAGCGTCGTACTCTTCCTGACCTACCCGCTCGTGGCGCCAGCCCATGTACATGGGGTCATCCAGCAGCGCTTTGTTGTTGGTGCCTACATCAATCATGATCGGCAGCGTGTAAGCGGGACTAATGCCACCACAGGCGGTATACAGCGCCAGCTTACCAATCGGGATACCCATGCCCCCGATTCCCTGGTCACCCAGCCCCAGAATCCGCTCACCATCCGTCACTACGATGACCTTGACGTTATCTTTCGTGGCGCTGCGCAGGATGTCATCCATATGCTCGCGGTCAGGGTAGCTAATAAACAGACCACGGTGGTTACGATAAATATTGGAGAATTCCTGACACGCTTGCCCGACCGTCGGCGTATAGATAATCGGCAGCATCTCTTCCAGATGCTGAGACACCAAACGGAAGTAGAGCGTTTCGTTGTCGTCTTGAATGGCGCGCAGATGGATGTGTTTCTCAAGGTCACTATGGCACTGCTGGTACTGGCGATAGACCCGCTCCAGCTGATCCTCGATGGTTTCCACTTTTTGCGGCAGCAAGCCAATCAGGTTAAACGCCAGGCGCTCCTGTTGAGTAAACGCGCTGCCTTTGTTCAATAGCGGCATTTCGAGCAGAGAAGGACCGGCGTAAGGAAGGTATAAGGGGCGTTTACTCTGGGTAGTCATAAGCATTCTCTTTTTATGTCAATCACTGCTGCAATGCAGCAACATCGGGCGTTTGCGGCGTTTGGGCTTAATGTAACATGCTCCTGCTACAAAGGTAGAAGAGAGCGACGTTGTTAACATAAAAACGCCCCGATTGAATGAGCTTCAAACCGGGGCGTCATCTAACTATTTTAGTGCTTTTAAACTAGTTTTAGCTGGTTTTAGCGGTGGGTTTGCGGCCTTCTACGCCGCTAAAAAAGAAAGGCCTTAATTTAACACCCAGCATGTTGCCCGCGAACGCAGCCACCAACCATACCCAGCCATGCAGGCTGCCAGACGCAATGCCGCTGAAGTAGGCGCCGATATTGCAGCCATACGCCAAGCGGGCGCCATACCCGAGCAGAAGGCCACCCACGATGGCGGCTAAAAGTGATTTCAACGGAATTCTAAAGTTAGGCGCAAAACGACCGGCCAAGCTGGCGGCGGCAAGTGCCCCCAGCATTATGCCGACGTTCATTACCGTGGTTATATCACTCCATACGCTGGCTTCAAGCGCTGCTGCATTACCCGGCGCTTGCCAATAGCCCCATTGGCTTACATCGCCACCAACGAGCGCATAGCTCTTTGCACCCCACAGTGCGAACGCAGAGGTAATTCCCCATGGGCGGCCAGCCAGTGCCAAGGTGACGAAATTCAGCAACGCCAACGCCACGGCACCCGCCACCAATGGCCAAGGCCCTGTCAGCCAACGCTCAGCACTCTGTTTATTAACAGCAGGCGCCTGCTCTAACTGACCATGGCGGCGCTTCTCCATCACCCAGGTGAAAGCAGCAATCGCAGCAAACAACACCAGGCTAATCGCAACCCCGCCACTCACCCCAGCCACGTTGACCAGTGATACCGGCTGAAAGGCCGGCAAACTCTGCCACCAGGCAAAATGCGCCGAACCAATCACCGAGCCGACAATAAAGAAGACCAAGGTGATCAACATACGTGCGTTACCACCACCCGCAGTAAAAAGCGTACCAGAAGCACAACCACCGCCTAACTGCATGCCCAGCCCGAATAAGAACGCCCCCACCAGCACGGAGATACCGATAGGCGCGACAAAGCCCGACACTTCATTACCAAACAGCGTGCCAGCCCCCAACGCAGGGAAAAACAGCACCACCGCAATCGCCAGCATCACCATCTGGGCACGCAAGCCACGCCCTCGCCGTTCGGTAATAAATACCCGCCACGCCGAGGTAAAACCAAAGGCAGCATGATAAAGCACCATGCCAAACAGCCCACCGACAATCATCAACAGGCCCGTATTGGCCTCAAACACTACTCCTATAAGCAACGCGCCAAGCACAATCGCCGCTGTGGCGATGAGCGGCACGCGGTAACTCTGCGGCGCAGCAACCGTCGTTGTAGACATACATTCACCTTTATCAATGCCAAAAGCGCCTGTTCACGAACAGGCGCTTCCAGACAGAATGGATCCAGTTAATACGGATAATGATGATAAGCTTAACGCTGCTAATAATCGGCGTACAATTATTTGTGCAGCTGTATTTATGACGATTAACACTATTTACTGGCTTTCTTCCTCTCGAGTGACGTATAGCCTGTTCACCAACACAAACGCCACCACCGTCAGCGGTGCGGCCAAAATCAGGCCGGCTAATCCAAACAGAGTACTGGCTGCAAACAGCGAAAAAAGCAGCATGGCGGGGGGCAAGTGAACAGCGCGCTGCTGTACCAGCGGCTGTAAAATATTGCCCTCTATCTGCTGAATAATCGTATACACAATCAGCACAAACAGCGTGGTTTGAGGGCTCACCGTGAAGGCAAGCAACAACGCAGGAATAGCGGCAATCAGAGGCCCCACCAGTGGCACAAAATCCAATAGCCCAGCCACTAACCCCAAGCCAAGCGGCGCTGGCACACCTAACAGCCACATGCTGACACCCACTAAAAGCCCAGTGACCACCATGGCCACTAACTGCCCGCCAAGCCAATAGCGAAGCGCCTTACCGCTCTCATCCAGCGCTTCACCCAAACGTGGGCGGCTTTTAATGGGCGCGAGTAGCAATAAACCACGGCGATAAAGACCCGGCTGCGCAGCAAAATAAACCATGCCAACGATAAGCGCGAAAAAGCTGACAACACTGCCCCCCATGGAGACCACCATCATCCCAACTTGCGAAATGCCGTTCCCAAATAAATCTCTCGCCCGCCCAGCCGCGTCATCAAGCAGGGGCGCTAGCTGCGACCCTTCAAGCCTTTCCTGAAGCTGTTCCCATGCCTCGGGCAATAGAACAGACAGTGATTCCAACTCAGCAGACACCTGCGCGCCAAATGCCCAACTAACTAACCCTAGCGCCAGGGTTAGCGTAATAATCACCGTTAACAGTGCCAGCCACCGTGGCACACCTAGCCTCAAAAGTGGCGTCATACCCGTCTGCAATATACAGGCGCCCACCACTGCGCCAAAAATTAAGATCAGTAGTCCAACAAGCTTCCAAAGCATTAACGCGACGACCGCCAGCGTTAAGGCTATTAATGCACATTCCGTAAACGACTGATGTCGATACCTTGACCGCATACAATATTCCCTTTGTGGATGCGTTGCTTTTGCGAAGCTAAATACGTATCTGAGAAATACATAGCCTACGTGATAAGCACTATAGGACAACAGCACAACCATGCTCATGCACAACCATGCTCATTCAGTTAATGACTAACGCCCCCGATTGAAGGCTGAGCTATCACTAACAGCCTAGTTAGCAGCAAAGCGCGAGGCCCGAAACAAACGAAGCCCTTTCCAAGCGGAAGGGGCTTCGTCGTTACTGCTAGATGACTAACAGGTCACTACGGTGAATGGCAGTGTTCAGATATTAAACAAACCGCCCCAGGCCAACGGCAGCACGTAAGCGATCCATCGTTACTGCCGCTTCTTCGCGCGCCCGCTCTGCGCCTTTCTGAAGTACCGCTTCAATATGAGCGGGATCTTCCATTAACGCGTTATAGCGTTCACGGGGCGCGCTTAAGTGAGCGTTCAAGTACTCAAACACTTGGTTCTTCGCATCACCCCAGCCAATGCCTGCAGCATACTGCTCGCGGAGGCTGGCGGTCTCTTGCGCCGTCGCAAAAGCGGAGTAAATTTGGAACAGCGTGCAGGTGTCTGGATCTTTCGGCTCACCGGGTTCCAGCGAGTTGGTCTTGATCTTACGTATCAGCTTCTGCAGCTTTTTCTCAGGAGCAAAGAGCGGGATCGTATTATCATAGCTTTTGGACATCTTACGCCCATCCAAACCATTCAGAAGCTGCGTTTTCTCGTCAACGACGGCTTCTGGGAGGACAAAATGCTGGCCCTTATAGAGATGATTAAAGCGCCCGGCGATATCACGGGCCATCTCGATATGCTGAATCTGGTCACGCCCTACCGGCACCTTATTGGCGTTAAACATTAAAATATCCGCCGCCATTAGCACAGGGTAGCCAAACAGCCCCATGGTGATGCCTTTATCTGGGTCTTGGTTTTCTGCCTCTTCGTTCTCAGCTACCGCCGCTTTATACGCATGGGCGCGGTTCATCAGGCCTTTGGCGCAGACGCAAGAGAGCATCCAGGTAAGCTCAGGGATTTCAGGAATATCCGACTGGCGATAGAAAATCGCGTTATCAGTATCCAACCCAAGTGCCAGCCATGTGGCAGCAATTTCCAGCCGAGACTCTTGCACTCGTTTTGGGTCAGGGCATTTAATCAGCGCGTGGTAATCAGCCAAAAAGTAGAACGACTGAACGTTGGGATCCTGGCTTGCCTCAATGGCAGGCTTGATCGCCCCAACATAATTGCCCAAATGGGGCGTGCCGGTGGTGGTGATACCGGTGAGAACGCGGGTTTTGGCAGTCTGACTCATGGTTTTCAGGCTCTTAAGCAAATACCGCTATGATAACGCGCACCTAGGCGCGTGGCGAATGGCGTTATTGCCAGCCAACTAGTTGCCAATCACCACTGCCTCCCTCTTCTGGTATGCCGTTTGAAGCATCCCCAAAGGCGTCAACCAGCAATTCATCATAAACGATACTGCCGCCGCCACTCACACTTACTGTGCTCCCTCTGACACTTCCAAAGAAACCTGCGCCCGAATTAACTGAAACATTTGCGTAAGGCGCATAAACGTTAGCTACAACGCGGTTACTTGAACTGAAATTAACTCCGGTTCCTGAACCGTTATAGCCAGAAAAGATAGTAAATGTTGGCTTACCATTGCTGTTGATCGAGTTAGCTGTGGGCATCTTAAGCACACTGCCAAAATCTATTTTTCCTGCAACAAAAACTGTCAAGCTGCTGTCTGAATCAATAACTAACCCAGGCCCACCTCCGCCCATAGTAAAGTTTCCATCCACCATGATAACTATGTCGCCACCACTCACTCTTAATGAAGGAGAACTGGTTAATCGTAAATTATTAACTCGATAGATAGGCGCTGACTCACCGAAAAAGAGATTAAATTGCGGCGACGCATGGGTAACCCATCGATTAAGGTTATTGGTTTCATCGTAACGCTCTATCTGCTGTGGGGTAAATCTCCATTTTACGTTAGGGTGGGCACCCACTGTAATATCACCGAGTGAAGTAAGTTCGTCTTGATAACGAGTTATTTCCTCATCCAGCGAGTTCCCGTTAAAGTCGGCGATATCGCAGGGCTGCTCTTCAACTCTATTAAGCGACACACTACTACGTGCGTAAAAATTAGCCCGGCTATCCTGGTCAATATGTGCTGAAACAGGATTACGTTTAGAAGTTATGGTTCCACCAGCGTAGATACCATCACCAACACTAGCGGCATCATTATCAAAAATCACATTCCCCATGGCTCTTACGATGCCATCAACACGTGCGCTACTGCCAAATATTACATTCTCAAGGCTCTCAGTATTACCCTGGACGCGCCCGCCCCCTGCATTTAAAGAGATTGTTTTATTGGCCAGTATGCTGCCAAATACTTGAGAAGAACCATTGAGGGTTACGGTACCTAATGCTTCTATACCGCCATGAACTTTCTCATTACCACCAAGAACCACATTCGCGTTATCGGCAGTGGTGCTTATAAGAGGGATATCGTTATTAGAAAAGCTGCCTGATTGCCCACTCCAACTGCCGTCACTAGAGCGGTAGCTGCTGATAGTGGAACCTCCTCCTGACGAAACGCCTTCACAGCCAACTATTGGAGACTGAAAAGGGGATGGGCTACCCGCATCATCGCCTAATGAATAAACTAGTCGCGCCTGCCCTCGTGCACTTTTGCGTAATCCATCATCTAATGCAGTAATCGCAATTTGCTCATTTTCTAGGCGCTCAAATTCTAGTACAAAATTTTCTACAAGGGCGTTTCGTATATCAGTTTGATCTTTTGAGCTTAGCTCTTCATAGTTACTTGGTAGCAACTGTTTGAAAAACGCGCCCAGCGCGCCTTCCCTGAGCAGGGCTTCCAACTCGCGCCCTCGCAGTCGCTCGATATCCCCTACAGCGGCGAATTCATCGTCATCAAATAAGTCATTAAGATGGTAATTGCGGCGTGCGGCATTCTCTGGGTCGACCAGAGCCGATAAAGTATTTTCAGCAGTCATTTGTGCCTGGGTCGCAGCGCGATAATTACCCGCAAGGCGTTCATCTATTAACGCGCTCTGCATACCCGACACTCCTAACATCAGCGCTCCCAAAAGCAATGCCATAACAATTACTAACGCTGCGCCTTGCTGTTGTTTCATGGGGTTGGCTCTTGTGTGATTAATTTGTTTCGCTCAGTGACGATGAATGTAAACTCGTCACAAGTCTCACCACGTTTGCCTTCCCGGCAATCACCGATGGGCAGCGTGACTAAGTGAAATACTCCATCATCATTAGTTTCAAAAAGCATCGGGCAGGCTGTCACGTCATCAACTTGGGCAAGATCAACTACAGGCTGGTTTTGAACTCCATCTTGCAGAACACAGTAATAACGAGTACCGCTGTCAAAGCTACGTTCATCAGGCTCAATAGCATAATCTTCAATATTTCCATTACGCCCTGCCTCAGTCAGGGTGCTGACCGCAAATATTAATGTTTCTTGCTTACGGCTAACCTTGTCTACATTTTGGAATGTTTGAAAGGTTGTTAAAAATAGCTGGCCTGCCCCTAATATAATGACTGTGCTGATCGTCATCGCCACCATCAGTTCTACCAGGGTAAACCCGCGCTGAGCCAGTCTCATGGCTGGAACTCCAGACTGGGCAGGCGAATAAGATAATCAAGTTGGTCGTTGTTATCCTCACTTAGCACCAATGTGACTGTGAATTGGCACTTGTTATCACCATTCACCGGCTCGATACCGCTTTGCGCTTCAATAGTGTTGCGCAACGGCGTAGCGTCGCTTTTCAGAAACCAATGCTCTCTCCATGCTTTTTGAACTGGTGCTAAATCAATATCTTCACACGTCTCATCAGAACCAAGCGTAGCCATCTGCGCCCAAAGTCGCTCCTGAGCATCCACAGCAGCCACGCTTGCTACTGAACGCTGATAGCCAGCGTTCGCACTTTGCAGGGCTTTCAGTTGCATAGCCGCCACACCGATCAGGCCAATGGAGAGCACTAACAGCGCGATTAGCGCCTCTATTAAGCTAAAGCCACGCTGATGAGTCATGGTTCTGACTCCTTGCGAATGCTGCCAGTTATATTGACAGCAAGAGTAACAGGCGCAATGTCCTCTCGTTGTGATGTAAGCGTAATTTGGCAAGGGTCAGTACGGCAGTCATCAATATTGGCGTCACCTAAGCTTTGGAAGGTGAGCGAAAAGGCTTGATCAGGCGTGGTTATATTGGCCGATTGCCCTAACCGCAATATCTCATCGACTGCGTCACTTTTTACTACCCAGTAACACCAGTCTGAATAACGGTAGATGGTGCTAACTCCATTGCTGTCACTTAACTCTTCAGCAACTTCGTTATTTCGACAAGATTCAGGGCGACGATTTGAAGTAGCGGCGTTAGGAGGTGAGAAGACTACTGTTGTATCACTGCGCTGCTTTATCGCCTCACTACGTGCAAAGCTCAGCACAGAAATTAGTTCGTTTACATCGCTCGCTAGTTGCTGGCGGGCAAGGAAGCCGACAAACGCGGGAACCGCCATAATAGCGATGATCGACGCGGTCATCAGCGTGACCAACAGCTCAATCAGGGTAAAGCCGCGCTGCCGTCTCTGATTACCAGCAGTCATTGGGCAACCTTTCGCCACTTGAACTTAGGGTAATATCGCCTTCGCAACCATCATTCTGAGTGGTACTTGCGGTCAGTAGGTATCCGCTACCACTAATACTTTCCCCAATCTCATAGTTGTTTTCGGGGGAGAATTCACTGATTGCGCAATCACTATAAGCATAAGTACGCGTATAGCAGCGCTCAAGCTCGGAAGCAGCCTGCATCAGGCCCGCATGGGCGTCGGTTCGTACTGATTTTTGCACATAACGGGTATAACTGGGGTAAGCAATGGAGGCGACGATGCCGATGATCACCAGCACAATCATTAACTCAATGAGGGTAAAGCCGCGCTGGCCGTTATGGGAAAAACGGCCAGTGGAAGGATGAGTAACATAAGGCACGCGGCTTTGCTCCTGTATTAGTTGGCTCATACTGTTTCAGTATGTCGCAAACTAATACGCTTTGCATCACGAAACGTGACTGTTCTCCGCCCTATCAGACGGAGCTTCCCACTTCTTAGGCAGCAACCGGCGGCATGCCGGGTTTACGCAAGCCTCCATGGGCAGAAACGGACAGCCCTTCCGCTTTCAACTTCAAAATACCTTGATGCTTGATGTTAAGCGCCGCATTGATGTCCCGGTCGTGATGCGTATGGCAGGCGGGACAATCCCATGACCGGACATCGAGCGTCATCTTTTCCATCTTATGCTGGCAGGCATGGCATATCTTGGAACTGGCAAACCATGGGTCGATCTTGACCAGGTGCTTGCCCTGTTCCTTTGTTTTGTATGCCAGCTTGGTGATCAAGGCGTACCAAGAGGCGTCACCGATATGCCTGGAGAGTTTGGCATTCTTCATCATGTTGTTGATTTTCAGCGTCTCGACGATCACCGCTTGGTTGTCGTCAACGATCTGTCGGGACAGTTTGTGCTGGAAATCATTGCGCGCATTGGCGACCCGTTCATGAGCCTTGGCAACGAGCATGCGGGCCTTGGCTCGCTTGGCGCTGCCTTTCTTCTTGCGAGACAGCGCTTGCTGTTTGCGCTTGAGATTCTTCTGCGTCTGTTTGAGAAAGCGTGGGTTGGCGACTTTACGCCCGGTGGAGTCAATGGCCAGGTGTGTCAGCCCCATATCGAGGCCGACAACGTTTGTCGCGTTGATGTCCATTAGAGGCTCGGGCACCGCCTGTTCTGTTTCATACAGCAGGGAGGCGTAGTGCTTGCCAGTGACGGTGCGAGTCAAGGTGATGCTCTTGAGCTTGCCGTCAACCGGACGGTGAATCTTTGCCTTGATCGGCCCTAGCTTGGGAACCTTGACCCAGTTCTCACCGGATTTTATCCCAACGCAGTGGTAGCTCGACTGTTTTCCACGCTTGCTCTTGAAGCGTGGATAGCCGGCCTTCTGCTGGGGATCAAAGAAGCGCTGAAACGCCTTATCGAGGTTAAGGCACGCTTGCTGGAGGGCGATGGAATCCGCCTCTTTCATCCATCCATACTGGCGGGACTTCTTGGCGACGGGCAGCAGCCTCTTGATGTCGTGCTTGGCACTTAACGACTGACCGTGGCGCTTGTAACGGTGAGACATGATGCGAAGGCCTGTGTTGTAGCAGAAACGCACCGCGCCGAACTGACGGTTTAGAAACTCCGCCTGCTCGGACGTGGGGTAGATGCGTATCTTGGCAGCTTTCAGCATGTCAGTGTTCCTTGCTATACTTACTACAGATTAGGGGCTTAGGCGAGGAAAGGCAAGTGAGTGTGCACGAAGATTATCGGCGAGGCCGTCATAGCGTTACGCGGCTAGTCGTCCATTTCGTTTTCACGACGAAATACCGACGCAAGGTGTTCGACGGTGACATGATCAGGCAGCTTCGAGAGGCGTTTGAATCGGCCTGCGCGAAGCTCGACTGCCGTATCCTTGAGTTCGACGGTGAGGAGGATCACGTTCACCTGCTCATCGAATACCCACCGAAGCTGTCGATTAGCGTGCTGGTGAACACTTTGAAATCCACCTCTTCCCGGCGAGTGCGTTTCTTGAACACGCATATTCCGAGGTTGAGCAACAGTGCTGCACTGTGGTCGAGGTCTTATTTTGCCTGTAGCGCGGGAGGGGTAACGATTGAAACGCTCAAGGAATACGTCAAAGGACAGAAGACCCCCGACTAGACCTGCTACGCAGTTCCCGCTTGTAACCCCGCCCGAGTGGGCGAGGGTTTACGCGGAGTTTTGCTAAGATCAGCTGCTGACAATCACCTGCTCACGTAACTCTTTGGGCATCGAGAAAGTAATGGTTTCTTCACGGCCTTGTAACTCTTCGGGTATAGCAGCGCCCATGGTTTGCAGCTTGCTAATTACGCCTTTAACCAGCACCTCAGGAGCACTGGCGCCAGCGGTGACGCCGATACGCGCTACATTCTCAAGCCACTGCGGGTCGATCTGATCGGCGTTATCTATCAAATAGGCAGGTGTACCCATACGCTCCGAAAGCTCCCGCAAGCGGTTCGAGTTTGAGCTATTGGGGCTACCAACCACTAATAACAAATCACTCTGGGCGGCTAGCTCACGCACGGCATCCTGGCGGTTTTGCGTGGCGTAGCAGATATCATCATTACGTGGGCCTTGAATCTCGGAAAACTTGTCACGCAGCGCATCAATCACTTTGGCAGTGTCATCCATTGAGAGCGTGGTTTGCGTTACGAAGGCAAGCTTGGAGGGATCACGTACTTCCAGGTTAGCAACGTCTTTTTCGTCCTCGACCAAGTAGATACGCCCGCCGTGGGAGGTATCGTAGCGCCCCATGGTGCCTTCGACTTCCGGGTGGCCTTCATGGCCAATCAGAATGCACTCCTGCCCTCGTTTGGCGTAGCGCAGCACTTCCAGGTGCACCTTAGTCACTAGCGGGCAGGTGGCGTCAAATACCTTCAACCCCCGCCGTTCGGCATCGGCTTGCACCGCACGGGAAACGCCGTGGGCAGAGAAAATGACGATAACGTCATCCGGCACTTCATCCAGCTCTTCAACGAACACAGCACCACGATCCCGCAGTGTTTCGACCACAAAGCGGTTATGAACCACCTCATGGCGCACATAAATGGGCGGGCCAAAGACATCCAGCGCGCGATTGACGATATCAATCGCACGATCCACACCGGCACAAAAGCCGCGCGGGTTGGCCAATTTAATTTCGATAGGCTGTGTTTGCTGCGTGCTTGTCATAAGAGCGCCTTGATGCGACGTAGCATCTGCTTAATGAGTGTTCACCGGCTTAACGTCCAGTACTTCTACTTCAAACGTAAGCGTGCGGCCTGCTAACGGGTGATTGAAATCGACGTCTACACGATCACCGTCGATGGTTTTGACCACACCCGGCAATTCCGTTCCCGCTTTATCGGCAAACGACATCACCATGCCAATTTCCGGGGCTTCGTCGCCAAAATCAGCGCGTTTTAGGGTCTGAATATTCTGTGGGTTGTGCTGGCCGAAAGCGTGTTCAGGGGTTATCTGAAACGACCCATTCTGGCCCGCTGCCATACCTTTAATGGGGTGTTCAAAACCTGGTGGAAGATTGCCATCGCCAAATTCAAAGGTGGCCGGTGCTTTGTCTTTGGTGGAATCCACCAGCGTGCCGTCTTCTAGCTTCAAGGTGAAGTGCAGGGTTATTTCCATGCCGTCATCAATTAGATAGTCGTTCATAACAGTTCTCAACGTTCGATTAATGGGAAGCCTTGGCCGCTTTTTTGCGCCGCCGCTCACCCATAATAGATTCCCAGATTAAAGCGGCTGCCCCCAGGGTAATCGCAATATCCGCCACGTTAAATGCGGGGTAGTACCAGCCAGCAACGTGGAAAGACAGAAAATCGACCACGTAGCCATGCACCAAGCGGTCGTAGAGATTGCCCAGCGCACCGCCAATAATCAGCGGCAGCGCTATCGCCAATAGCTTTTCATCGTTTTTTATCCGCGTAAGCCAGATGGTAAGAGCCACACTGGCACCAATCGCCACAATGGCAAAGAACCAGCGCTGCCAGCCTGGGTGCGTGGCTAAAAAGCTGAACGCTGCACCGGGATTATGTAGCAGCGTGAGGTTAAAAAACGGCAGCACTTCCACCGGCTGCGCGTAACCCAACTGGCTACTGGCCACATATTTCGTGGCCAGATCCAACACAATCACCGCCAATGATAGCCACAACCAGCGCAGCGGCCGCTGCATGGTTGGCCGCTCGCTTACTTCACTCGGCGTGCTGTTATCACTAGGCGAGTTTGTATCTTTACGCATAGTAGCGAATCTCGCCGCTGCCCTCGGGTAAATTGCTCACACAGCGGCCACACAGGTCAGGGTGTTCAGCGTGGCTGCCTACCTCTTCGCGGTGGTGCCAGCAGCGTTCGCATTTAGCGTGCTCACTCGTGCTAACGGCTACTTTCAAGCCTTCTAGCTCAGTGGCTTCGGCACTATTCCCTTCTACATTAGCCGCTTCTGCCAGCGGTTTAAGGGTAACGTCACTGGTTAGCATCACAAAACGCAGCTCGTCGCCCAGTTTGGATAAGCTCGCCTGCAGCTCGTCGCTGACATACAGCGTGACCTCGGCTGCCAAGCTGCCTTTAATCACTTTGGCATTACGGGCGTCTTCCAAGCACTTATTGACCGAGTGCTTAACCTCTAGCACCTGCTCCCAGAACGCACGGCCTAAATCAGCGCCCTCTTCCAGCGTGCCAAGCTCAGTGTAATAGGTTTCAAGCAATACGCTGTCGCCGCGCTTACCGGGGATATGTTCAAAGATCTCTTCAGCGGTGAAGGAGAGAATCGGCGCGATCCAGCGGCTCAGCGCTTCGACTACATGATAGAGCGCGGTTTGCGCACTGCGACGTGCCAGCGAATCGGTTTGCGTGGTGTATTGGCGGTCTTTGATGACATCCAAATAGAAGCCGCCCAGTTCCCGCGCGCAGAAACCGTGCACCTGCTGATACACATCCAGGAAGCGGTACTCTTCATAGGCTTTTTCGATCCGCGCTTGCAGCTGGTAAGCGCGATCCACCACCCACTGATCCAGCGCCAGCATATCGCCAAACGCAACTTGGTTTTTCTCTGGATCAAACCCGTTAAGGTTCGAAAGCAGGAAGCGCGCGGTGTTCCGAATCCGCCGATATACGTCTGACGTGCGCTTCAAAATCTCGTCGGAAACGGCCATTTCGCCGGAGTAATCGGTGGAGGCAACCCATAGGCGCAGAATATCGCCGCCTAGCTTATCCATCACTTCCTGGGGTGCGACCACATTGCCCAGCGACTTGGACTGCTTGCGGCCCTGGGAATCGACGGTAAAGCCGTGGGTCAGCAGCTGGCGATACGGCGGATGACCGTCAATGGCCGAGCCTGTCAGCAGTGAAGAGTGGAACCAACCACGGTGCTGGTCAGAGCCTTCCAGGTACAGATCCGCCCGCGGGCCGCTTTCATGGCCGTGCGGGTGCGAGCCGCGCAGTACGTGGCGGTGCGTGGTGCCAGAGTCAAACCACACATCAAGCGTATCGGTGACTTTGTCGTAATCCGCTGCTTCCGCACCCAATAGCTCAGCGGGGTCGAGCTTGAACCAAGCATCAATACCTTCTAGCTCAACGCGCTTGGCCGCCTCTTCCATCAAGCCAACGGTACGCGGGTGCAGCTCACCGGTTTGCTTGTGTAAGAAGAACGGAATCGGCACGCCCCAATTACGCTGGCGAGAGATACACCAGTCTGGGCGATTGGCGATCATGCTATGCAAGCGCGCCTGGCCCCAAGCAGGCGTAAACGCCGTGGCTTCAATGCCTTCGAGGGCACTTTCACGCAGAGTTTTGCCGCCTTTGCCTTTAATATCCATGCCCACAAACCACTGCGCCGTGGCACGGTAGATCACCGGCGTTTTGTGGCGCCAGCAGTGCATGTAGCTATGTTTGATGGGGATATGCGCCATCAGTGCGCCTACTTCGCGCAGTTTTTCGACGATCAGCGGGTTAGCCTTCCAAATCATCTGGCCGCCGAAGAACGGCAGGTCGTCAGCGTAAACGCCGTTGCCCTGCACCGGGTTAAGCATGTCATCGAACTCCATGCCATGCTCGCGGCAGGTTAAAAAGTCATCCATGCCGTAAGAAGGAGCGGAGTGAACGATACCGGTACTGCCCACTTCTGACTCAACGTACTCCGCCAGATAGACCGGCGAGAGACGATCATAAAACGGGTGACGGAAATTGATCAGATCAAGCTGTTTGCCTTGCGTCGTGGCAATCACTTCGCCTTGCAGGCCAAAGCGCTCTAGGCAGCTCTCCACCAACTCTTCCGCCAGCAGCAATAGCCGCTCACCAGTATCGACCAGCGCGTAGGTGAACTCGGGGTGAACGTTCAACGCTTGGTTGGCCGGAATGGTCCAAGGCGTGGTGGTCCAGATCACTACCGCCGCTGGTTTAGCCAGTTCGCTTAAACCGAACGCGGCCGCCAGCTTGTCGGCGTCTTCCACCGGGAAAGCAACGTCGATGGCGTCAGACTTTTTATCCGCATACTCGACTTCGGCTTCCGCCAGTGCAGAGCCACAGTCAAAGCACCAGTTCACCGGCTTCAAACCTTTAAACACGTAACCCGCGTCGACCATCTCGGCCAAGGCACGAATCTCGCCCGCTTCGTTGGCGAAATCCATGGTGCGGTAAGGGTGATCCCAATCGCCAATGATGCCCAAACGCACAAAGTCGGCCAACTGCGTTTCGATTTGCGCACCGGCGTATTCACGGCACAGCTCGCGAGCGTGTTCCGGCGCCAAGTGCTTGCCATGGGTAGTTTCTACCTTGTGCTCAATGGGCAAACCGTGGCAGTCCCAACCCGGCACATAAGGAGCATCAAAACCGGCTAAATTCTTAGACTTAACGATGATATCTTTAAGAATTTTATTAACGGCGTGACCGATATGAATACTGCCGTTGGCGTAAGGAGGGCCATCGTGCAGTACAAACAGCGGCGCACCTGCGCGCGCTTCACGCAGGCGCTGGTAAATGTTCATATCTTGCCACTGGGAAACCCGTCCTGGCTCTTGCTTTGGCAGCATGCCGCGCATGGGGAAGTCAGTTTCAGGCAAATTCAGCGTGTGCTTGTAATCCATAGTCCGGTCAGCCGTCGTTAGCATCAGCGGAATTTCCCGCCGAAGATGAATCAGAAGAAGCGGTCTCACGCCCAAGCGGGGCCGAGGCCAGCGGAAGAGAATAGTCGTGATTGGCCACTGCCGCCGAAAAATAGTGGCGAGCACGGGCTTGGTCACGTTCAATTTGCGCTTTCAGCGCGTCAAGGCCGTCAAACTTGACCTCGCCCCGCAGTCGCGTACAGGGGTATACCGTCATACGTTGGCCGTAAAGATCACCGGAGAAATCGAACAGGTGCACCTCAAGGGTCGGCCGTTTTGAGCCCACCGTCGGACGAAAGCCAACATTGGCAACACCCTGGTGGCGTTCACCATCTTCAAGCTCAGCGACTACCGCAAAGACACCCCGCAGCGTTAACGGTTGGGGCAGCAGCGGCAAGTTGGCGGTGGGTACGCCAAGCGTGCGCCCCAACTGCTGGTCACGCACCACACGGCCATGCAACGAATAGGGGCGGCCCAGCAAACGCGCCGCGGCGGAAAAATTGCCACTGGCAAGCAAAGTGCGCACCCGCGTACTGGAAACCCGCTCGTCATCCACGGTAAACGTGCGCGTGTGCTCGACGCCAAACCCCTGCTCGCGCCCTACTTCCGCCAGCAGCGCAAAGTCACCGCGACGATCACAGCCAAAACGGAAATCATCACCCACCACCAAATGCTTAACGCCGAGCCCATCAATCAATACCTGATCGATAAACTCGCGCCCCGTCAGGCTGCGCAGCGTATCGTTAAACGGCAGCACCAGCACTTGTTCCGCGCCAAAATCACGCAGTAAGCGCACTTTTTCACGCAGGCGGGTTAACCGCGGCGGTGCTTGGTCACCGGCAAAAAATTCGCGCGGCTGGGGCTCGAACACCACCACTGTCAGCGGCACACTCCAGCGTGCGGCATGTTCACGGCACTGCTGAAGAATGGCCTGATGGCCGCGATGCACACCATCGAAGTTACCGATAGTCGCAACGCAGCCACGATGAGCCGCTTTCAAGTTGTGCAGACCTCGAATGACGCGCATGGCACCTCAGCCGTTGGGAGGACAAAGCCTCAATTATAACGAACCCGCACGCCAGGGTGCAGCGTTATGAGTGCATTTTAAGATGACGGATGCGTAAACCTAATGCTGCCAGCCACGCGAAGTAGAGTGAACCGCCCATTACCACCAGCCCAGTCACCCAGCTTATCCGCTGCCACAGGCCAAAGGAGAGCCACGCTTGCCAGTCCGGCGCCACAAAATAGAGTGCCGCACACATTAACCCACTGCCCCCGATTAGCTGTACCGAATAACGCTTCCAGCCCGGCTGAAACACTAGCACACCCTGCTTATGCAGCAGATAACCCAGCAGGCCAGCGTTCAAGAAGGCTGACAGCGCGGTGGCTAACGCCAACCCGGCATGCGCCAGCGGCCAAATTAGCAGCAGGTTAAGCACCATATTAGCGACCATGGCGATAATGCCTACCTTTACCGGGGTTTTGGTGTCTTGACGGGCAAAAAAGCCCGGTGCCAATACTTTGATCAGCATAAAGGCTACCAAACCGAAGGCGTAAGCGCGCAGGCTCATCGCCGCCATTTGGATGTCGTTGTCAGTCATCGCGCCGTAATGGAATAGCGTGATTAACAGCGGCTCGGCCAACACCGCCAGCGCTAGCGCCGCGGGCAAGCCTAACAGCAACACAATGCGAATAGCCCAATCGAGCATCGCAGCAAAGTGCTCTTTGGACTGGTCAGCATGTCGCTTGGAAAGCGCTGGCAAAATCACCGTACCAATCGCCACGCCAAACACGCCTAGCGGCAGTTCTACCAACCGGTCAGAGTAATAGAGCCACGACACGCTACCCGCCGCTAGCAACGAAGCCAAGACCGTATCCAACAGCAGATTAATTTGCGATACCGACACCCCAAACAGCGCAGGCCCCATCAATTTCAGTATGCGCCGTACGCCCTCGTGGGCAAAGTTTGGCCAGGGCGTGGGCATCAGCCCCAAGCGCAGTAAAAATGGCACCTGAAAAACCAGCTGCGCAGCCCCGGCGATCAGCACACCCCAAGCCAGCGCCATGGCGGGCTCTTCCATTAGCGGCATTAAAAATAGCGCCGCACCAATCAGCGAAAGGTTAAGCAGCACCGGGGTAAACGCAGGCACCGCAAAGCGGTTCCAGGTATTCAGCACGCTACCGGCAAACGCGGTAAGCGAAATCAGCAATAAATAGGGAAACGTTAAGCGCAGCATATCCGCGGTCAGCGCTAGCTTTTCTGGTTCACTGCCAAACCCGGGGGCAAACACCCAAATCAACCACGGCGCGCAGAGCATTGCCACGGCAGTAATCAGCGCCAGCACTGCCGTTAAGCTACCCGCGGTCGCATTCAGTAGCGCACGTATCTCCTCCCGATTACGCTGGGTGGAGTACTCCGAAAGCACCGGCACGAAGGCTTGATTGAACGCCCCTTCAGCAAATAGACGGCGCAAAAAATTAGGGATCTTAAACGCCACGAAAAACGCATCGGCGCCATCCCCTGCCCCTAATAAGGTAGCGATAACCACGTCGCGCGCCAGCCCCATCACCCTCGACAGCATCGTCATCGTACTGACGACGAGGCCCGAGCGCATTAGCCCGCGGCGGGCTATGGCGGTGTTTGAGGAAGTGTTGGGAGCTTTCTTCGCTGTCATAAGCTATCCACAAAAACCATCCAGAAAAATCATTCAGACACAAAAAAACCGGCCGCAGCCGGTTTTTTTATGGCGCCTGCCGGCTTACGCCGCCAGTGCCTTAATACGCTTGTTCAAACGGCTCTTCAGGCGAGCTGCTTTCTTCTTGGACAGCACGTCTTTGTCTGCAATACGGTCAACGACCGGCTGCATGGCCTTGAACTCTTCCATTGCCTTAGCGTGGTCGCCGGTGCTGATCGCTTTCACTACACGCTTGATGTAGGTGCGGACCATGCTGCGCTGGCTGGATTTCAGGACGCGACGGTTCTCGGCCTGGCGGGCGCGCTTGCGAGCTTGCTTGCTGTTCGCCACAGGGTATCTCCTTGGAGAATAAAGGTTGCCGAAAAAACGGCAACGAAATTAAATATGTGTTTGTCGGCTGCGCTATGACAGCACGACGTTCCGCAACATGACACTTCTCTAACAACTAGCTGATCAGGTCTATAACAACCAGTTGATTTGGCAGGCTTTTCACCCTACCAAAACGTATAACAGGCAGTTAAATCGAGCTGCCCATTCACGGGTCTGTCTGAGAGGATGGCATAGTCTATCACGCACCATGCGCGCTTGCTAGCCGTTGTCAATGGCCCTTGACCGAGAATCCCAAGGTCGATGGGGTGATTTATGGATTCAAGCACGGCTTATTTTTGCACGCCAATTAAATTTTTCTGTTTTTTTATATATTTAAAGAGACATGTTCCGTACAAAAAGCATCATTAAAAAATGATTAAAGGCAGACACAAAACAACCTTAGCGTTACACTCTGAAGAGCACCATCGTGCTAGTCAATTAAAACTAGAAAATCTAGTATTAAGCGCTTTCCAGACTTGCCTAAGTAGCTATGCAAAAGTTATCGAGTAATTTTTTCCGTAAGAATTGCATACGTTTTTGACCGAGTCACAAAGCTTATCGAACGAACTGTAGGCTGTTAGCGGTAGCCACCGGTATTTGATTTCACGCCAAAGGATTTCGATCAGGTTCAGTTCCGGTGAATAAGGCGACAAATACACCAAGTGAATGCGATGCGCCATCCAATCGACAATTTTGCGCTGAAATGCCTTGGAATGGTGCATTCTGGCATTATCTAGAACAACGACGGCGAATGCGTCAGGGTCTTTATGTGCTGCAAACTGATCAAAGGCTTCTATAACGATCTCACTTGTTACTGACTCGGTGGTCATATGGTGAAAGAATTCACCTTTTCTAGTGAGAAAGCCCAGCACATTCAGCCGTTTACTATGTGAGTACGCAGTCACTTCCCAGGGCTTTGCTATCGGGCTCCATGCATAGGGAAGTGACGATGATTGTGAGAAACCCGCTTCATCGAAGAAATAGAGATCGCACTCGCCATCATCCTCCCATTCCTTCAGCACATTGATCATCCTTTGTGTATTGCGGAAATCCGTTTCATCACGCTGTGAAGTCAATGAACGGCGTACTCGCTTACAGCTATAGCCTTTTTTTTAACGCGCGACGCAATGTGTCCTGGCTGACGACTTTGCCTGTCTTATCTTGAAACCTAGCATGGAGGACTGGCAATTGATGCGGATGCTCTTCCACCAACTGCTGCAACACCGAAAGATCGTTTTCGCTGAGAAGATTGGGGCGTCCGTCTCGAGGCTTGTCCTGAAGACCTTCAATACCGTCTGCTTCCCATTGGGATAACCAGGTCGATACTGTATCGCGCTTCACACCGATAATATCGCGAATCTGGTTTATCGTATGACCCTTGTGGTTAAGTAGAATCGCGTGAGCCCGACGACGTAATGCTCTCTTTTCGCCGTACTGGTAGGCCTCATTTAAAATACGTTGCTGGTCAGGTGTTAAAGATACGAAGCGTAAGCGCCGAGACATGGATAGTCCTCTCTGCTTGAGTCTTATCTTTATACACTAAAATTTATGCAGAATCACTTAGCTGCCTCCTTGAGCACCACGTTGATCGATTTGCAACGTTCAACCAGCTCCATAAAAACAAGCTAATACAATTAATTCTAAAGCTACTGCATGGCACGCCTTAAAAAGCAGTCGCATCTTATTACTTTTTAAAGTGGGGAAAATGAAAAACATACGCGTTCAACATAGCTTAACGGCTGCCATGGCGCTCTTAATACTGATGGTTATAATTATCAGCACATTAGCAATTTCGGCGTCACGCAATAGCTTAAGTGATATTAATGAGCTTACCGAGCTCAGCGCGGACCAAGTCAACACGGCTAACCGCATGGAATAGTTAAAATAGCGCGGCGTCCACTCAGTGGCCGCCGCTACCGAAGCTTTCGAGCCTAAATTATGGTAATGGTTAGCCAACGCCTATTTTATGACAAACTTGTGACACGGATTAACTTGTGAAAAGAGTCTTCATGGCAAACATTAAGGAGAGTATTGCAAACAATTATAACGTACAGGATGTACCTCACGCTTTGCAGGCGCGCCATCACGCGCTATTTACCCATCATCCCGATGCCATATTTGAGCTGAGCCTTGATGGCATTATCGAGCACTGTAATTCAGCCGCAGCGCATATCACCGGTATCGCCAATGAGCACTTAACCGGTAACGCTTTTTTTCAGTTGCTCCATATCGACGCTCTCGAAGAGGCAAAAGCTGCCTTTAACGCCACCTTAAAAGGGCACCATCAAAGCTATCAAGCGCTTAGTATCAACAATCATCACCATGCCAGTCAGCTTGAAGTCACCCATGTGCCGATTATCGTCGATGAGCGAATGATAGGCGTCTATGCTATTTGCCGTGATATTACTCAGCGCAAACAGGATGAAAACGAGTTACGACTGTTAAAACGGGGGATTGAAGCCAGCCCCAACGGCGTGGTAATGGCAGATGCCACCCAGCCCCACTTACCGCTAGTGTATGTAAACAGTGCGTTCACCGACATTACCGGTTATAGCGCTGAAGAAGCACTTGGCCACAGCTGTCGTTTTTTACAGGGCGAAGATTCCAACCCGGAAGCTGTTGAAGAGATTCGCCGCGGCCTCACTCAACATCAAGACGTGCAAGTACTGCTACGTAACTACCGCCGCGACGGCAGCCTGTTTTGGAACCAGTTATCGATTAGCCCCGTGTTTAGCGAGACGGGCGTATGTACGCATTTTATCGGCATACAACAAGACATTACACGTCAGCGAGAGCAGGAAGCGCGGATTGCTTATCAAGCAGCGCACGACCCACTCACCGGGCTCCCTAACCTTGGGGCGCTACAAACACGCCTGGAGCATGCGCTACAAAGCTGTGAAGCGCGGGGCCATGAACTGGCGCTGCTTCATATCGATTTAGACGACTTTAAGCCGATTAATGATGCGTTTGGCCATGGAGTAGGAGACCAGTTACTTAAAACCGTAGCGCAACGCTTACTAGATACCGTGACAGCGGGCGTTAGTGTGGCCCGCCTCTCTAGCGATGAGTTTGTGGTACTGCTAGCCCCTTCCCAAGGCGAACAAGAAGTGATTGCTCTCACGAACCGTTTATTAGTGGTTCTTGCTCAGCCGTTTACACTCTATCAATATAGCCTGCATATCAGCGCCAGCATTGGTATCGCCTCAAATAAAGGCAGTGCCACCCAGACGCATGACCTACTTCACCATGCTAGCCTCGCGATGGAAGACGCCAAGCGCCAAGGGCGTAACACATGGCAATGGTACTGCGGTGACGCCATCGACAATGTCGCCGAACATGTTGTTATCAGACGAGAGTTACAAGAAGCCATACAAGCTGAGCAATTTGAAGCGTATTATCAACCCATTGTGGATGCCGCTAGCGGCGACATTAAAAGTGTGGAAACGCTGATACGCTGGCACCATCCCACCAAAGGCCTTGTTTCACCGGGTGTGTTTATGCCGATTGCCGAGCAAACGGGGCAAATTATTGCCATTGGTCGCTGGGTATTGGATCGCGCCTGTCATGATATTGCGACCCTTAATGCTGGCCGTGAGCGCCCCCTGGCGGTGGCGGTCAATATTTCGCCAATGCAGTTCCGGCGCACTGGCTTTATGAATGAAATTAAAGCTGCGCTTCACGCTAGCGGCCTCCCCCCTGCCTTACTGGAACTAGAGGTAACGGAAGGCACGCTAATGACGAATACCGAACAGGCTGTTGCGCTACTCAACGAAGTACGCGACCTGGGCATTAGCGTTGCGTTGGATGACTTCGGCACTGGTTTTTCGAGTCTTAGCTATTTACGCGACCTCCCCATCAGCAAGGTAAAACTCGACATTCTATTTATTCGAGGCATTTCACAAAACACTAAAAATGCCGCCATCGTTCAAGGCGTGATTACCATGGCGCACCATTTAAACTTAACGGTAGTCGCCGAAGGCATTGAAACACGTGAAGAGCAAAGGGATCTGCAGCAACGCCAATGCGACCTGTTGCAAGGGTTCTATTTCTCCAAACCCCTGCCGTTTGAGATGTTAAAACGCTTGCCACGAACGCTTACGCCACCTTAGAAAGTGGCTGATAAAACTTTCCCTATAAACGCCACACCTAATTTCTAAACAGAAAAACAGGCTGCCGCATCCAGGCCGCCTATTCCAGACAGGAAATGCTGCCGTGCCACTGCGCCGCCTACACACTCGCCTACTGCTAGCTGTGAGTATACCGTTGATCCTAGTTTCAACGACGCTGCTGCCTGTTCTCCATGTGCATATGGAAACACGGCTCAATAGCCTGAGCGCCGAAGCCGATGCCCTCTTAAAAGTAGGGCAAGAAGCGTTAACCCGCGATATCAATGAAAGCCTTAACTACGCGCTTGCCATTGCTGAAATGCCTGGACTAAGGCGCTACCTAGCAGCGCAAAGTTTAACGACACTAACTGACCAGCAATATTCACTTAGCGATTTATCCCAGCTTTCTAATTTCTTAACGACCTTAATCAGCCACAACTCTCGTTACACCAAGCTAGTCCTGATTGATAACCAGGGGCGCGAAGTGCTGCGTGCCCCCAGAAGCATTGAAACTGGACCACGGATATCGGGCAACCTTCATGTCAATACTGACTACTTCATAGAAGCATCCAAACTATTACCACGCGACCTGTATATCTCACCGCCGGGCCATAACCTGCAGTTCGAGCTCTTTGGGCGCGATGTGATTCCAGTGGTCAACGTTTCCACCCCAGTGTTTGATGCCACCGGCGAACGCCGTGGCGTGGTACTTTTGAGCCTTAATTGGGATTACCTGACGGACGCCTTGCGCCAAGCCATGCTGCTTGACCAGAACGCCAATACGCTCTTGGTCGATGCCCAAGGCAAATGGCTGCTGAATGAAGGTATCGAATCAATAGATACAGCGAGTTTTGGTGGCAACTTTGCTGCGCTTTCCCCTCACTACTGGCAAGCCATGCAGCAGCGCAGTGAAGGCGACGTCATAGTAGACAACCACCTACTGCGCTTTCAAACCGAAGATATACGCACCCAGCGCTACCGTAGCTTGGCAGGTACTATTTATAGCGACAACGCCTCCCATCCGTGGAAACTGGGGGTCACGCTCCCACGCCCTACCTGGTTCTCACTGTTTAAAGAAGAGGCCACTGTCCTCTGGTTTCTGTTGCTGACTTACGGCGTTACCGTGGCATTTGGGTTATTTTGGGCCTTCAGCAGCCAACGCCAACGGGAATTACGCCAAGCCGCTCAGCGCCATGCCTATGAAGTCAGTGATTTATATGAAAATGCCCCCTGCGGCTATCACTCGATTGATAAGTCCGGTCTCGTGGTCAAAATGAACCGAACCGAACTTGCCTGGCTAGGTTACTCTGCCAAGGAAGTGATTGGTCATATCAATTATCGAGAGTTGATTACACCAGAAACACGCGAGCAGTTTGAAAAAGCCTTCCAAAACGTGAAAGACAACCAACCTGGCAGCGCAGAATGCAGCTTACTCACGCGTAACGGCGAGCCTCGTCACGTGATGATTCAAGGCTCTGCCTACACGCGCAATGGCCGTTTTGTGCATTCCCGAGCGATGGTGTTTGATCTTACCGAGCGTAAACAGCTTGAAGAAAAACTACGTGCGCAAGCCATGACCGACCCCCTAACGGGCGTGTTTAACCGGCGCTACTTACAAGCCCAAGCGACCATCGAGATGTCACGGGCACGGCGCCAAAATCATCCCATAGCGCTTATCACCATAGATATTGACCACTTTAAACACATCAACGATGAGTATGGCCACGACATTGGCGATGAAATACTGAAAAACTTTACGCAAATAGTCAGCGACCTGCTTCGCCAAGAAGACTTACTGTGCCGGGTTGGGGGTGAAGAGTTTGCGGTGTTACTCCCCAACACCGCTATTGAGCAGGCTCAGCAGGTGGCAGAGCGAATTCGTGCCTCTATTGAAGAGGCGACTACCTTGGTTGAATATGAAGGTACGCAACAAGCGCTAAAAATCACCGCATCACTGGGGGTAACCTCTGTTCGCGACCAAGAAAAATCGTTAAAGCCGGCGCTTAAAAGAGCGGATATAGGGCTCTATGAAGCGAAAGAAAACGGCCGTAATCAGTTCATCATTCACACGCAATAGCGCTTGCACACAGTCTAGCGCTTGCCCCATACCACAAAATCGGGGTTAAGCACTTGCTGGGGATTGGCATAGCTTAAAGGCTGATCGTCCAGGGTGACCACTCGCCCACCGGCCTGTTCGACAATCGCTTGAGCAGCGCCGGTATCCCACAAACTGGTGGGGCCAAAACGCGGGTAGACATCCGCTTTACCTTCCGCGATAAAGCACGACTTCAGCGAACTCCCCATGGGTTGAGTTTCGTACTCCCCCAGCGCTTCTAACCATGCTGCCATACGCGGGTCGGGGTGCGAACGGCTGTCCAGCACACGCCAAGGCCGCCCTGCCTGCGGCGGCAATGACGCCTGGATGGCCTGCCACTGCCCATCAGAGCCGACCTTAAAGGCCCCCAAGCCTTCAGCGGCTAGATAAGTAAGCTGTAAGGCAGGGGCAACCACCACGCCCAACACCGGTTTTCCTTGAGCAATCAAAGCAATATTGACGGTGAACTCATCATTGCGCTTGATAAACTCTTTGGTGCCATCCAACGGGTCGACCAACCAATAAAAGCCCTCAGCGTTAGCGCCGTTAAAGCCTTGGGTATCTTCTTCAGAGAGTACCGGCACCTCAGGGGTAAGCGCCTGCAAGCCACGGGCAATAATCTCATGGGCCGCTTTATCCGCCTCAGTCAGCGGGCTATTGTCGGCTTTTATTTCGACGCTGAAATCGCGACGATAGACCTGCATAATCGCCTCGCCTGCCTCACAGGCTAACTGCTCAATGCTTTTTAGTAATGACTGGGTGATAGTGGGCATTAAGAGAGCGTCTCCATATCAAATGCCACAATTTGGCGCTGCTGGCGGGAAAATTCCACGCCAATTAAGTGGATAGGTTTACCTTGGGCGCGGTATTTATCGGCGTAGCCTTTGGTTTTTATCTGCTCTAGTGCGCTGCCTTCTGGCAACTGCTCCACCACTTTAAATTCGAACAGGTAAAGGTGACCACTGAAATCCACTGTCATATCCACCTTACCGAAATGGCTGGCGTCTTCCACCGTAACGCTTAACCCAAGGGCGGCAAAGTGGCTATAAAAGACACTGGCATAATGACCTTCGTATTGAGCAATAGGATTGTTGCGATACCAATCGTGGGGTAGCCCGGCGTAAAGGGCTTTAAGATGAGTTTCAAGACCGGCTAAATCATGGGCGCGTAAATGTGTAAACAGCGTTTTGCGCTCACGCGCTGAGTTTTCAACACCTAATACCGGCAGTAACGCTTGGTTTAAGCTGGTTTCTACTTCTTGATTAGGAAAGCCTAGGGTATATAACCGATACCCCACCATGGGTTCTTCCACCTGCTTAACGGTTAGATATCCCGTTTGAAATAACAGCGCCTCAGTACCGATATGGTCAACATCAAAACGACCCAGCAGCTCAGCCTCGGTTTCCAGCTGATCTAGTGACGGCGTAAACACCCCGCGTTGTTTTAGAATTTCTACCAAAAATGTGGGGGTAGCGCTTTCAAACCAATAGGGGCCAAACTGGCGCTTTTGAAACAGTAGTAGAACATCAAAGGGGTTGTATACAGCGGTCACCTCCTGCCCACCCCAACGGTAGCCGTTATACCAATGCTTGATTTGAGCACGGTCTAACCCCGGTAATTCAGGAGCGAAGACGCTGTCGATATCTTCATCGGTGTACCCACAAATGGAAGCGTAAGGCGCATCCAGCGTAATGTCGTTCAGGTTATTCAGCCCCGAGAATAGGCTCACTTTGCTGAACTTAGAAACACCCGTTAACAGTACAAAGCGTAAATACGGGTCGGCGTCTTTGAGCACGCTGTAAAGGTTTTTCAGCCCTTCGCGCAGTTCGCGGGCTCGCTCTGGGGCTAAGATATTATCGAGAATTGGTTTATCGTATTCATCAACCAGCACTACCGTACGTTGACCAAACTTCTGGTGAGTGCGGCGAATCAGGTCCGAAAAATCATTGGCAATTAGTTTGGGGCGCTCGCTGACAATGCCCAGGCGCTCGCGATGCTGAGCCAGCTGATAGCGAATATGGGTATCCAAATCCTCACGACTAGCCAAATGCCCATCGGCAAAGCTAATACGAATCACCGGATGCCCAGTTTGCCAATCCCATTTATCGTGAATATACAGTCCTTCAAACAGCGCTTTGCGGCCTTCAAACAGGCAGCGCAGGGTATCAAGCAGCAGGCTTTTACCGAAGCGACGCGGGCGGGAGAGGAAAAAGTATTTCCCCTCTTCCGTTAGGCGGTGAATATCGGGTGTTTTATCAACGTAGTAGTAGTCACCTTCACGGATATCCGAGAAGGTCTGAACGCCAATAGGCAATTTGAGCCGGTTTTCAGTTGGCATAGCAACCTCAAAAAACAGGTGAACTGAAAGTCAGCATAACATGCACGGCATTGCTTCCATCCATAGCCACGCTTGGCATTAACTTAGCTTGTGCCACCTAAAAAACCAGCACCGCATTTACGGCACTGCCTGCCCAGTAGGCGCCAAAATCTTGCGCAAGAAATGGCGCGTTCGCTCATCTTTGGGCGCAGTGAACAACTCTTCAGGCGGGGCTTGCTCGACGATGCCGCCTTCGTCCATAAACACCACCCGATCCGCCACTTCCCGGGCGAACTGCATCTCGTGGGTGACCACGATCATCGTTTGGCGTTCTACCGCTAACTGCTTCATTAAGCCCAACACTTCTTCCACCCACTGCGGGTCTAGGGAAGAGGTGGGCTCATCAAACAAAATCACATCAGCATTCGCTGCCATGGCGCGGCCGATGCCTACCCGCTGCTGCTGGCCACCGGAAAGTGACGCCGGGTAAGCATTGGCTTTATCCGCCAGGCCGATGCGTTCCAGAATTTCCCTGGCCCGCGCGTGAGCTTTGGCCTTGGGCAGCTTATCCACCACGATCATCCCCTCGCTGATATTCTCCAGCGCGGTTTTGTTGGCGAACAGGCCGTAGTTCTGAAACACAAACGCCGTGCGCCGACGCAATGCCAGAATATCGGCCCGGCTGGCGCGCTGGGTATCCACACTTAGGTCGCCTACCTGCAAGCGTCCGGCGTCGGGCTTTTCAAGGAAATTAATACAGCGCAGCAGCGTCGATTTACCCGTACCGGAAGGGCCAATGATGACGATAATCTCGCCCTGGGCAAGGCTCAAATCGATATCTTTAAACACCGTGTGGCCGCCGAAGCGCTTGGTAATGCCTTGCAGCGAAATCATCGTTGGTAGGCCTTATTCAGGTAAATTTCTAACCGACGCTGCCCCCAGGAGAGCACTTCCACGACTGCCCAATAAATCAGCGCCACCAGCAAGAACGCTTCCAAATAGAGAAAGCTGCCCGCCGCCTCTTTTTGCGTCGCGCCCATTAATTCGGTGACGCCTAACGTAAAGGCCAACGAGGTCGCTTTAATCATATCGATGAAGTAGTTCATCAGCGTTGGGGTTGCCACGCGGGTTGCCTGGGGAAGAATAATACGCCGCATTAACTGCGACTGGGTCATGCCGATGGAGAGCGCGGCCTCGGTCTGGCTGCGGTCAATCCCCACAATCGCCGCACGGATGGACTCGGCCATATAAGCAGAGAAGTGCAGCGTTAGCCCCAGCACCGCAGCAGTGACGCCGGTAATCGCGATCAACGAACTAATCAGTTGCGGCAGGCCGTAGTAGAAAAGAAACAGCTGAACCAGCAACGGCGTACCGCGAAAAAACGAGATAAACAGCAGCGAGAGCCCGTTTAACACCGGCACTCTTGATACGCGAACCACCGCCAGCAGGCACGCCAGTATCAGCGCAAAGCACATGGCGATCGTCGCCATTTGAAGCGTGAGCGGCAGATAGCGCAGCAGAACCGGCAACAACCCCCACATATATTCGATATTAAGCATAATAATTAAACATAATAATTAAACATAGATTAGACCGCTTATAAGCAAACGGCCGTGGCAATGCCACGGCCGCGTTAAACCAGAGTAGCCTAAACGTTACGGCTGGGTGATGTCGGTATTAAACCACTTTTCCGATATCTCACGTAGCTCGCCATTTTCACGCAGCTCGGCAAGTGCTGCTCCAACGCGGTCGCGCTGCTCACGGCCCGCTTCGTCATCACGGAACGGTAGCGCGTTCTCAATGGTCGAGAACGGCTGACCCGCCAGCTCTAAAGGTAAGCCTTTCTCTTTAATGACTTGCGTCGCACTCACGCGATCCATCACAAACGCTTCAACCCGACCCAAGGCCACATCCTGCTCGATGTTGGATTCATAGGTACGAATATCGATTTCATCGGCGTTCGGTTGCTCACGCAGCAACTGTTCGTAGTTGGAACCCAAGTTTACCGCCACGCTTTTGCCGGACAGATCCTCAACGCCCTGAATAGAATCATTACCCGCCCGCACCACGACCTGCGCACCGTCATACACGTAGGGCTCCGTGAAGGCGTACTTGGCTTCGCGCTCAGGGGTGATCGTAATCTGGTTGGCAATGGTATCGATACGGCCAGACTCAAGCATACCGGCCAAGCCAGAGAAGCTGGCGGTAACAAACTCAATCTCATCACCGGTGATCTCACCCACGGCATTCATGACATCGACTTCAAAGCCTTTAAGCTCGTCCTGCTCCACAAACGTAAAGGGGAAATAACCACCCGACATGCCCACGCGAAGTGTATCGGCGTAGGCAGTGGTGGCGAACAACCCACTGGTAACGCTTAGCGAAAGCGCGGCGAAGGTGGTAGTCAGCTTGCGTGGTAGTGGCATGAGTCTGTTTCCTCGTTGGTCGATAATCCGACGATACGAATAGCCGCATAGAAAGTCATGCGGCGTTGATAGCGACTATACTTACCCCTACGACAAAAACGAACAAAAGAATATTGAAGTTAATTTTTATTCTTATTTTGAATATAGCTGATATAGGTGTAATCACAACAGCGGCGCAATGGCGTGGGGTATTTTACCATGACGTCTCAAAGCGAGGGTGAGGCAGTAACCTGCAAAAGTAGGTGCTGGCAAAATTAGCTATTGGCGAGCTTTTCAAACAACGCTCACGCATTAGCCCGATAGCATTCCCTGCGTATGCGCGCGCTGCTGCTTAATAGCATTGTCTAAAATATCTAGCAGCGCTTGGTAATCTTCGGGCATCGTGTTTTGCAGCCCATAGGTTTCGACTCGGTCAATCGCAGCCTGGGTGTCGCGGATCAGTGTTTCCAGCTCCAGTGCGACTTGTTCGTGCTCATCAGGGTGCATATCAACTCCCTATTATTTGAACGCTGTTATTGCGCCTGCTGTAGCTCTTGAACACGCTGATAAAGCATCTTGGCACTTTCAATGGCCGTTGCTTCATATGAATCCAGCGTTAATAACTTGTCGTTGTGCTCGTTCTGCTTCACCGCCGTGAGTTCACCTTGGTAACGGTTCAACAGATGTTCCAGGTTCATACGAATCATCGAGATTTCAAGCTGAAACTCTATTTGCAACTTTGAGTAACGCTCAATTTCTGCTGGAAGCCGACTAGTCTCGACAATCTCTTTTACCGTACCTTCGACGAGCTTTTCTACCGCGTTAAGCTTGGGGATAACGTCATTAATGACGCTATAGGCTGAAATAGTCTGCACGCTGTCGCTCACATCGACTCCTAAAAAAACCGGCCCCTTAGGGCCGGTTTAGCTGTACTACTTAGCGATAAAGCGAAGGCTCTATCGAAGCTAAGTCTCAGATTAACCCAGCAGAGAAAGAACGTTCTGCGGCAGCTGGTTAGCCTGTGCCAGTACAGAAGTACCCGCCTGCTGAAGAATTTGCGAGCGAGTCATGTTGGCCACTTCAGTTGCGTAGTCAGCATCTTCGATGCGCGAACGGGCAGCAGAAAGGTTGGTTTCGTTAGTCTGCAGGTTAGTGATAAGTACCTGATCTAAAGTTTTCGTGTAATATCCATGCCAGGATTTCTGACACGGACAGAACCATGGAAAAACGCTTCGTTGCCCCTCTCACTGAACCTGAACAACAGACGCTGACCTCCG
>NZ_JBANSO010000031.1:0-46079 GCF_037070225.1 Vreelandella indica
AGCACGGTGGGTTTTGGCAATAACGGGCTTGCGAAAGCCAACTTGCACGGGGCGAATGATCAAAAAGTGCTCGCTGGCGGTGATAGGGAAAGTGTCGGCGCCGGCTTCACGGATTCAGGTATTGAGTTACCAAGCATTGATGGGCCAATGTTGCTACAGCTTGCTAATCCTAATAATCCTATGTACCGCTTGCTAATTGTGACTGGTCCAACAGAGAAAGACGTTAAAACCGCTGCAACTTATTTAGCCAGTTATCAAGAGCGATTGAGTGGCGATAGTGAAATAGTTAACTCACCTCAATTAACACCTAGGGAGCCCTATGATGCTCCTAATTGGCAGGCACTTAACGAGCCAATATTTCTAAATAGCATGATAAGTGGGGATGAAATGGTAAGTGAAGGAATACGCCCACCTCCACAAAATTACAGTTTCAGGCTGCCCCCGAATTTGCACTTATGGCCAGGTGATGACGTCACTTTAGAAATTGGATATGAATTCCCACGTGGAGAGTGGTTGAATGAGAGTAATTCAAGGCTTGAAGTTGGTTTAAATGGCTCTTATCTTGGCTCTTTGCCTGTTGAAAAGCGTTCTTTAGCGTGGGAAGCATGGCGACTCCTTGGCAATGATATTCGTCAAGAGAGAGCGACTCTACGCATTCCTCAAGAACAGCTATATGGAAATAATCAGCTCAATTTTTACTTCAACATGGCGGTAAATTTGCCAGAAGATGGTTGTGAGTTAGGCCTTCCTGATCGTGTTGAAACGCGTCTTTATCCAAATTCTTATCTCGATATGAGTGATGCACAACATTTTGCGGCGCTACCGGAGCTCTCATATTGGCTGAGCGCTGGTTTTCCTTTTACTCAATGGGCCGATTTATCTCAAACTACTTTGATGCTGGCAAATGAACCTGACGCGGTTGAAATTAGTACGGCACTTAGCTTGATTGGGCGTATGGGGGTATCAACAGGTTATCCCAGTGTAGCGTTAGATGTACGTAAGGGCTTAACGCTTGTTGATAGCTTAGACCAGAGAGATATTCTGGTCGTTGCTCGAGCAGATCAGCTAGAAAATAGTGAGATTAACAATCGTATTGATCCCTTCAGTATTCATCAAGGTGTTTTGCAAGTAACGCCATTGAGTTTGTTAAACCGGATAAATTTATGGGCGCAAGCGCAATGGGGACGGCAAGTTGAACACGCACGTAATCGGCTTGGGAGTCAAGCGCCAGAGCAAGTGCTAATGGGAGTGCGCTCACCACTCAACCCAATGCGCAGTATCGTTATTGCGACAGCTTTTCATGATGAAGGAATGCAAGCGTTACCGGAGCTAATTGACCAACCTCAAATTAGTCGTCAAGCAGTAGGCGATTTAGTAATGATATCGCCTCGGCAGGAAGTAAGTGCTTATCAAGTTGGTCCACGCACCGCCCGTGGTGAAATGGTTTGGCACCGCCTAATCCGCTGGTATACAGGTCAATATATTATTCCCATGCTATTAGCGATGGGCCTCGTACTACTTCTGTTAGCTGGACTTCTCTATAGCACTCTAAAGCGTCGAGCGCTGCGTCGAGCAAATATGGATAACAACACGCATGCTGGCGGGGAATAAATATGCATACGCACGTACTTACTTCCGTGAAATTCAAAAAGCGTCTTCTAATAAGTGCATTAGCCTGCTGCATACCTGTTTCAACTGCATGGGGGCAAGAGAGTTCGCAAACTGCTCTAGATGCTCTATTGCGTCAGGCTGATTTCTGGCAAGAGAACCAGCGTCCAGATTTAGCTCGGCAAGCATTAGAACGGTATCTTTCCGGTAGACCAGATGATCCTGAAGTGATTTTTAGGCTAGCACGTCAATCATTGTTAGATGAGGAACTTGATCAAGCTGAAAAATGGATTACTCGACTTGAGGAAGTCTCACCTAATAGTCCCCGGTTGATTGAGTTGGATCAGCTTAAGCAGGGCAATGAATTAGATACTGCTCAGCTTAACCGTGCTCGTCAATTGGCTCGAGCTAACCGCTATGAAGAGTCGGCATCAGCCTATCGTGAACTATTTGGTAGTGACACGCCTCCAAGCGGCTTAGCGGTTGAGTATTATCAAACACTTGCTGGGGGTAGCGATGCGCAATGGCGTGAAGCTCGTGACGGACTGCGCCAATTTATCAATGACTACCCTGAAGATAATTCTCTCAACCTAGCGTTAGGAGAAATTTTGACCTATCGCGAGGGTACGCGGCGAGAAGGTATTGATCGACTTGCTCAGTTAGCGTTAGAGGGCGGGTCAGACGCTGAAGCCGCACGAAGAGCTTGGCGACAAGGATTGCTTTGGCTAGAAGCGACTCCTGCTGATCAAGTCCTATATCAAACATATGCCCAAGCCAATCCGGACGATAGCGAAATCATACAGCGTTTCGAGGAGTCAAGCGCTCAGAACACCCGGGCTCAAGCTTTTACGGCTCTTCAGTCTGGTGAGTTAGGCAATGCTGAACAGTCGTTTCGTCAAGCGCTTAGCGAGAACCCTCAAGATGCTGAAGCTAAAGGTGGCTTAGGTCTAATACTGCTAAGAAGACAGCAGTTTGTTGAAGCGAGAGATTTACTTGGAGAGGCGATGGACGAAGCGCCTGATCAGCGAGAGCAGTGGGCGCCTGCGTACCAAAGTGCAGCGTTCTATGCTCGCTTGGGTGATGCTCGGCGGTTGGCTGAGGCAAATAATCTTGAGCAAGCGCTTGGGCAAGTACGACCACTTACCCAGCAGAGTGGTGAAGCTGGACGCGCCGCGCGGTTATTGGAAGCAGATATTCTTAGGCGACAGCAGCGCCTTGATGCTGCTGAACAGGCATACCGGGTACTGTTGCAGGCACGCTCTGGCGATATAGAAGCACGTGTAGGCTTAGCGCAAGTACTTTCTGATAAAGGTGACTGGGCTGCTGCCCAATCAATTGCGAATAGCTTGCCGGAAAGCGCGCGCAGTCAAATGGGAGGGCTAACCACAGCTCAAGTCGAATCTCTACGCAGCCAGGCACGTCAGCAAGATAGTTTTGGGGCTGAGGCGGCACTTCGGGAGGCACTGGATTTATCGCCCAATGATCCATGGGCGCGACTTGACTTAGCCAGAGTCTTGTCCGATCAATCACGCTCTGGTGAAGCGCAGGCATTAATGGAGTCTTTTAAAAGGGCAAGTGCTACACCTGACCAGCGGTATGCAGCAGCATTATTCGCTTCAGAGCAGGGGCAATGGTCAGAAACTCAGCGATTGTTGTCTAGTATTCCAACTGATTCGCTAAGTGATGAAATGCAATCACTTCGGCAACAGGCAGAAATTCAGCAGCCTCTGACTCAAGCGCTCACACAGCTCAGGCAGGGTAATCAGGCTAATGCCATTGGTTTGCTTCGACAGCTATATTTAGATTTTGGGGAATCCAATCTTACAACTGGGCAGGTCAGTCAAATCGCGGGTGCTTTGTCACAAGCGGGTGCTCAGAGCGAAGCTTTGCGCTGGGTAGAGCGTGACTTGGCCCGTGGGATTGAGGAGCAAACGCCCAACGATTATATCAATCATGTGCTGATAATGGCTCAAGCAGGCCGACCCGAAGCTGCCCGTCAGTTGCTTTTGCGTTTAGCTGCTAATCCTCAATGGCAAGAGAATCAAGACGTATTGGCGGTGGAGCGTGGGTTGGCGATTATAGAAGCTGACCAACTTCGTCAAAATGGTCGTTTAGCTAGCGCTTATGACCGGCTTGCAGAGTCCATGCAGGGATCACCTGATGATGAGGATTTGCTGTTGGCTATGGGGCGTTTATATACAGATGGTGGGCGACAAGCCCAAGCTGAACAGATATATACCTATTTACTGACTGTTCATCCCGATAGTGAACAAGCTTTGCAAGGGGCCGTACAAACAGCACTTTCGAATAATCGGTCACGTCAGGCTAACCAATTGCTTAATCGCTATGCGCCTCAAGAGCCCACAGCTGAAACGTTACTGTTGAGCGCTCAAGTTGCACGTGCCAATGGTCAGAGTCTTGAGGCGCTCACTTTATTGAGCGAAGCGCGGCAACACTTAAGTGGGCAAGAAGGTGAAGTGCCTCTCCTTACTCAAGGACAGAACCCATTTACCGATCAAAATCGGGGCCCTTCAAATCGTTCTCAACGGCCTAGCTGGCTACCGGGAACTACCCGTGAGGTAAATGATGATCAATTAACAGATGAAATGGCGCCACCGGAGCAGACCATTAGTCAGCGAATTGATGAGCTCTCTAGAGAAATTAGGCGAGAGCGGGCACCGAGAGTTGCTACTGAGTTCGCCTTCAATCTTCGCGATGGAGAAACTGGGCTAAGCCAACAAGATCGCATTGAAGCACCATTGCGTTTTTCAGCGATACCATTTGGCGAGGGACGCTTTGAGGTGGCTGTAACGCCCACCCAGGTCACATCTGGAACGCCCGAGGGAGACGGTTTACGCCGCTATGGCCGAAGTGGATTAGCAGTCAGCGCTGGTGCACTCAATCAGTCATTGGGTGGGGTATCCTCTATTTTGGATGAGATTGAATCGACAGTATCCAATTTTTTTGCTGCCCAGAGTCGGCTTGATGCCGCAGCAAACGAACAAGAGGTGGTGAGACTATCTGCTGAGTTAGAGGAGGCAAGACGCTTTTATGAGGCAGCGCTTGAGCGTAACCCATTATTTGAAGCGGGCTTAACAGTTGCCAACCTATCGGATCAACAGCGAGCATTGTTTAACAATTATCTCGAAGAGAATAGTGTTAATTTTAATGAGTTAGGTTTGGATGGGGAGTCATTGAGCGCATTTTCAGCAAGTCGCCAGCAAATTGAAACCGCTCTTGAGGGCATACAAGGCCGCTTGCAAGCAGAGGCGCAATCTGCTAGGCCCTCTAGTTTAAGAGATGGTGGGGCAGGGCTTGAACTTGGCTATGAGCTTCAAAATCTAAACCTTGACATTGGTAGTACTCCCTTGGGGTTTGAAGAATCTAATTTGGTTGGGGGAATCAATTGGCGTCCCGAAATTGCCGAAAACACATCGCTTAACTTTACCGTTGAACGACGAGCTGTGAAAGATAGTGTGCTGTCTTACGCAGGCGCCTACGATGCTTATTCGGGTGATACCTGGGGCGGTGTAGTAAGCACAGGGGGAAGCGCTGGTATCAATTATGATACTGAAATGGGCGGGCTGTATGCGGATATAGGGACATATCGCTATACCGGTAATAATGTCGCCGATAACCAATCGTATGATCTATCTCTGGGTGGCTACGCACGTCCGATCAACAATGAGCGTCGTCAATTGCAAACAGGGGTGCATGTATCAGTCATGGCGTTTGATGATGATCTGAGTCACTTCACCTATGGACATGGAGGATATTTTAGTCCTCAGGATTATGTGAGCGTTGCCTTTCCTATCAATTACCAAGAGAACGTAACAGATCAGTTAACACTGGGCGGTTATATCGCTCCAGGTTTCCAAAGCTACAGTACCGATGACAGCGATTACTTCCCGACTGATCCAGAGGCACAAGCGTTGCTCGACGTCTTCACAGCTTTAGGGGCAACCCCGGCATCTAGATATGGTGGAGAGAGTGAGAGTGGGGTAGGTCTCTCCTTCGGTGGGACCATGGAGTATCAAATGACCTCAGATCTTTCTCTTGGCGGGCGAGTGGATTTTAATAGCTTCGGTGATTACAACGACACTTCCGCTAGTATGTTTATGAATTATACCTTTGGAGATAGCGGTGAACGAGTCAGATAATCACACTCAGCATGTAGAGTATTATGCGAAGCAACACTGTAGTAAGCAGTGGCGACTTTTTTTGGAGCTGGTATTCGATGAGCTCTCTAATAGTGCAGATGATGAGGGAGCATCAGGTTTTTGGCGACATATTGGAAGTCGAATAGCAGCAGAGATGCCTATAGGTGAGTGCGCTACGCTAGAAAGACTTGAACACTCCATCAACGAAACTTTAGTCCTCCTGGACTGGGGATGGACAGCCATTGTGGCAGAAAATCAAACGATGCGTATTTCCCATAGCGCTTGTCCAGTCCCTGGATCATCCCAAGAGCGTTTGGACATTAGCTTACTAGCGATGTCGGCGTTGTTAGAGGGGGTTTATAAGGGATGGCTGCAACAGCAGGGAGGTGAATCAGACGTTCCGATCAGGTGTGTTAAGCGTAACCTGGAGCAGCGTGAATGCACTTTTCTCTATGGACGTTAGCCGCTTTTCATCTTGAAACTGCATATTTAAGGGACTGACCTAAATGCTGAATCGTTTTATGTTAAGTGCTGGACTTCTTGTTTGTATGATAATGAGCGCAAGTATAGCCCAGGCAGACCCTGCTTGGAGGGAGTACCGAGAGCGATTCATAAGTACGGACGGGCGTGTGATTGATACCGGGAACAATCATATTAGTCATTCGGAAGGCCAGGGTTGGGGCATGATGCTAGCTCAGCACTACAATGATCGAGAAACATTTAATGAGATTTGGGGGTGGACCCGTCGTCACCTTAGTCGACCAGATGTTTCTCTGTTCTCGTGGAGATATGATCCACGTGAAAATCCAGCTGTGATTGATCTTAACAACGCGACGGATGGCGATTTATTTATTGCTTGGGCACTGTATTTAGCTTCAGAGCGTTGGAATGATACCAATTATGCAAGTGCATCGAAAAGTATCCGTAGCGCTATACTAGACAATCTTATTGATGAAATTGCTGGATTTCAGGTGCTACTACCAGGGATTGAAGGCTTTCAGCGTGAATTAGAAGCAGATATCAATCTATCTTATTGGTTCATACCCGCACTGCGTGACTTTGCTGAGATAGAGCCGGATAAGCCATGGATTGATTTAATCAACGATGGCGTTGAATTATTGGATCAGGCTCGTTTTGGCGCTTATCTATTACCCACAGATTGGGTTCAGATTAATCAGGAGGGTGAGCTAACACCGGCAGCTAATTGGGAACCAAGATTCAGCTTTGATGCTGTACGTATACCGCTTTATTTTGTTTGGGGTGGACGCGACGAAGCTGGTGGTGTTGGAAGTATTACTGCTTTTTGGAATGATCCCGCTCATCAACCAGCTCCTGCTTGGGTTAATGTTATCAGTGAAGAGCGAGCTGAATACCCGATTTCTCGGGGAGTGGAGGCAATTAGAGCTTACGCGAGCGGTGAAACGCTACCTTCTTCGACTCCTCAATCCCAAGATGATTATTTTTCTGCCACCTTGCTGCTGTTAACGCATATGGCAGAGGATATGCGTTAACGTTGATGTATTTGCAAACCGTTTATCATTCATATAGGCATATAGGGAAGATAAACGGTTGTTTTGTTTAATGGGCATTTGCCTGATAAGTCGACTCTAGAAGCGGGGCTAGTTTAGGCCAGACATTTTCCAAAATAATAGGCTGCGCCTCAGCGGTAGGGTGAATGCCGTCACTTTGCATGAGTGCATCGTTTAGGGCGATATCTTCCAGTAAGAAAGGCACTAGAGAAATGTCGTACTCTTTTGCCAACGAGTGGAAAACTCCGGTAAAAGCATCCCGATACGCTTGGCCATAGTTGGGCGGTATATCGATTCCCAGTAGAAGAACTTTTGCGCCTGCCTCTTGGCTTTGCTCGATCATACTAGCTAAGTTCGCCTGCATTTGATTGGGGGCTAAACCGCGCAAACCGTCATTGCCGCCTAATTCCAGTAGAACAATATCCGGCTGCTGCTGTCCGAGAATATCAGAGAATCGTTGTAGACCTCCGGATGTGGTTTCACCGCTAATGCTGGCGTTAATGACGTTCACTTCGCCTTCTAAACGCTCTGCCAGCAGGCTCACCCAACCCTCCTCACGCTCAATACCGTAGGCGGCGCTTAAACTATCGCCCATCACTAATAGGCTGGGTGACTGTTCGGTATTGGTAGGCGCTGCGTTGATAGGCACCGAGGCAAAGGTGACTATCAGCAACACCAGCCATCCGGTTACCATGCGGTTCAGTCCATGCCATGCCACAGGGATGCCACGCTTCATGTCTTACTCCTTAAATCAAAACCCTTCAGATCAAAGCCCTTCAAACTCAGGCTCTTCAAATCAAAGCTCCTCAGATAAAACTGCAGATACTGCTACGGATATATCAATGTCGAGCGAGTCACCCCGCAGTGAACGCCAGCCTGATAACGACAACCAAGTGTTAAGCGATGTTCCACAAGGCGCCGTTAGGCATCCTGTTCTGCATGCCGACAAGCTGTCTAAAAAAGTGACGAGCGGTGAACGCTCACTAACTATCTTACACGACCTATCGCTAAGCGTGGCGGCAGGTGAAAGTGTGGCGATTCTAGGCAAGAGCGGTGCGGGAAAATCAACCCTACTAGGGCTACTGGCTGGCCTTGATACCCCAAGCGACGGTGAGCTAACCCTCTTCGGCCATGCGCTGAGCCGCTTGGATGAAGATGGGCGAGCTGCGCTACGCGCTGGGCGAGTGGGCTTTGTGTTCCAGAACTTCCAACTGCTGCCCACCTTGAGCGCGCTTGAGAACGTCATGTTACCCCTCGAACTCTCACCGCGTGCAGGGGAGACACAAACCGCCGCCCAGTGGTTGGAGCGTGTTGGGCTTGGCGAGCGAGTGAATCACTTACCCAAACAACTTTCCGGTGGCGAGCAGCAGCGCGTTGCCGTCGCCCGTGCCTTTGTTACCGACCCCGAGCTAGTATTTGCCGATGAGCCCACCGGTAATTTGGACCCTGACACCGGTGCGCAAATCATTGATCTACTTTTCACCTTAAACCGTGAGGCAGGCACCACGCTGATTTTAGTGACTCACGACCATGCCCTGGCGCGTCGCTGTGACCGCTGCCTGCGATTAGACCATGGGAAATTAGAAGCGTTTGACCCCACCGCGGCTGCGGTTGACGAGGGCATGCAATGAGTGATGTGAACTGGCGTTTGGCCATGCGCAGCCTCAAGCGAGACCTGCGAGCTGCGGATGTACGTGCGCTGTTTATCGCCCTGGTATTGGCGGTCGCAGCTTCTACCATGATTGCGTTTTTCCTTGATCGCCTAGAGCGCGGCTTAGAGCGCCAGGCGGGCCAGATGCTGGGTGGCGATCTGGTGCTAGAGCAGCGTGATCCGTTTTCAGAGGAGCTGCGAGAACGCCTTGAAAATGCAGGTTTCGTACTGAGTGACCAAGTCGATCTGGTATCAATGATCAGCCGCGATGGACGTTTTCAACCGGCTAGCTTAAAAGCCGTGGATGAGGTCTACCCTCATTACGGCGCCTCTTCCGTCGATTTTGGCAATGGCACCGAACAAATAGCGTCTGGTCCAGCCCCTGGTGAAGCATGGGCTGACCCACGCTTGATAGAGCTGGTTGAGATAGAACTGGGTGACCGGGTCCAAGTGGGCCAGACCGAACTTGAGATAACAGGGATCATTGAGCGCGAAGCGGATCAGTCCGGCGGCTTCAGTAATTTTAATCCACGCTTGATGATCAATACCGCCGATGTCGAAGCCACCGGCCTTGTTCAAGAAGGCTCGCGGATTGAGTTTGAACTTCTAGCCGCTGGCCCGCCAGAAGCGCTTGATCAAGTGCAAGGCCTGCTTGCTGAGCTACGCCGTGATGGGGTAGAAGTGCGCGATGTTCGCGTTGACCGCCCTCAGCTTGGCAATGCTTTGCAGCGTGCAGAAAGCTACCTGGGGCTGGCCGGTTTAGCAGCAGTGTTGCTCGCAGGGGTGGCGGTGGCGATGTCGACTCGTCGTTATGTGGAGCGCCACTTGGACACCGCCGCACTGTTGCGTTGCTTTGGCGCCAGTCAGCGGCAGTTGGTGACGATTTTTTCTCTTCAGCTAATGGGCTTAGCGCTGGTAGCCGCCGCAATAGGGGCGCTGCTTGGGTTGATTGGCCAAGCGGTTCTTATCTGGCTATTGGTGAGTTTCTTACCCATGACGCTACCGCCGCCTGGTCTTATGCCGTTGGGGTTAGGCGTATTTACGGCCCTTGCCGTGCTGGTGGGGTTTGCTGGGCCGACACTGCTGCGTATCAAACGGGTGAGCGCATTAAAAGTTCTGCGTCGTGAATTAGACCCGCTGCCGCCTTCGGCTTGGCTGGTGGTGGGTGTGGCAAGTCTCGTGTTTGGTGGGCTGCTGTGGCTCTATTCGGGAAGCCTGCCACTGGCGATTGCGCTGTTGATTGGCGGGGCGGCTCTACTCGGCGTGCTGTGGATGATTAGTGCGCTACTGCTAAGCGGTTTGTTGCGCGTTGTACAGCGATTTTCCGGGCGTAGTGAGTGGTCACAAGCGCTCCGCTTGGGCGGACGTCAGCTAGCACGACGTCGCCAAGCGGGCCTAGGCCAGTTGCTGGCCTTTTCGGTGACCTTCTTTGCCATGGCGATGATTGTGTTGGTTCGGGGTGATCTGCTCAGCACTTGGCAGGACCAGCTGCCTGCCAATACCCCCAACTACTTTGCCATTAATATTCAGCCTTCCGAGCGCGATCCTTTCGAGGCGGCAGTCTCTCCAAGGGTGGAAACCCAAAGCACCCTCTATCCGATGGTGCGTGGGCGAGTGATTGCCATTAATGGTCAGTCGCCTAGAGATGCCGTGCCGCCTGACGCCCGTGGTGATAACTCGCTGCGCCGGGAGCTCAATCTGACGTGGCAATCTGAAGTGCCCGAAGGCAATGCTGTGGTGGCCGGTGAATGGTTCTCGCCAGCCCAGTTGGGTGTCGACGCTACCAGTGAGGAGGGTAATGAAGAGGGCAGTGAAGGCCAAGGCTGGATGAGCGCCGTTGAGGCAACGCAGCAAGCGGCGCCAGTGCCCATCTCCATGGAGGATGGGCTTGCTGAAAGGCTTGGCTTAAGCATCGGTGACGAGATGACCTTCTCGGTGGGTAGCGATGAAATCACCACCCAAATTACCAGCCTGCGAAGCCTGAATTGGGATAGTTTTCAGCCTAACTTCTTCGTCATTTTTCCGCCAGGAGTGCTGGAACAGTTTGGCCATAGCTACATTACCGCCTTTCATCTGCCTGAAGCGGAGCAGGGGTTGATCCGGGAACTGATTACCGAATTCCCGGGGGTTTCCTTACTGAATGTTGATGCCATTTTGGGCCAGGTGCGGGATGTACTCGGCCAGGTTACGCGGGCGGTGGAGTTAGTGCTTGCATTGGTCCTGTTGGCAGGGGTAAGCGTACTGTATGCCGCACTGACCGCAAGCTTACCGGTGCGTGCCCATGAAAGCGGCCTATTACGCGTATTTGGTGCAGGCAGTAAAATGATTTCAAGGGTGCAGGGCGCTGAATACGCGTTGTTGGGCTTGGCCAGTGGGTTGATGGGCGCGGTGCTGGCCGAACTAACCACGGCTGCGCTGTACATCTTTTTGTTGGATCTAACCCCGCGCTTTCATCTGGGACTATGGATTTTCCTCCCCATTGGCGGTGCTGTGCTGATTGGCGTGATAGGTCATGCACTCTCGCGGGGATTACGTCGCCAAGCGCCAGCGGCCAGCCTGGGGCTACTCGGTGAGGCTTGAGCCTATTTTGCGAGCCAGAAACCGACCACCAGGGCGCTGATGACAGCAACAAAAAAGACCAGATTACGAGCGCGGGTATCGCGGTGTGGTTTCATAATGGCACCAAATGAGGGTGGAGGTAAAAGAGGCGGAAGCATTACGCCGGGCATGGTAACGTTTGTCGCTTACGTCGTCATCTTGCTTGCCTTATGACGTTGCCGTTTGTTCAGGATGGTTGATTATGCCCCACACCGAATCTACGGCTGCACGCAGCGTTGCGTCGCAGCCGCTTTCTTTTGCCCAGGGTCGCCTGGCCGCTCTTAGTTGGGGGCGCGCTGATGCCCCGGTTTGGCTGGCTCTGCACGGCTGGCTGGATAATGCGGCCAGCTTTTCACGCTTAGCTCCCCTGCTGGTGGAAAAGCTCGGTATTCGCATAGTAGCGCTGGATTTTCGTGGTCATGGCCAGTCGGCGCACTTACCACAAGGCAGTGACTATGCGCTATGGGGCTACTGCCACGATGTGTTGGATGCCATGGAAGACCTCGGCCTTAACCAAGTTAGCGTGTTGGCCCACTCCATGGGCGCCGCAGTGGCCTGCCTGCTTGCTGCTGCGATGCCGGAGCGCGTTGAGCGGCTAACGTTGATTGACGGGCTGGGGGCGCTCAATACGCCCATTGAAGAGACCGCCAGCCAACTGCGCAAAGGACTGATAGCCCACCGTCGGTCACTTTCCCGCGCGCCGCGCTACCTGGATATCGAGAGTGCCATCGCTGCACGTGTTGCCGGAGGTGTCACGCCGGTGGATACCATTACGGCCACACCGCTAGTGGAGCGCAACACCCAGCCCACCGCCGATGGCCATGTGCAAATGCGCACCGACAGTCGCTTGCTGAAGCCTTCATTGGTGCGCTTCACACCCGAACAGGTGTTGTCATTGCTGGCGGAAATTAGCGCTCCAGTGCTATTGGTTGAAGGGGAGCAGGGGATTCTGTGTGAACGTGACTGGGCGGTTCAGGCGCGGCAAGCAGTCAAGGAATTGACCCGTCACGTGCTTAATGGTGGCCATCATTTGCATCTGGAGCCCCGCGCCGTAGCGCAAGTCTCTGCAATAATCAGCGCTCATTGGGTTATGAGCGACAGGGTTACGAGCGACAGGGTTAAGAGCGATAAGGCCTAGCGATGGATGGCAGTATGAACGAATTGGTGCATGTCAGTAGTGGGAACAAGGTCGCTCTGGTGTTGGGCAGCGGCGGTGCGCGCGGCTATGCGCATATTGGGGTAATTGAAGCACTTGAGGCGCGGGGCTTTGACATCATCGCCGTATCAGGATGCTCGATGGGCGCGCTGATCGGTGGTATTTACGCGGCAGGCAAGCTGCCTGAATACCGCGATTGGGTGTGCAACCTTGACTACCTGGACGTACTTAAATTGGTCGACGTGACCTGGAGCCCCATGGGTGCGATGCGTGCCAGCAAGATCATGAGCAAGCTGGAAGCGCTGGTGGGCGATATATTAATTGAAAACCTCGCGATTCCAGTGACAACGGTGGCAACGGATCTGGTTCGCCAGCGGGAAGTGTGGTTTCAAAATGGCCCCTTATTACAGGCGATTCGCGCCTCAATTGCCGTGCCGGGAGTAATAACGCCAGTGCATTTGGGTGATCAGGTGTTGGTGGATGGCGGGTTGCTTAACCCGCTGCCGATCATGCCTGTGGTGGCGGCTCATCAAGCGGACTTTGTGGTAGCCGTCAACGTGACCGCGCATAGCCCACTGCCAGTCACCTTAGAGGAATTGCTGCCTAAGGAAGAGGAAGCCGTCGATAGCCGTAGTAAAAAAGAGATTGATCGCGATCAAAACATGGGTAACTGGATGGGGGATGTGCGCGCCGCTACGCGAAAACTGTGGGCGGGGATGGGAGCGAATGGGGAGGGGGCAAGCGGAGAGGGCGAAGAGCTGGAGGAGACCACTGAAGCCCGTGGTAAGCGGGAGTGGAGCAAGCTCGATATGATTCTTGAGTCGTTTGATATTACTCAGGCGGCGCTGGCCAAGTACAAGGTGGCGGGCTACCCGCCCGACGTGCTGATCGAAATACCCAAAACAGTCTGCAGTACCTACGAATTCCACCGCGGCAAGGATTTGATTCGCCTGGGCAGGCATCTGGCCGATGAAGCGCTGGAGCGGCGCATGCCGAGTATCGCGTCCGACGCTACCGAGTAATGGCTACTGGCCCCGCTTGCGCAGCAATATATACACCGCACCGGTGCCACCATCGATATCGATAGCGGAGCAGAAAGCCAGTACGCCGGGCCACTCACGCAACCAGGCATTGGTATGGCTTTTAAGCACAGGGAAGTCGGAGGTGGTGCCCCACGCTTTGCCATGCACCACCAGTACGCAGCGTAAGCCTTGGCTGGCGGCGTCGCGCAAAAAACTCTCCAGTTCCGCACGCGCCTCTTCCAGCGTATAGCCGTGCATATCAAGTCCCGCTTGCCACGCCGTTTGGCCACGTTTTAGTTGGCTAAAAGTACGCCATGGTAAATCCGGTACACAAAACTCTAAATACTCAGAGGGGCGCACGGCCTCCACCCGGCCATCGGAGGTGCGCCCGCTGAACTGAGGCGTATTACTTTCAACAGCCGCATGGCGTCTAGCCTCATGGGCCTTGCCGTCAATTTTAGGTTTGCCTGGATCGGCCTTGTTAGTCGCGATACGGCGCACGCCTGCCGCCTTTAACGCATCGCGAAAGGCATTGATATCGTCATCGTCGGGCAGGTGGCGGCGTTGCGTCATGGTAGGCTCGGGTGGCAAAAAGTGGCAAATAAAGGTGAAACAGATGAAGACGCACAGTATAGCGGGCTGAGCGTTGCTGTGAACCGGACGGCGTGAAAGGTACAATCTTTTTATTCGTTGCATGAATAAAGCGTTATCGGCTGTATTCATCATTATCGTCAACCAGGAGCCGCTGTGACCACGCATCTAAACGTTGAGCATTCTCACTCAACCCTTTCTCTGTCGGAATCCTTGCTGGTGAGCCAGCTCTTTACCCTACGCGACTATCTGCGCTGGGTCTCCAGCGAGTTTTATCTGGCGGGCCTGCACTACGGTCATGGGACCGATTCTGCCTGGGATGAGGCGGTAGCGCTCTGCTTAGGCGCGCTGCACTTGCCGTGGAACATCGATCCCAGTGTGCTAGAGGCGCGGCTACTGCCCGTAGAACGGCAGCGGATTATTGCTCTGGCGCGGGAACGTGTTACCACCCGCCGTCCGCTTCCCTATTTATTGGGCGAGAGCTTTTTTGCCGGCCATCCGTTTAACGTCGATGAACGCGTGCTCATCCCTCGCTCGCCCATTGCCGAGCTGATTGAAGACGGCTTTGCCGCCTGGTTTCCTGAAGAGCCGCCTGCCAGTGTGCTGGATTTATGCACCGGTTCCGGCTGTATCGGCATTGCGACGGCACTTTATTTGCCGACCTGTGAAGTGGCGCTTGCCGATATCAGTCAGGATGCCTTAGCTGTCGCACGGCAAAATATTACCCGCCACGATGTGGGCGACCGGGTACGGGCGGTCGAGTCGGATGTCTTCAGTGGCTTAGAAGGTCGGCGCTTTGATTTGGTCGTCTCTAATCCGCCTTATGTCGATGCCCGTGACCTTGCCACCATGCCCGCCGAGTTTCGCCACGAGCCTTCGCTCGCCCTGGGAGCCGGTAGCGATGGGCTGGATATTGTGCGGCGTATTTTGCGCGAGGCGCGGGAACACTTAACCGATGAGGGCTGGCTGATTGTAGAAGTCGGCAACTCTGACCGCCATGTGGAAGCGGCATTTCCCGACGTGCCTTTCCTATGGCTTGAATTCGAGCGTGGCGGCCAGGGTGTTTTTGCTCTGAGCGCCGCTGAACTCGACGCCCATGCGGCGTCTTTCGTGTGAGGAATTAACGGCCATGTCTGGCAATACGTTTGGCAAACTATTCAGTGTGACTACCTTTGGTGAGAGCCACGGACCAGCGCTCGGCGCTATTGTGGATGGTTGTCCGCCTGGGCTGCAGTTAAGTGAAGCCGATTTGCAGCTCGACCTGGATCGCCGCAGGCCGGGCAGTTCGCGGCATACCACTCAGCGCAAAGAGCCTGATCAAGTGCGCATTCTGTCCGGTGTGTTTGAAGGCAAGACCACCGGTACCTCGATCGGCCTGCTGATTGAGAATACCGATCAGCGCTCTAACGACTACTCGAAAATCAAAGAGCAGTTTCGGCCAGCTCATGCGGATTACACCTACCACCATAAATATGGCCACCGCGACTATCGTGGGGGCGGGCGCTCCAGTGCCCGTGAAACGGCTATGCGCGTGGCAGCGGGGGCGATTGCCAAGAAGTATCTAGCCGCCCAGGGCGTCCAGATTCGTGGCTATATGAGCCAGTTAGGCCCTATCAAGATTGAGTTCAAACAGTGGGAATCGGTGGGTCAAAATGCGTTTTTCTGCCCCGACCCGGAGCGCGTCACTGAACTGGAAGCCTTTATGGACCAACTGCGCCGCGACCAGGATTCGGTAGGTGCCGAAATTACCGTGATTGCCGAAGGCGTACCGGTAGGGCTTGGCGAACCGGTGTTTGACCGCCTGGATGCTGATCTGGCGCATGCTTTGATGAGTATTAATGCGGTAAAAGGGATTGAGATTGGCGCAGGGTTTGGCTGTATCGCCCAGCGTGGCAGCGAGCATCGTGATGAGATGACGCCAGAGGGCTTTCTTTCCAACCACGCAGGCGGCGTGCTCGGTGGTATCTCTAGTGGGCAGCCGATTGTAGCGCGCTTAGCGCTGAAGCCCACTTCCAGCATCACTACGCCGGGCCGCTCTATCGATATTCATGGTCAGGCAGTCGAGGTGGTGACTAAAGGGCGCCACGACCCCTGCGTAGGGATTCGCGCAACGCCCATTGCTGAGGCAATGATGGCGATTACGCTGTTGGATCACTGGCTACGTCAGCGTGGTCAGAATGGCGATGTAAACGTTGATACACCGCGTTTAACTCAGCGATAACGCATCACGGTGAGGTTTGCAGTTCGCTGCTACACTCAAACAAAACAATTGCATGAGTAGTCGTCATGAAAAACAGTGCAGGAGCCGCCTATGAAGATTAACGTTGAGTTTGATCTTACCCCCGATGAATTTCGCCAATCATTGGGGCTGCCTGATGTCGAAGCTTTCCAGAAAAATCTGCTAGAGAATATTCAGCGGCAGATGGAGTCTGGGGTGGAAGGCTACGATCCTATGAGCCTAATGCGGCCTTTCCTGCAACAACCGATGATGCAGCAGGGGCTTTCTCAAGGGCTAGCTAATTTCGGCACCTACCAGCAAATGATGCTCGATATGTTGCGGCAAGCGGGCAGCGCCAGCGCTTCTTCAGCCCACAGCAATGATGATGAGAAGAGGGGGGGGACTAACTCTAAAAGCAATGCGGAAAGCGCTACTTCCAGCAAAGCAAAGTCAACGGCATCGTCACGTTCCCGTTCTGAAACAAGAAGCAGCGGCACATAGATTGAAGCAAGCAGTTAACGCGCATTAACTTAACAGGTGGTTCTCCACCTGTTGAGGTAGGGCAGAGTAATATGGCAAAGCGGTTCAGGCTTGCACGGTGATACTGAAATGACACCACTGTTGCAATGCAGCATGCCAAAGATTACTCTTTTTGCAGTGCAGCAGAGCTACATTACGGTGAGTCACTCCAAGGCTCATGCCAAGGAACGATACAGGAGCAGACACTATGCAAGACAATATGATGGACGCCTTTAACGCCCAAACTAAGCAGATGTTTGAGCCCATGCGAAAAATTAATTCGCTGATGCTCAACAATATGGAAAAAATGACCCAGTATCAGTTGGAAGCCATGAAGCGCTACAGTCAGATGGGTACTGAGCGCATTCGTAGCGCCACTGAAATTCAAGACGCAGAAAGCCTGCGTGATTTCGGCACCAAGCAAGCCGAGATGATGAACGAACTTTCCCAGCAGATGCAGGAAGATGCGCGGGTGATGAGCGAAATGAGCCTGCAGTTTAAGTCTGAAATGGAAAAGATGTTCAGTGAAGCCGGGCAGCAAATGTCCGACCAAGCCAAGGCTACTGCGAAAGGGGAGCAGCCTGCGAAAGCCTCCAGTCACTCATCGCGCAAAAGCTGATTGACGACATCATCGCGGCGCCTTAGGGCGCCGCGATGCATTTAAAACGTTGCAACGATAAAACCTTGTCATATCGAAGTCTTATCGTATAAAAACTTTATCGTATTAAAAACTCAGCTATATAACAGCTTGGTCTTGGTCAAAGTGGTCGGTGCGCCTGGAGAGGGCGTAGGGAGAGTTAGTATGCAGTCAGCGTGGCACAATCCGTTCCAGGCATTATCATCAGGGCTTTCTCAAGGGCTAACCCAAGGTCTTTCTCAAGGGCTAGCCGATGAAATAGCCAAGGGCTTACCTGAAGGGTTATCTCAAGCAGAGCTTGAAGAGTGGAATAATCAGCTCAAAGAGATCGGTGAGCAGTACCAAGGATTGATGCAGGATCTGCTTTCCCGTATCGCACCAAGTGAAGCCGCCGACTCCATTTATAGCGATATGCGCGAAAGCTTTGAAGCGGGTGCGCAGTCGCTGATGCAGAATCCTACCCTGCTGTGGGAAACCCAGGCCCGGTTGGTGCAGGATCAGTGGATGTTGTGGCAGCAAGCCATGCGAGGGATGGCTGGCGAGCAGGTCACCCCGTTGATCACGCCGGCCAAAAATGACCGCCGTTTTAAAGACGAGGCGTGGACACAAGACCCGCACTATATGGCTATCATGCAGCAGTACCTACTGTTTTCGCAGATGGTGGAAGAGCTGGTTGAAAGCCTAAGCGGCTTAGACGAAACCAAAAAGCGTAACCTAATGTTTTACGCGCGCCAGTTGGTCAACGCGATGGCGCCGACAAATTTTATGAGCACCAACCCTGAAGTCATGCGCCTCACGCTTGAAACCCGTGGCCAGAACTTGGTGGATGGATTAGCCCGCCTGCGCGAAGACTTGGGGAATTCTGCCGAGGGTATCAATGTCCGCATGACGGATCGTGGCGCTTTTGGCGTGGGTGAAAATATTGCCGTAACGCCCGGGGCGGTGGTCTATGAAAACGAATTGATCCAGTTGATCCAGTACACCCCCACCACAGAAAAAACCTTTAAAACGCCGTTGCTAATGGTGCCGCCGTGGATCAATAAGTACTACATTCTTGACCTACGTGAAGATAACTCAATGGTTAAGTGGCTGGTGGATCAAGGCCATACAGTCTTTCTAATCTCCTGGCGTAACCCTGGGCCTGAACAGCGCGATATCACCTGGGCCGACTATATGCAGATGGGACCCATCAGCGCGATGGAAGCCATCGAACAGGCCTGTGGTGAGAAGTCGGTCAATCTACTCAGCTATTGTGTGGGAGGCACACTAGCCGCCTCTACAGTTGCCTACCTCACCAGCACGCGCCGTGGGCGCAAAGTAAAGTCGGTTACTTATATGGCGACGCTGCAGGATTTTCGTGACCCTGGCGATATCGGCGTATTTCTAAATGAGCGAGTGGTAGAAGGTATTGAGCAGACACTGAAGTTGAAAGGCTATCTTGATGGTCGTTCAATGGCTTATACCTTCAACTTGCTGCGTGAAAATGATCTGTTTTGGTCGTTTTACATCAATAATTATTTAAAGGGCGAAACGCCTGCCGCCTTTGACCTGCTTTACTGGAACACGGATGGCACCAATCTTCCTGCCGGGACGCACGCTTGGTACCTGCGCTATATGTACCTGGAGAACCGCCTGGTTGAGCCTGGCGGTATTGAATTGGATGGTGTGAAAATAGACCTGCGTAAAGTCTCTACGCCCAGCTATTTCGTATCCACCAAAGAGGACCACATCGCCAAGTGGAACAGTACCTATTATGGGGCGTTGTTACCTAAAGGGCCGGTCACCTTCATATTGGGCGGATCGGGCCATATCGCGGGTATTGTTAATCCACCCCATAAAAACAAGTACGGCTACTGGACGAACGATGCGCTGCCGGAAACGCATGAAGAGTGGCTAGCAAACGCAGCGGCTCATGAAGGCTCCTGGTGGCCCCACTGGCAGTCTTGGATGACTGATAATGGCTATGCCGATAGCGAAAAGATGGTGCCTGCGCGCCAACCTGGCGATGGTGAACTCAAAGTGATTGAGCCTGCGCCAGGGCGCTATGTGAAGATGACGATTCCAGAGGTGCTAGGGGAAATTCCAACTAAATCTTAATGGATACCTAAAAGATTGTACGTGGGTATCGTAACGGGTCGCGAGTTAAAGGTACTTCCCAACAGAAAAGCCCGCCGACAAAATGTCAGCGGGCTTTTCTTCGTCACGGTCAGTTACGAATCAAGTAGTCGAAAGCGCCGAGCGATGCTTTCGCACCTTCACCCATGGCGATAATGATCTGCTTGTAGGGGACGGTGGTCACATCGCCTGCGGCAAACACGCCGGGTACGGATGTCATGCCATGGGCATCGACAATGATTTCACCACGCGGCGTCATTTCGATCGGTGAGCCTTTTAACCACTCGGTGTTAGGTACCAAACCAATCTGAACAAAAATACCTTCTAACGCGATGGATTTACTCTCATCCGTCGTACGGTCTTTATAGTTCAAGCCATTGACACGGCTGCCGTCACCGGTGACTTCGGTCGATTGTGCGTTGAGAATGATATCAACGTTAGGCAGGCTCTTGAGCTTCTTCTGCAGCACCGCATCAGCACGCATCTCGCCCATAAACTCTACCAGTGTGACGTGGCCGACAATGCCTGCCAAGTCAATCGCCGCTTCAACACCTGAGTTACCGCCACCAATGACCGCTACCCGCTTGCCTTTGAACAACGGACCGTCACAGTGGGGACAGTAGGCAACCCCTTTGTTGCGATACTGCTGCTCGCCGGGCACGTTCATCTCACGCCAGCGGGCGCCTGTCGCCAGTACTAGCGTCTTGCTCTTCAGCTTAGCGCCGGACTCAAACGATACTTCATGTAGGCCGCCTTCTGTCTCGGCGGCTTTAAAGGAAGTAGCCAGCTGCAGGTTCATGACGTCAACTTCGTAATCTTTGACATGCTCTTCAAGCGCGCTGACCATTTTCGGGCCTTCGGTGTGTGACACCGAAATGAAGTTTTCAATGCCCATGGTGTCCGCCACCTGACCACCGAAGCGCTCAGCGGCAACACCGGTATTGATCCCTTTGCGCGCCGAGTAGATAGCCGCCGCAGCGCCTGCCGGGCCACCACCAATGACGAGCGTATCGAAAGCGGCTTTTTCGCTCAGCTTTTTGGCATCGCGTTCGGCGGCACCGGTATCAACCTTGGCCAGAATCTGTTCAAGCGTCATGCGGCCCTGGTCAAACGGCTTACCGTTCAAATAAACGCTCGGTACCGACATGATTTCGCGAGACTCGACTTCATCCTGAAACAGCGCGCCGTCAATAGCGACGTGGCGCACGTTCGGGTTGAAGATGGCCATCAAATTGAGCGCCTGAACCACGTCCGGGCAGTTCTGGCAAGACAACGAGTAATAGGTCTCGAAAAGCATCTCGCCATCTAATGCTCGAACCTGATCAAGCAATTCGTCAGACGTCTTAGGGGGATGACCGCCAACGTGCAGCAGGGCAAGCACTAACGAGGTGAACTCGTGGCCCATGGGAATGCCTGCAAACACCACGCCAGTCTCTTCACCGGGTCGGTTGATCGCAAACGATGGCGTACGTGCATCCTGACCATCGCTGTGCAGGGTAATCTTGTCGCTCAGGCTGCTGATATCTTCCAACAGACCGAGCAATTCTTGTGACTTGGCACCGTCATCGAGGGACGCAACGATCTCGAACGGCTGAGTCACTTTTTCCAGATACGCTTTTAACTGGGATTTTAAATTGGCGTCCAGCATGACAGTAGCTTCCTCGCAGATAACAGACGTATTGAACACACGTGTGTGACGGTGCTAATCATTAACATTTTAAAAAACTGTTTTAAAAAACAGTTTTAACAACAGGTTTAATAACAGCTTTAAAACAGAACGCCCGGGCGAAACCCGGGCGTTGAACATGCACGCACTTGCGCAGCAAAAAAGAGCAAGGGCGTGAAAACCGCGAGCGGTTTAGATTTTGCCTACCAGATCCAGAGAAGGAGCGAGAGTATCTTCACCTTCTTTCCACTTGGCTGGGCACACTTCGTTCGGGTTGGCACGAACGTATTGAGCGGCTTTCACTTTGCGCAGCAGTTCTTCGGCATTACGACCGATGTTGCCTGCGTTAATTTCGACGATCTGGATTTTGCCGTCGGGATCGACAACAAAGGTGCCGCGCTCGGCAAGACCAGCTTCTTCGATCAAGACTTCAAAGTTACGTGAAATGCGCAGCGTCGGATCCGCAATCATCGGGTACTGAAGTTTGCCGATGGTGTCAGAGCTGTCGTGCCATGCCTTGTGAGTAAAGTGGGTATCGGTTGAAACGCTGTAGATTTCAACGCCCAGTTTTTTGAATTCAGCATAGTTGTCGGCTAAGTCGCCAAGCTCAGTCGGGCAAACGAAAGTAAAGTCGGCCGGGTAGAAGAAGAAAATAGACCACTGGCCTTGCAGGTCCGCTTCAGTCACATCGACGAATTCGCCATTCAGGTAAGCAGTGGCTTTAAACGGTTTTACTTCAGTGTTGATCAAGGACATTCAGATAATCTCCAGTTGTCATGAGTGAAGGGTTCATAAAGTAGTGCTAATGCTAACGGCTAACGACTAATGTCTAAAATTAAAAAAAGCCATCCAGCCAATAGCATTGCCCTATTGGCGTACTACAAAAACCTGTTTTGCTAGCTATTTAATGGGGCCGGTAGGGCAAAATACAAGAATTTTTCACATTGGCTTGCGGTAGGCGTCACTGCACCGCAAAATTCGCACGGTCAGCGTTATGACCTACGCTATTGTTAGCCGTGGGCCAGCTGGCACAAAACAGCCGTAGCCAAGCGTTATTAACAGCGAGAGCTAAAAACGAGTGGCTCAAAACGTCGCTAATAGAGCTTAGACAAATAGAGCATTGACATTAGGAGCAGTGATAATGGGGAACATCCACAAACTTTCCGCGGCCGTTGCGGCCATTTCGTTTGCCGCAGCGGCTAGCGCTGCCCACGCCGACGAGGTGCGGGTGTTTAACTGGTCAGATTATATTGCCCCGGAAACGCTGGAAAAATTCACCGAGCGTACCGGCATTGAAGTGACCTACGACGTTTACGACAGTAATGAAATTCTTGATGCCGCCTTGCTCGCCGGGCGTTCCGGTTACGATGTGGTCGTGCCATCCACATACTATTTTACCCGCCAAGTGAAAGCTGGCGTGTTCCAGCCACTGAACCACGAGTTACTGCCCAATTTAGATAATCTTAACCCGGAGCTGATGGCTAACCTGGAAACCATCGACGCCGGTAGCGAATACTCGGTCCCTTATATGTGGGGCACCAATGGGATCGGCTATAACGTTGAGCGGGTAAAAGAAATCCTGGGTGACGACGCTCCCTTGGACAGCTGGGCGCTGCTGTTTGATCCTGAAATAACCGGCGCACTGAGCGAGGCAGGCTGCGGCTTATCAATGCTGGATTCCGCTGATGAAATGTTGTCACCCGCCATGGCGTATCTAGGCTTAGACCCGCTCAGCGAAAATATCGACGATATCGAAGCGGCGGGTGAGCTGATTGCCAGTGTTCGCGATGATATGACCTATTTCCACTCGTCACGCTATGTGTCTGACCTGGCGAATGGCGATATTTGCGTCGCCGCAGGCTATTCCGGTGATGTTTTCCAGGCCGCTGCTCGCGCTGAAGAAGCAGGACGCGACTTCTCTATTGGCTATAGCATCCCCAAAGAAGGCGCTGCCCTTTGGTTCGACATGATGGCGGTGCCCGCTGACGCGCCGAACACTGAAAACGCCCATGCGTTTATCAACTTCATTCTTGACCCGGAAATCGCAGCCGAGATCACCGAGTATGTACGTTATGCCAACCCCAACTCGGCGGCCGATGAATATCTCTCTGATGAAATCCTGAATGATCCGGCGATTTACCCGACCGCCGATGTCATGCAAAACCTGTACGTACAGGCTGAAAAGCCTCAAGATGTGCTTCGCGCACGTACACGGATCTGGAATCGTGTAAAGTCTGGTCGTTAAACCGACATTTATCCGACGGCGAGCCAGAGGCATTCCCTCACCGGCTCGCTGTTCGTCTTTATTAATGCCCGGGTTGCCGGGCCTTTTGATGGGAGTGGCGAATGGTCACTACGCCCCTGTCGAACGAGCCTTCATCTGCTGTGCCAAGCACTCCTTCCGGATCACGTCCTCTGGGTAAAACCCCACGGTTTGCCGAGGATGTCGTGCTGGAAGTGAAACGCTTAAGCAAACGATTTGATGATGCGCTGGCGGTGGATGATGTCAATTTGCAGGTTAAGCGCGGCGAAATCTTCGCGTTATTAGGTGGTTCTGGGTCGGGAAAATCAACCTTGCTGCGGATGCTGGCAGGGTTTGAGACACCAACAGAAGGGCGCATTTTGCTAGACGGTGTCAATATCACCGCAATGCCACCTCACAAGCGGCCCATCAATATGATGTTCCAGTCTTATGCGTTATTTCCGCATATGACGGTTGCCCAGAATATTGCCTTTGGTTTAAAGCAGGACAAACTGCCCAAAGCGGATATCGACGCCCGTGTTGCGCAAATGCTCAAGCTGGTGCACATGGAGCGCTTCGCCAAGCGCAAGCCGCATCAACTTTCCGGCGGGCAACGTCAACGGGTGGCACTGGCGCGCTCGTTGGCCAAGCGGCCAAAACTGCTGCTACTGGACGAGCCCATGGGGGCGCTGGATAAAAAACTACGCACTGAAATGCAGCTGGAAGTGGTCGAGATCATCGAACAGGTAGGCGTTACCTGCATCATGGTGACGCACGACCAGGAAGAAGCCATGACCATGGCTGACCGTGTGGCGATCATGGCCGATGGCTGGATCGAGCAGGTAGGTTCGCCGGTGGATATTTATGAAAGCCCGGTAAGCCGCATGGTGGCAGAGTTCGTCGGTACGGTGAATCTGTTTGAAGGGGAAATTATCGAGGATGCTGCCGACCACTGCCGCATCGTCGCCCCTGCGCTGGAGCGCCCCATATATATTGATCATGGGATAACTACCCAAGCGATGGATCGCCGGGTGTGGGTCGCTATACGCCCCGAGAAAATCTGGTTAACCCGTGAAAAGCCCACCACGGAATATAACTGGGCGGAAGGCAAGGTGGATGATATTGCCTACTTGGGGGGCTTCTCGCTCTACTACGTGCGCACGCCGTCGGGCCAGATGATCAAAGTCAGCATGGCCAATACGGAACGCCGTGGTGACCGGCCAACCTGGGAAGACAGCGTCTATGTCCACTGGGAAGATCACAGCACTATTGTTCTGAATCGCTAGGGTCTTGAACCGCTAGCGTGGTGCCTTTCCTACTGCGAGGAGCCTGCCTTCAATGAAGCCATCTCGTTCTTCAGCACTGCTCAAACGCTTGAAACTGGGGCGGCGGGCAGTGATTGCGTTTCCGCTCGTCTGGTTAACGCTGTTTTTCTTGCTGCCTTTTGCGCTGGTACTCAAAATCAGCCTGTCCGAGGCGGCGATTGCGATTCCGCCTTACGGGCCACTGCTTGAGTATGCCGACCAGACGCTACATGTCTTTTTAAACCTGGGCAACTATCTCTTTCTCCTTTCGGATTCGCTCTATATTGCCGCCTATTGGGGCTCCGTCAAAACTGCTTTCATAGCGACGGTGGCTTGTCTGCTGATCGGCTACCCAATGGCGTATGCCATGGCGCGGGCACCGGCTCGCTGGCAGCTGCTGTTACTGCTGCTGGTCATGCTGCCTTCGTGGACGTCGTTTCTGATTCGTGTCTACGCCTGGATGGGTATTTTAAGCAATAGCGGGTTGATCAATAACCTACTGATAGGGCTAGGGCTGATCGATTCTCCGCTACGCATGATGAATACCCAGTTTGCGGTCACGATTGGTATCGTTTACGCCTACTTGCCGTTTATGGTGTTGCCGCTGTATGCCCACCTAACCCGGATGGATAATTCTTTATTGGAAGCTGCTGCCGACCTGGGTTCGCGCAAGATCAATACCTTTATCAAAGTTACTTTGCCGCTCTCTATGGGGGGGATTGTCGCCGGTTCGATGCTAGTGTTTATCCCGGCGGTAGGCGAGTTCGTGATTCCCGAGTTACTTGGCGGCCCGGACACATTAATGATCGGTAAGGTGTTGTGGGAGGAGTTTTTCCTTAACCGCGACTGGCCCGTGGCGTCGGCGCTGGCCATGGTGATGCTGCTGCTGTTACTGGTGCCGATTGTCTGGTTCCATCGCTATCAGTCCAAGGAGCTAGCATCATGAGCAGCCTGCGACGGATCAACTTCTCAACGGTTATGCTGGTGCTTGGCCTGCTGTTTCTTTACCTGCCGATGTTTGTGTTGGTGGTGTATTCGTTTAACGCCTCAAAACTGGTCACCGTGTGGGCTGGCTTTTCTACCCAATGGTACGGTGAACTATTTCGTGACGAGCAGATTCTATCGGCGGTGTGGACGAGCCTGAGGATTGCATTTTTCGCTGCCAGCATGGCGGTTTGCTTAGGCACCGTGGCGGCCTTTGTGATGACGCGCTACGGCCATTTCCGGGGTAAAACGGCACTCTCCAGCATGGTGACGGCCCCATTGGTCATGCCCGAGGTGATTACCGGTCTGTCGCTGCTGCTGTTGTTTGTGCAAATGGCGCAGATTACCGGGTGGCCCGCTGACCGTGGCATGGCGACGATCTGGATTGCCCACACCACGTTTTGCAGTGCCTATGTCGCGGTCGTGGTGGCAGCGCGCCTGCGAGAAGTGGATCACTCCATTGAAGAGGCGGCCATGGACTTGGGCTCGCCGCCGGTGAAAACCTTCTTTTCCATCACGCTACCGATTATTACGCCCGCTTTAGCGGCAGGTTGGCTGCTGGCGTTTACGCTCTCACTTGATGACTTAGTGATTGCCAGCTTTGTCTCGGGCCCAGGAGCGAATACGCTGCCGATGGTGGTGTTTTCATCGGTGCGTATGGGCGTATCACCCAAGATTAATGCGCTTGCCACGCTGATTATACTGATCGTATCCCTGGCAACATTGTTGGCTTGGTTTTTTATGCGCCGCAACGAAACCAAGCGGAAGGCTGCCCTGCAAGACGTTTAATGCAAACTATAGAACGTCGTCGTCGCGACCGGCCACTACGCTATCGAGTTCGCCGGTCATCGGCGAAACGACAACTTGTAACTGGATAGGCGCGCAGCACTGGTGGCAATCTTCCCACGTGTCATGGCTGCCTTGTGAAGTATCAATGAGAAAGGTCAGCGGTGAATCGCAGTAAGGGCAGTGGAAGTCATAATTGACCAGGGCGTCGTCATGCATCGTTGGCTTCCTTTTAGATGGAGTGCGCTTAATCAAGCGTTACTAAGGAAGTGAGTGTAGCAGTGTGGTCGTCAGGTAGGGCATCGTGGGATTGAATCAGGTAGGATATTCGCTGGTTCCTAAAGCAACGCAGTGAGAGTAGCGATGATGTTACGTAACATGGCAGTAGCGGCCCTAGTGGCCTTTCCGATGGTCGCGTTGGCTGAAACCCCCAATGTGACCGCTGGTGAGTGGGAGTTTGTCAGCAAAACCAGCGTCAGCGGCGAAATGGAAATTCCGGATCAAACGGAAACCGAGCGTCAGTGCATTACTCAGGAAGAACTTGAGGGCGCTGAATTCGGCTTCATCGAAGAAGAAGAGGGCTGTGAGCTGCTCGATCAGGATTTGAACGCAGACGGCCTTAGCTACAGCATGGTATGCCGTGCTGAAGGTGGCGAAGCGACCATCGATGGTGAAATGCGTTTTATGGGTGAGCGCATTGAAGGCAGTGTCGATATCCTGACCCAGTCGCCCATGGGCGAGCTGAGCATGAACACGGTCATTGAAGGCGAGTACCTCGGCGAGTGTGAGTAACCGCTAGCTCCCTTTTCAAAGGGTGCCAACAGGCACCCTTTTTTATTGAGAGTGTCATTGCGATGAGCGCAGCGAAGCGGCAATCTCAAGCGTGCGGTGGCCTCTAAAAACCAGATTGCTTCACTGCGTTCGCAATGACATCAGTCAGATGGCGCGTTAGCAATTTCCTCCTCCAACTGCCGCTTAACTGCACCTGGTGAACCAGTGTGGCGAGCGAGTAGATCGTAAGCCACGGGCACGACAAACAGTGTAAACAGCGTGGCTGAACCGACCCCCGCCATAATCACGGTACCGATGACCAAACGCGACTCGGCCCCTGGCCCTGTCGAGATAATCAATGGAATGGCGCCGGCCATGGTGGTGACGGCGGTCATTAAGATAGGTCTCAAGCGTGTCACAGAGGCTTCAATCAATGCGGCTCGAAACGCTTTCCCCTCGTCACGCAATTGATTGGCAAACTCGACAATCAGAATGCCGTTTTTAGCGGCTAAGCCAATCAGTAACACTAAGCCTACTTGACTGTAGATGTTCAACGACTGTCCAGTGAGCAGTAGGGCAAGCAGGGCGCCGCTCATTGCCAGTGGCACCGTGAGCATGATGACAAAAGGATGGATTAGGCTCTCGAACTGGGCAGCGAGTACCAAAAACACCACCAGTGCGCCCATTATCAACAGAAAGGCGGTGGCGCCACTAGCCTGCTGGAAGTCGCGCGATGCGCCTGCCACATTGGTTTGTGCCTCTTCTGGCAGCAACTCAGCAGCGCTCTCCTCTAGGTACGCCAACGCTTCGCCGAGCGGGTAACCATCTGCCAGGTTGGCCTCAATGGTAATCGCGCGTATGCGGTCAAAGCGATTCAGGGTGCTGGCGCCAGCAAAGTCGGAAAGCGTGACTAGGCTGGCCAGAGGAATCAGCTCACCGGAGCGCGCCGAGCGAACCTGAATGTTATCCAGCGCCCTGGGGCTGTTCTGGCTACCGCGGTCACCTTCCAGGATGACATCGTACTCCTCACCCTCATCCACATAGCGAGTGACATTGCGACCGCCCAACAACACTTCCAGCGTTCTGCCGATTTCCGAGACGGTAACGCCTAACGAGGCAGCACGCTCGTAGTCGATCTCCACCCGCAGTTGCGGTTGGGTCTCGTTGTAGTTGCTTTCCAGGGCTGTTAAGCGCGGATTGTTTTCACGCACATGGTCGATCAACATATCCCGCCAGCGGGCAAGCTCCTCATACGTGCCGCCACCCAGTACAAACTGGACCGGTTTTTCGGTGCGTTGCCCAAAGCCCTGGCGCATGACGGGGAACGCTTGTACGCCGGGTAGGGTACTCAGTGTCTGGCGTACGTCGGCCATGATTTCCCAAGCGCTACGGCGACTGCCCCAATCAGCCATATTGACGATAATAAAGCCGCTGTTGAAATTCTCGATATTGCCGTAGCCACGTGGCGCACGAACCACCACACGCTCCAGCTCGCCGCTCTCTACCAGCGGTTTCATACGCGCTTCGATTTCATCCATATAATCCATCATGTAATCGAAGGTAGCGCCTTCAGGGCCATTCACTAATACGATAAAGTTGCCGCGGTCCTCCTGTGGGGTGTATTCATTCGGCAACGCTGTCGCCAACCAGGCCGTAGCCGCAATCAACAGCACAAACATGGCGACGACCAGCCAGCGCATCTTGAGCATCCACTCCAGTGATGCCTGATAGCGGCGCTGGGTGCCGTTGAGAAGCCACTGTACGGCTTTACCAATGCGGCTATCGTGCATGCCTGGCTTAAGAATTTTAGACGCCATCATGGGCGTGAGTGTCAACGCGAGTAGGGTGGAGATTACCACCGCGGCGGCCATGGTCAGCGCGAATTCGGAAAAAAGTCGGCCAATATCCCCCTGCAGCATGCTCAGAGGTACAAAGACCGCCACCAATACCAGCGTAGTGGCGATGACCGCGAAGGCGATCTGCCGTGTACCGCGAAAGGCGGCGACCAGGGGTGTTTCACCGTAGTCGTGCATACGCCGGTTGATGTTCTCAAGCACCACGATGGCGTCATCTACAATCAGGCCAATGGCAAGCACCAGGGCCAGCAGGGTTAACAGGTTGATCGAAAAATTCATCGCGGCTAGGGCGGTAAACGCGCCAATAACGGCAATAGGCACCGTCACCGCGGGTACCAACGTGGTGCGCAAGTTGCCCAGGAACAGGAAAATTACCACCACTACCAAGCCCATGGCGATAAACAGCGTCATGACGACCTGATCAATCGCGCCGGAGACGAACAGTGAAGCGTCGTAGTTCAAGTTAAGCGTCATTCCCTCAGGCAGCGTGCCCTGCAGCCGTTCAAGCTCTACCTGCACCGCCTCGGAAAGCTCGATGACATTGGCTGTCGACTGCATAATCATGCCAAGCCCGACCATGGGCACACCATTGGAGCGGAAGACAGAACGATCTTCCACCGCACCGACTTCTACCCGGGCTACGTCGGCAAGGCGCACCAGGTAGCCGTTTTCGCTCTGGTTTTGAGGCGAGTTGATAGCAAGGCGCTGAAAGTCGTTAGCGCTGGCAAAGCTGCGGGGAAGGCGAACGATAAACTGCCGATCGACTGATTCAATCGAGCCTGCCGGGAGCTCTACGTTTTCGGCCCGTAGGGCATCCTCGATATCGCCGACGGTAAGCCCCCTGGCAGCCAGTGCATTGCGATCCAGCCAAACCCGCATCGCGTAGTCGCTGCCGCCGCCAACGCGTACCCGTGCCACGCCCGGTTGCACGGAAAGGCTGTCGACCAAGAAGCGGTTAGCGTAATCGGTGAGTTCGGTAATGGAGTAGTCTTCACCGGAAAGGCTGAGCCACACCACGATTTCTTCGCTGCTGTCGGCTTTGGTCACCTCGGGGTTATCTGCGTCGTCGGGCAAGTTACGCAGTGCACCGGAAATTCGGTCACGAATATCGTTGGCCGCGGCATTGATATCCATATCAATGCTAAATTCGATTTCAATCTGGGAGCGGCCATCCTCGCTTTGCGAGGTAATCAGCTCGATGCCTTCCACCCCGGCTATGCGATCCTCAAGCACCTGGGTGATGCGCGTTTCGACCACGCTGGCCGAGGCGCCTGGGTAGCGGGTGTCGATAGTGACCACCGGCGGGTCAATGGTGGGGTACTCCTGCAATGGCAGGCGATTGAGCGCCAAAAGACCAAACGCGATAATCAGCGCCGCGATCACCATTGCGAGCACAGGGCGCTGAACGGAGATATCCGAAAGGCGCATCAGCGGTCAGCCTCTAGCAACGCTCGAATACCGGTCTCGTCATCGACAATCCCGATCAGCCTGGCTTCTTGTCCATCCCGGGCCAGTTGCAGGCCGTGAACGACAATTAACTCATCGGCAGACAACCCCTCTAGAATTTCTACCTCGCCATTGCGTCGTTCACCAATCGCCACTTCGCGGCGTGCCAAGCGAGTCGTGCCGTCACTTTGTTCGATAAGCATCACAAAATGACGGTCTCCACTGGGTTCGATAGCGGCTTCAGGGATCACAATAGTGTCGCGCACGTGTTGCTGAACGATGACTTCCATCAGCATGCCAGGGCGCAACCGGCCGTCAGAGTTGTCGAGTTCGGCGCGGACATCAATACTGCGCGTCACCGGGTCGACCCGAGTGCCGATGGTGGCAATTTCACCGCTGAAAATATCGTCTGGGAAGGCAGCGGTAGTGGCATTTAGTATTAATCCTGGTGCAAGGCGGCCTAGAAACACCTCGGGTACGCTGAAGTCCAGTTTCATAACATCTAGTTTATCCAACGTCACCAAATCCATTCCTGGGGTGACCAGCGCACCGACGCTGATATTACGAAACCCAACGCGGCCACTGAAGGGAGCTTCTATTTGGTAGTTGGCTAGTTGGGCCTCAATGGCTTGAATGTCGGCTTCTGCCTGACGCAGGCGGGACTGGCTATCTTCTACGTCTGCTCTGGCCGCCAGGTTACGGTCTTGCAACTGCGTGGCACGGTTCGAAGCGTTGCGTCGCTCTTCGCGTAGCGCCTGCGAGGCCCTTAGTTGCGCCTGCTCTTCGGCATCTTCTAGTCGGATAAGCAGTTGTCCCTCGTCAACCTGTTCACCGTCCTGGAAATTGATCTCGGAGACAATTTCCGTGACGGTGGTGGAAAGCGTGACGCTTTCATCGGCACTCAGCGTCCCCAGCGCTTCAAGGGGGTCAGACCAGGTGGTCATTTCTGCCCGTGTCCCGATGACAGACGGTGCCGATTGGGCAAACGCCACCTGCGCTAACAGCAGGGCAAAAGGAACAAGCGTGAGTCTTAGAAGCAGTCGTCGTCGAACTGGTAAAGACATAGTGATCTCAGTGTTGTAAATAGTTATACGTTTATTATGCAGAGTATTTTTTTAATATAAAAATTTATCAAGCATGCCCCTGGTAGAATGCCTGTTTTTTGCACTCGGAGCCGCCTTGAATGTCGTCCAATATGAACTGCCCATTATGATCTATGATGTCGTTATCATTGGCGCTGGCGCCGCAGGGTTGATGTGCGCAGCGCAAGCGGGCTATGCCGGTAAACGGGTCTTGGTGCTTGATCATGCTAACAAAGCGGGCAAAAAGATTCTGATGTCCGGCGGCGGCCGCTGCAACTTTACCAATCTAGGCACGACGCCACAGCATTTTTACTCTTCAAATCCTTACTTTTGTATATCGGCGCTCAAGCGCTACCGCCCAGAACACTTTGTCGAGCTCGTTGAGCGCCATGGCGTTGAGCATGTTGAGAAAACACCGGGGCAGCTGTTCTGTGCAACCTCCGCCAAGGAAATTGTTCGCACCCTACTCACCGAGTGCGAGTGGGCCGGGGCTGAAATAAAACTCAGTACTCAGATTACCCGTGTGGAACAGCAGGGCAATGCCATGCGGCTGACGACGTCGATCGGTAAAATTGATGCGGGTGTGGTGGTAGTGGCCAGCGGGGGGCTTTCTATTCCGAGCATGGGAGCGACGGGATTTGGCTACGACATAGCGCGTCAATTTGGCTTGGAAGTGTTCGATACCCTGCCGGGACTGGTGCCGTTCACCCTCAGCGATACCTGGAAAGCGCGTGCCGCGGCACTCTCGGGCGTTAGCGTACCAGTGGCCGCCAGTGCTGGCAGCCGTCGCTTTGTTGATCCTATGCTGTTTACCCACCGCGGCCTGTCTGGGCCCGCGATGCTGCAGGTATCCAGCGTTTGGCAGCCAGGGGAGAGCCTTACCGTTGATCTGTTGCCCGGTGAAGATGTGGCGGAATCGCTGCGTGAGGCGCGTCAAGCAACGCCCAAGCGTCAACTTTCTACGTGGCTGACGGAACGCTTTCCGAAGCGCTTGGCGCAAGCATTGCTTGAGTGGTATCCCGATCATGATCCTGCGCGGCCGCTCGCTCAATACGCCAATCAGGCCTTGGACGAATGGGCTAGCAGGCTTAATGCTTGGCAACTGAAACCGGCAGGTACTGAAGGGTGGCGCACTGCTGAAGTGACCATGGGGGGAGTCAATACCGACGCGCTATCATCCAAAACCTTTGAAGTGAAAGGCCTGCCACAGCTGCGGTTTATCGGTGAAGTAGTGGATGTTACAGGCGAGCTCGGTGGGTATAACTTTCAGTGGGCATGGGCGAGTGGCGTAGCCTGTGGTCAGTCTTGCTAGGCAACGCCACTCGTCCAGGGTATTAGCAACAGGCTTAAGTAGCCACTTTGGCTAATAACTTAAGCTTCTTGAGTAGCATATAGCCCGCAAGCACTTTTCTACCTGCCGCCATTGCTCCACCTGGGTGGCGCATTAGTTTGAATGCGGCAAAACCACCGACGGCGTAAAGCGGCAGCTTGAAACTTTGCCAGTTTTTATCCAGGGGCGAGGCGGCTTGCTGCAGGTATTCGCTATCGACCAGAATATCCACGCGCTGCTGCTCCAATTCCGCCAGTAGCAGGGCTTTACGTTCAGCGCGGCTTAGTGGCTTTGTTGGCGGGTTAGCGGTGTCTGCGGATGGTTTCATCACTTGGCTCCTCAAGCAGTGCTCGATCTGCGGCAAGCTGTTTGAGTGTTTCTTTCAAAAGGGAATGACGCTTCGACTGGCGAACAGCGATCCACGCTAGTAACAAACTGGCACCTATCAACACCCCAGCACTGAGGGCGATGGCGGTTAAGCGATAGCTATCCCAGAACAGAACCACTACCAGCGCTGTCAGTGTGGCAATACCCAGCAACAGCAGCAGTAAGCTCGCACCTGCAAGAAGGAGTAAAACCAGTAGCCGCGCACGCTCTTCTTCCAACTCAAACACCGCCAAACGCAGCCGAGTTTCGCTATTAGCGATCAGCGATTTTAGTAAGCGTTTGGCAGCAGAGAAGACGCGTTGGGTTGGACCCAAAGCCATTAGCGACGACCGAGCAGCATACCCACAACCATACCCGCTGCCGCACCAATGCCAATACTCGTCCAGGGGTTCTCATGAACATAGCGGTCGCAGGCATCTGCTTGCTGTGTCAGTGAGTCGCGCGTGTCGTCATAGAGGCGTTCGCCGCGAGCTTCAAGGCGCGCACGGGTATCTTTTAATCGACGCTCGGCGCGTGTACGTAGATCGTTCATCTCTCCGCTGGCATCTTTAGCGGTCGCGTTGACGAGTTCTTCAACGGTTTCGCTCAAATGGCGCAGATCATCTTTAAGTTGATCGGCTTGCGTAGAGTAAGTTTGCTGACGTTTGGCCATGAAGTCTTCCTTTGACGAATGAATGAGAGAGCTGCTACAAGCATAGCAGCCACCTGACAACAGACAAGCAGTTACACCTATCGGTTCAGCCCTGTGGCACTAAATAAGGGATTTAAACTGAACCCCAAGCTTAAGCGATGCACACGATGATCGTAATCAATCATGCTTTCGCCGTAGCCATAGTAATACTGTACATGTGCTCGCAAGCTGTTGAAAGCAGGCCAGCTGTAATCTATCTGTGTGCCTATATTGCCAGCGCTTGGGTTGCCACGCAGCTGTCCACTCACTTCATGGTTGTTATTAAGGCGCTTGGCGAGGCGAATATCGCCGTACCCCATGTAGCGTTCGATATCTGGGTTGTCGTCATCCTTTGTGGATTCCGGTATCCGCCAATGGGGTGCCAGGGTAAAAGCCCAGTCACCGCGCTGGAAAGTACTTTCAAGATAAACCCGGTTCCAGCTACGGGAGAGAGGATCTGAGCGTCCATTAGACTGGTGATTGAGGGAAACTCGGTTGCGGGTATTCACCCAGCCCAGCGCCCCCCAGGCATTGTCAAAGTCGATAAACACTTCCGGCTCGTAGTTGGTTTCCCGGAAAGGCGATGAGGCGTCAGTATTATAAGCCTGCCACCAACTGCGCTGGGTGTAGCCGAAGTAAACATCGCCATAGTTGCCCAATACCTGCTCGGCCAGATTAACCTTGGCACTAAACTGGAATTTCAACTCAACGTTATCAATCGGGGTATCACCAGAAATATTTCGGAAGCTTTCACGGTTTTGATTGGCGTTATAGCTAACTGGAAAAAGGTAGTTGGTGCGGTGGGTAGTGATGGAAAACGGGTTGCGGGTTGATGCCTGTTCAAGCTCACGGCGCTCGCTTAAATCTTTCCGTGCAGCTTCTTCAGGCAACTGTTCAAACGGCATGCCCTGCGCGGCATCTTCGGGGCTCTCAATCTGCTGCAACTGTTGATGCAGGTCATACAGCTCGGCGTTGAGGGCACGGATACGCTCCTCAATCTCTTGTTGAGACTCAGCGACGGCACTCGCACTAAAAGTAGCAAGACTCAGCAGGACAATAAGTTTCGTTAACGGCAGTTTTCGGGTGACCATCAAGGTGACTCGCAAAATAAAGGAATAGGCAAATGCCAAGCGTGTTTCTATCACGCCGCCTGAGGAAGTCAACACCTCTGATTGCGCTGACCATCAGAACGCCTGACAATAGCATCATTCTCCGTCTCTGCGGAGCATTTGATGTCAGCGAGGCCCTAAGTAACGTGTTGATACGTAACGTGGTGAGATGCGCCTGTCAGTGGAGTATAACCTGTTTGTTCCTGCTGTTTGTCATGAGCAGTGTCGCTTTTAATCCAGCACACGCTGCGCTTCAGTCCAATATGCTTGAGCTAGTGCCCGAACAGGCTGAATTGGCATCAAGGCTTGCTCAGTTAGAAGCTCTTGAAGAACCCTTGACCGCCCAGCAGGTCAGCGATAAAGAGGCCCTGGAAGCGGCTCTTGAAGCTTATGAGCGGCTGGCTTCTGTGGACGAGCGTCTAGCGGCTCTAGACACCCGAGTAGAACAAGCCCCTGAAATGTTAGCACGACTGCAGCGCGAGTTGAGCGAAGCGGAAGAGGCTTCCCAGCAGCTAACGGTGGCTGACTTGAGCAACCGCCCCCTTGATGAGCTGGAAACGTTGCAAACTAACGCCGTGGTCGAGCTGCAGCAGTTGCAAAGCCAACTGGCAGAAGTGAACTCGCAACTGCTGGCCGCCCAAACACTGCCTGAACGTGCCCAGCAGTCCATCGCTGAAACTCTCCAACGCGCAGAAAGTCTACGCCGACAACACGATGAGCGCGAGGCTTTGCTAGCGGATCGCCAACTTTCTGCACTGAGCGATGCACGGCTTATCCAATTACGCCTTGAGCGGGCACTGGCCGAACGTGAAGTAAGCTTTTATCAGCGTGAGCTAAGCGCTAATAGCCGCCTGCGCGAATTAGCCCAGGAGCGCCGTGATGTGCTGATGGTGCAGATCGATTATCAACAGCAGCAGCTAACGATGTTGCAAGGCGTTATTGATCGGCAACGCCGATTGGCCTCTGAGCAAGCCATTGCCGATGCCGCCAGGGATAACCCGTTAATCGCCGCTGGGCATCCGGTGCTGGTGCAAGAGCAGCAAAACAATCAAATGCTAAGTTTAGAGCTGCTGCGGGCGACAGATCGCGCAAACAGTATAGTGCGCGACAATATTGAAGCCCAGCGACAGTTAGAGAACGTGCGTCAGCTTCAGCGCAGCCTTAATGAGCAAATTGAGGCTATCCGCGGCAGCCAGCTGCTGTCGCGTATTCTGCGTGAACAGCGCAAGTCCTTGCCTCCCTTGTCGGCACCACGAGATTTACAGGACGAAATTGCCGACCTGCGCTTAAAACAGTTTGATTTGGTTCGTCAGCGCGACCAGCTACGTCAAAGCGAGCAGTACGCCACCTCGCGTTTAGCAGAGGCGAACATAGAGGCGACCCCTGGATTGGTCAATTCACTCTCGCAGCTTTATCAATCGCGCCGTGAACTGGTCGAGCAACTGGAGCAGTCCTATGGAAGCTTGTTGAGTGCAGCGATCGAGCTACAGCTGAACCAACAGCAGGTATTAATGACCACCAGTGAGCTGCGCGAAACCATTGATGAACAGCTATTTTGGGTTGCTAACAGTCGTCCGCTGGACTTTAACTGGCTGCGTCAACTGCCCCGTAATTTACTTTTAGAGTGGCAAGAGGGAGAGTGGCGCGCCATTTTGCCCACCCGTTGGCAAGGGCTCTCTTGGGAGATTCTTAAAGGCGCGCCGATAGTGTTGCTAGGCCTAGTGCTGATGGGTTTGCGTCGAACAATCAAGGCTCGCCTGGCCACTCTGCACTCACAAATTGGCCGCTTGAAAAGCGATACGCAGTTGCATACCCCTAAAGCGGTACTGATGAATGCACTGCTGGCGCTTTCAGGCCCGCTAGCGTTAGCGGGCATTGGCATTGGGCTATTAGGCGCGGTCGGTCCGCTGGCAAACAGCGTTGCCCCGGCGCTGCTTCAGCTTGCATTGAGCTGGGCTGTGGTCGCATGGGGGCGCAGGCTGTTGGTTGCTGATGGTGTGGCAGAACGCCATTTTGCCTGGTCACCTCAGTACACCGCTCGGTTACGCCAACTGTTAGGCGGATTAGGGGTTGCTTTGGTGCCCGTTATTGCCATTGCGGCTATGTCGGGTGAGATGGAGACTCCGTTAGCAATGCGCCCCGTTGCGCTAGCATTACTGTCGCTTGGATTGATAGCCATGAGCTGGTGGCTGACGCAGTTGATACTGGCGCATATCCCCATTTTTGGCGTGCGTCTGTTTCGTTTGTTTTTGGGGCTGGCGATGGCGTCGGTACCGTTGATGCTGCTGGGGTTGGTGATCTGGGGTTACGAATACACCGCACTGCGATTAGTGGGGCGGTTTGCCATTACCCTTTACCTCCTGGGGCTGTGGGTAGTGGTGGAAGCCACGTTGGTGAGAAGCCTTGCAGTGGCTGCGCGGCGACTCGCCTATCGTCGTGCGCTGGCGCGCCGTCGCGCTCAGGTACAGGAGGGCGCTGAAGGTGGGTTAGAAGTTGTCGAAGAGCCACCGCTTGATATGGCGCAAATCAACAGCCAGTCGCTGCGGCTTTCCAAGCTGATTGTGTTGATTGGTTTTAGTGCCCTGCTTTATCTGGTCTGGGCAGACTTGCTTTCAGTGCTTGGCTATTTGGACAACGTGTCACTATGGGAGGCGCAAGAGGGGGACCTGGTTGATAACGCGCTATCGATATCCGACATCTTTGCTGCCCTGCTGATTGTCGCTATTACGTTTATCATGGCGGGCAACTTACCCGGCTTGCTAGAAGTGATGGTGTTATCCCGCCTGTCATTGAAACAGGGCAGCGCCTATGCCATTAGCTCGCTGCTCTCCTACACTATTGTGGGCACGGGGATTGTGATGGGGTTATCGACCCTTGGCGTTTCCTGGGACAAACTGCAGTGGCTGGTGGCCGCTCTGAGCGTGGGCCTAGGGTTTGGATTGCAGGAGATTTTCGCCAACTTTATATCCGGCTTGATCATTCTGTTTGAACGCCCCATCCGTATTGGCGACACGATCACGATTGGCAATTTGCACGGTACCGTCAGCCGTATCCGCATTCGGGCGACCACCGTCACTGATTTTGACCGTAAAGAAATTATTATCCCCAATAAAACCTTTGTGACTGACCAGCTGATCAACTGGTCGCTGTCGGATAACATCACTCGAGTCGTGCTGACTTACGGCGTGGCTCATGGGTCGGACATGCAGAAAGTGCATCAACTGCTGCGCAAAGCTGCAGATGAAAATCCTCGCGTGCTAGCGGACCCCGAGCCTCAGGTTTTCTGTTTGAGTTACGGGCAGCATAGCCTCAATTTTGAGCTGCGTATTTTCGTCAACGATCTGCTCGACAGGCTGTTTGCGGCCGATGAAATTAACTGTCGGGTTGATGCACTGTTTCGTGAGGCGGGCGTACGCGTGGCCTTTGAGCAGATGGACGTATGGCTACATCCTGATAAGGGCGAGGCTATAAAAGTGCAGTCCGCAAATCAGCTCACGCCTCCTTCGTCGACTTGATACTCTTCTCAAGTCTTTTTATTACATTCCTTTATTCCTTTATAGCATGCAGGAGGAACTCCCGATTGCCATCGCCGCCGGTAATCGGGCTCTCCTGCCAGTGGCGTATGGTAAATCCGCAGGCGTGACAGGTGCTGCGAATATTGGCTTCAACGTCGTTATAACGGCTAGCGTCACGCACCACGCCGCGTTTATCGAGAGCTTCTGCGTTCAGCTCAAACTGAGGTTTAACCAGCGAGATCAATTGCCCCTCCGGCGGCAGCAGGGCGGCAATTTCGGGCAGAATCAGCGTTTGCGAGATAAATGACACATCCATAATGGCGCTATCGATGGGTTGAATAGCAAGCGCGCTTTTTAGTGCTTCATCGCTGCTCATGTAACGCGCATTTAACCCTTCCAGGCACGTCACCCGTGGGTCGCCACGTAGCCCGGGGGCCAACTGCCCATGGCCAACTTCTACACCAATCACATGGCGGGCGCCATAGCTCAGCGCGCAGTCAGTAAAGCCCCCGGTGGATTGGCCAACATCAAGCACGCGATGACCATCCAAGCGCAGCTGTAACCTAATCAGTACTGCTTCAAGCTTTAAGCCAGCACGGGAGACATAGCGCTCTTCGGGATCATCTTCCACATCAAAGCGGGTCTCTTCGGGCCATTTTTCGGAGGCTTTAACTAACGCTTTGCCGTTATCGGCAAGACGAATCCGGCCATGACGAATAAGCCGTTGGGCGCGGGTGCGCGAGTTGGCCAGCCCCTGGCTGACCAACAATTGATCTAATCGCATCATGATGAATGAACGTGTGGTTAATGAGGATTTTTATTCTACATCCGGTGGGGCATTAGGGCCTTGGTCGGCCTGTAGTTCGGTGGGCGGTAGACGCGACGCCCCCCAGCTTCGATGCAGATAATACTTCACACTGTCCAGCTCGTCGCTAGTGACTGACACGGTTTCACCATGCTCAAGTGGATCGAAGTGATAGATGTAGAGGCGTGATGCAAAGCGTTCAAAAGGCAGCGAGGCCTCACCAAAACGCTCTCCGTTGCCAGACGTACTCACAATGACACCATCGCCCCAATCCTGACCACTGTCATTGTTGGGGTTATAGAAATACACCCGCATGACATCAGACGGGTCGAGCGAGGCCCGCAAAATGGTGATCGCGTGCCAGCCAATAAAGCGTGCTGCGCTATCGGTGACCGCAATGCCCGCCGGCTGGGGGTGAATCAGCGGTTGGTTGCCATTGTAGTAGGGGTGATAGCTGGCGTAGAAGTGGCGTACAAAATCATCCACATCGCTTAGTTGCCCAGTGGCCACATCGACATTGATGCGGAAACCACGTCCTGACCACCAGCCATGAAATTCAGGATTCACCCAGCGGTGAGGGTCACCCTCACGACCAATACAGCGTCGGCCCATTTCGGCATAAATGCGATCAAGGTGAGGCACGACAATCAGCGACACGGGATCTAAATCCATCGGCAGTTCAGTCGCAACGCCAGAAAGGCTCTCCATCGATGAGATGGCCTGGCCCTCGAAATGCATGATGATTTCGTCATCACGCGCTGCCCACGCCACCATCTGCAGCAGATAGTCCGGATCATTGTAGGCCCACATGGAAAGGGCGCGTGCCGATTGGCAGGTAGGGTTATTACCCTGTCCAACGCCCAATGGCAGACCCAGCATGCATAGCACGCCTTCAATCAGCCGTGCGCGGGGAGAGACAGTGTCGCCATAGGCGATAGTGAGTCGTGACTGCGCCCACTCCGAGAGTGGTAGATTAAGCTGACGCCACATGGCCGGCGCCACCGGCGGCTGATAAAGAATGCCGCGTTCGAGCATTAGCGCAAGGCCATAGACCGCCTGCGACGAAGCAGGATAAACACCACCACGAATCAACGCTTGAACCAGCTCACGATAGCAGAGTAAGCAATCCCGCCCGGTAGACGACAAGCCCAACGCTTCAGAGAGTAAATGATCACCCTCTTCAAGCAGGTGGCGTAGCAACACGGCGTGGTAGGGCGAAACTAGCCCGGTATCGTGCATCGCTCTGGCAAAACCCGTGGATTCAGCCTGCAGCGCCGCCTGATCCATATGCTCCAATCGATTGCGATAAACATCGACACCAGGATCTTCTCGGCAGGCCTGAGTGGGCCCGTAAAGCGAGCTGACCAAACGGTCGGCACCTTGACCACTGGCGCCAAGATCAATCGCTGGGTTGGCCTGACACAGCGCTATCTGAGTGATCATCTGTTTGATCGAGTCAACCTGGATGGGACGCTGCTTTAAAATGCGCCAAATCTCATCAATCAGTTGATCGACGATATGTTCGTAGCCGATTCGATCCGCTAAGTGCTGGAAAAGCTGGCGCGGAATGGTCGCCAGGCGCCCCTGGGTTTCCCGCTCCGCCTCGCTGGGCGGTAGGAACAGTAGCCATAAATTAATCGCCATGACCTGAGTAAGGTAATGGTGCGCATGCTCTGCAGAAACCAGCGGGTGTACAAAATCGCCTTTAGCGACAGAGAGCAGTCGCAGTTCGCTTAATGACTCAATAACGACCACGTTGGCATCTGCGCTTTTCAGCGAGAAAGTCGTCAAGGTGGGCACCAAGTATTGGGGGGTTTCCCAATCGGAACCTAAAAATACACCGGCGTTCTCAAACGCTTGCGCGCGTGATTCCAGTGCTTTACAACCGCCATCCTGAAGTAATATTCGCCGTGCAGTATCCATTACACGCGGCAGCTTGGCGGGCTTTGAGAAGGCGGGCGCCTGATTAAGCAGGCGCACGGCGTCATCAAATTTGCTCAACAATCCATTGAGCTTGCTATCTTCTTGAGAAGACGTCACTTGATCTGTCTCCACGGTGACTCCTTATCCCAGCGTTAGCAGGGATTATACATAGAAGTCGAGGTCTTCTTGGCGTTTTAATAGGTCGCGTATGGTATGCGCATCCTCGCCTTTAAAGTAGACCAGACCCCAATGGGTACCAAACGCGGTACGTTTAGTAACAGTTTCTTCTACTGGTGAGGTTAGCTCATGAGACTCAAAGTAGGGGTGATCTTCGGTCTCTTCGGGAATTTCCAAACGGCTGACCACACGACGGCGTGGGTAAACGCCAAAGCAACCGGCAAAGCCATCGGCATCGACCACTTCTTTCGGGAAAAACTTGGCCACTTCTTCTTTCGTGGTTTTCGGGTCGAACACTAGCATTGACGCTTGATAAGCATTGAAGCCGTAAACACGTTCTAGCAGTTCGAAGACTTTGAAACCGGGCGGGCGATACGCCACTTCGCCAAAGTACATTTCACCGTCGCTGGTGACAAAGTATTCGGGGTGGATCAAACCAAACTCAATGTCGAATGCCTTGATCAACTTTTCAATTTGCTGAGTGATCTGTTCGCGGTATATCTCAAGCTCTGGAGACGCAGGCACAAATACAGAGTAACCCAGCGTTACATATTCTGAGATGTTCAAGAAGGCGATTTTGCCATCATGAACCCACGCTTCGACAGCAAACTCCCAGCCGTCCAGGTGGGATTCCATCAATACCGGGAACTCTTCGTCCGGGATGGTATCCACTTCATCCGGTGTACGAATAACACGGTGGCCCAGGCAGCCCGCTTTATCGAAGGCCTTGAGGTGAATGGGGTCGTTGGGGTCACCATCCAGCTTAAGCAGCGTCTGGTTGACGCGTTTCAAAAAGCGCACCACGTCTTCTTTATCGTGGGCTTCTTCAAAGATACCGACGCGGATACCGCCTAGCTGGGCCCGACGCTTCATCAACGCCTTGTCGCGAAGCAGTAGCGATTGACCATAAATACGTGGATTATCAAGCAGTACGGAGTTGATGGCCCCAGCCCACTCTACGGTTTCTTCATAGAGAGGGATCGCGACATCAACACCCTTTTCTTTGAGTGTCTCGGCGATTTCCATTGAGCGGTCATTGAGGCGCTCGAAATTCCAAGGCACATAGGGAATGTCGTGTTTTTGGCAATACTCTTCGGCCCAGTCAGGTGCAACGACAATGTAGCGACGGTCAAAATTCTCAGCCGCTTCAATCGCATTGAGGCTCCACCCGAGCAGAGCGATATAGCCCTTATTTGGATCCTTTTGCATGTTGATGACTCCTACTTGGTGAGTGAACAGAATTGCCAAACCACCCAGCCCACCATACACGAGGGCGGCTGGGGCGGCTAATGAGCCCATTATCCGCAGCATTAACGCAGCGCTCGCCAAAGGCTTTGCATAAAGTCGTAGCGGTAGGAATATGGTAAGCTAGTCGGTTCAACTTAATGTACAAATGGCAAGAGGAATAGGCCAAGATGGCGGCCAAGCCGATCTACCGTGTGGTGGTTCACCAGCAGGGTGAAATTTGGGATTTATACGTCCGAGAAATCTTTCAGAGCGAACTTTGGGGCTTTATTGAAGTCGAGGAGTTTGTCTTTGACGATGCTTCACGGGTAGTCGTCGACCCTGCGACTGAAAAATTGCAGCGAACCTTTGATGGTGTCAAACGTAGCTACCTACCGTTAAATGCTATCGTGCGCATTGATGAAGTAGAGCGTGAAGGCCCATTGAAGGCGGTTAAAACTGATGCCCGGGTAGCAGAGTTCCCCCGTCCCTTTTCGTTGCCACCGCGCGGAGAAGGGTAAGCGTATGAGACAAGCGCACCGCTTAGTTAGGCGATAAGCGCTGTTGGCTTCGTCCGCCTTGCAGCGTTTTAAATCAGGACATGATGTCATGCAGGTAAATAAAATTCGTTTTCGATATTACGCCGCTGCGGCCGGCGTTTTACTAAGTGTGGCGAGCATTAATGCTAACGCCCAATCCGACAATCAGGCATGGGTGACCGACGAGTTAAGTACCTACGTGCGCAGTGGTCCGACGGATGGTTATCGCATTATTGGTACGCTAAATGCTGGCGAGCAGGTGGAAGTACTTGAAACCAGTGGCAATTATACCCGCGTTCGCAATAGTGATGGCAATGCGGTCTGGGTCTTGAGTGATGAGCTGCAAGAAACACCCAGTGCCGTTGAGCAGTTACCCGCGTTAGAGGCGCAAGTCGAAGAGTTAACGGCTGAGCTTGAAGGCATCAATGAATCCTGGGAACAGCGTGTTTCCTCAATGACTGAAACTCTTGAGGTTCGTGAACGGCGTATTGCCGAGCTTGAAGCGAGTAATCAAGAGCTGGACAGGCAGGCTGAGCAGTCGCGCCAACAGGTAAGAGGGCTTCAGGCGCGCTTAGAAACCCAGGAAGAAGACCTGTTGATGCGCTACTTTATGTACGGCGGTGGTGTGGCTGGCGCGGGCTTGTTGGTTGGCCTGATTGTGCCGCATCTGCCACGTCGGCGTAAAAAGCGTGACCGTTGGTTTTAATAGCGCGATCAACGACAAGGTAGCAAAAAATGAGTGATCAATGGCGCAAGCGCTGGCAAGAAGGGCGCATTGGTTTTCATCTGCAGGAGGCGCACCCGGCGCTACTGCGCCATTGGTGCTCGCTTGGTGTTGCCAAACGCACCAAGGTGCTTGTGCCGCTGTGTGGTAAGAGCCTGGATATGCGCTGGCTGGCGGATGAAGGATATCCGGTATTGGGCATTGAGTTTGCCCCAGAAGCCATTGAGCAGTTTTTGGCTCAGCGCAGTACCTCAGTATCACGATATCGACAGGCAGGGTTCAATGTCTCCCGTCAAGGTAATGTCGAACTCTGGTGTGGGGACTTTTTTCATCTACATATTCAGCAGGCAGCAGAAATTGGGGCGTTTTATGATCGCGCTTCACTGATAGCACTGCCGCTGGCAACCCGTCAGCGCTATGCTTTCCATCTTGCTCAACTGGTATCGCCCGGTGCCAAAGGTCTGCTGATTAGTTTGGCCCACAACGAGGGTGATGCTGGGCCTCCCTATAGTGTCCCCGCCAGCGAAATTGAAAGCCTGTTCGCCCCTAATTTCACGTTAACATTTCTAGAGCAGGGCAACCCCGATGAACGCGGCTACACGGAGAGCGTGTGGGCGCTGGAACGACGCGGGCCGCGCCTCTAAGTGTTTAGAGGGGCAGCCCGCATGTGTGCGGCTTGTGCGAAGGAGATAGCTTAGCGGGCGAGCAATTGGCCCAGTTCAGGGTCGCTAAAAGCACGGTTCATACCATCGCTAAGTAGATCGCTCAGCATGCGTGCATTACTGTCGGCGTCGGGTTTAAGTGCATAGCCCTGAGTACGGCGCGATGTGTAAGTGCCGGTATAAGTAGTGCCCTTGTTTTGCGCGATAGCGCGGAAGACACCTTCAAGACGCGCTTCGTCTACCAATGGCTGGCCGCTCTCGCCACGCGCGTAATTCAGGCTGGCAAGTTCCAGCGTCAAACTCGGACGCCCCTCGGCTTGCTCAGTCGTGGGCGTAAAGCCCATATCGCTAACGGCGCGCTCTGCTTCTTGCTGTAAGCGCGGAATCAATTCGTGACTGCTCACGGTGATATGCGCGGTGGACATTCCGCCGCCAGCACGATTGCCAATAATATCGCTTTCGCGCCCATCTTGAGCAATTACCGTAACCTGCTGGCCGGAGCCAACCTGGGGCACCTGGGCGCTGCGTTCAGGGCTGAGTTGCAGGTACTGCGGGCTAGTACAACCGGCTAGCCAGGCGCTGGCAAGCAGAACACCTGAAATCCGTAAAAAGTGACGCCGAAGCATGGTCTTCCTCCGCTATGGCTAAAAGGCCAGTATAACGCGGCTAGTACGCTGACGGTATGTTCAGGCTATACGGGTTTGCTCAATCATTTCCGACGTCTCGCTGTATATTGCCTTTGCACCACATTGTGAATGCGAAAGAAGGGAAACAATCTAGCCCGGATTTCTCACAGGGTATAAAAGAAAGCGGCTGAAAGTGCTATGATTTCAAGAACCTAACCAATCCATCAAGCACCAACAGCCGCTTCCAAAATGGTACCTGAAAAGCTGACCTTCTCGCCACTCTCACGCCGCCAAATTGAAGCCGACTTCTCCGGGGGCCACATTACCGGTGATTTTCAACCCAGTTGTCCAAATGGCTGAGCTTAAGCAGCCTTTTTATTACGCTCGATTTCCTTCACTTTTCCTGGGTTAAGCGACACTGAACCAGTGACCCCCCAGTTTCGGGTG
>NZ_JBANSO010000032.1:0-41790 GCF_037070225.1 Vreelandella indica
CTCGGTCACGGGCACGTGGCTACCGGAACGAGGCCAACTTTATCGCCATGATCTACCTGATTGGGAGCCCGGTGGGCCGCCTATTCGATCAGGCCAAATCCACGTGAAGTGACGAAGAACCCTTTTTCAATGTAGGTATGTCTAACATTGAAATAGGGTGGGGTATCTTACATTCCTGTTCGTTATTTCTAATAACCTCCAGCGCGATAATGATGTCCTAACAGTGATGGTCGGTAATTCCACCATTTTTAACGATTTATTTCCTGAGTACTCGTTATTTTGTGTGGAATTTCCACAGACGGGTTTCGAGGCTATAAAATTTTTCATTAATATTTCACAAACAATTGAATTGAAACTTCATTTTTTCTGCTAATGGCTGTATTTGCACTAGTCATTGGTACTGGAAAACGACGCTGGCCATATTCATTCTTACTAGCAGAAAAGAGTGCGATTCATCGAAACCGATGAGAACGGTGCTCCGGAGCGGATAAAGCAGACACCGTCCAGGCTGGTACAGCGATTCCCTTGAATGAAGCGAGGAAACAATAAAATGCAACTTCCGTCACTGATTGAAATCCCCAATGGCGAAAAGGTCATGCCGACCTTCTCGGACAGCGAAATGAAGGGCCGACTGGCACGTCTGCGCGACTATATGGCGCAGCAGGATATCGATGTGGTGGTGTTCACGTCCTACCACAACATCAATTATTTCAGCGATTTCGTTTACTGCAAGTTCGGCCGTGACTATGGCCTGGTCATCACCCAGGATCGTTTTACTACTGTGTCCGCCAACATCGACGGCGGGCAGCCTTTCCGCCGCAATCGTCTGGGCGACAATGTCGTCTATACCGACTGGCAGAAAGATAATTTCTTCAAGGCCGTCAAGCAGCTCTGCAAAGGCAGTCGTCGCGTTGGCGTCGAGTTCGACCACCTGACATTGCAGAACCAGCAGAAGCTGCTGACCGTCCTGGGTGAGGTGGAAGTGGTCGATATCGGTGTGCCCACCATGAAAATGCGCATGATCAAGTCTGCCGAGGAGATTGCGCTGATTCGCCAGGGTGCCCGTATCGCCGACGTAGGCGGTGTGGCCGTGCGCGATGCCATTGCGGCGGGGGTGCCTGAATACGAGGTGGCGTTGGCCGGTCAGGCCGCGATGGTGCGCGAGATCGCCAAGACCTACCCGAACAGCGAGCTGATGGATACCTGGGTGTGGTTCCAGTCGGGCATCAATACCGACGGTGCCCATAACCCGGTGACCAGCCGCCGCGTGCAGCCCGGCGACATCCTCAGTCTGAACACCTTCCCGATGATCTCGGGCTACTACACGGCTCTGGAGCGGACCCTGTTCTTGGGGCATGCCTCCGATGAGCACCTGCGTCTCTGGCAAGCAAATTGCGAGGTTCACCGCCGGGGCCAAGAGCTGATCAAGCCCGGGGTGCGTTGCTGCGATATCGCTCATGAGCTTAATGATATTTTCGCCAAGCATGACCTGCTCCAGTACCGTACTTTCGGCTACGGACACTCCTTCGGCACCCTCAGCCACTACTATGGCCGCGAGGCTGGCCTTGAGCTGCGCGAGGATATCGAGACGGTACTCGAGCCGAACATGGTCGTTTCGATGGAGCCGATGATTACGGTACCCGAAGGTCGTCCGGGAGCAGGCGGATACCGCGAACACGATATCCTCGTGGTCAACGAGCATGGGGCCGAGAATATCACCGGCTTCCCGTATGGGCCGGAGCACAACATCATTAAGTAAGCAGGTAAAGGGGGCTAAGCCCCCTTTTCTGTCAGGAAGGCGGTTGCGGTTTCTTTGAATTTTTCAAAATGGTTGTATTCAAGCCTTTTATCAACCATCAAGGCTAAAAACCGTTGAAGCTGGATAAACCATTCAGTGCTTGGAGAGTCGATATGAAAAACGTGAAAATCGAGAACATGGACTGGGTTTCGTACAAGAAGTACACCGAGAAGGGTAAGTGCAAGATTATCCTGCCGGTGGGTGCAATAGAGCAGCACGGCCCTCATATGTCGCTCAACCCAGATGTTTTGATTCCCAGTTATATTGCTGAAAAAGTGTCGGGAAAAGGCGACAATATGCTGGTGGCGCCTGCGATTAGTTATGGGTATAAATCACAAGTAAAGTCAGGTGGAGGTAACTTCTTCCCGGGAACAACCTGTGTCTCCGGTAGCTCCCTTGAGAATTATGTCTTCGATGTTCTGCAAGCCTATGTCAATCACGGCAATCGTGAGTTTATTTTAATAAACGGACACTTCGAAAACTCAACGCATCTTTACGAGGCTGCTGACAAGTTAGTCAATAAATGCAAGGCGGAAAATATAAGCATAAAAATCTACTTGTTATCGTATTGGGATTTCATTAGCGAAGAGACGGTAGCGAAAGTTTTTCCGGAGGGCTTTTCTGGTTGGGCAGTTGAGCATGGCGGGGTTCTTGAGACTTCGATTATGCTAAAGATTCATCCTGAACTGGTGGATATGTCCAAAGCAGTTGATGTCGAGCCGGCCGTTTTTCCTCCTTATGATGTCTTTCCACCCGACCCTTCCTGGGTTGCGTCTTCCGGTACTCTTTCATCACCGCTTAAAGCCACCGAAGAGAAAGGCGCGCTTATTCTTGAAGAGTGCGTCTCGGGCATATTGCAGCATTTAAATTGAAGGGTTGTTGCGCAAGTCTTGGCAATTATTCGGCCCTTGGCTGGGACAGATAACATATTATTACAATAACAGTGAGGTAGAGTGAAATGTCCAATAGAGACAACCCAGAGAGGCGCAAAGAGTCTCTTGAACCTGTTGTAATTCCGCGTTTCACCGGGCGTGATTTACCACCTATTGGAAGACTGGTTATTCAGTTCACGCCCCCTATAGCGATTCTCGCACTTATTGTCATGGTGCTTAGAAGCCCCGATGGGGTAGCCTCCGTCATTTTTGATATGCGAACGTATGTGACAGGTGGATATACTTGGTTGTTTATTCTGTATTCGCTTTTTGCGGTGGCCGTATGTGCTTGGCTTGCTTTTAGTAAGGTGGGGAGTCGCGTGCGGTTAGGTGGCCCCAAAGCGACGCCTGAATACAGTAACTTTGCCTGGTACTCGATGCTTTTTGCCTGCGGACAGGGTATTGGACTGATTTTTTGGTCAGTTGCCCAGCCGATCATGCTTCGCGACGCGAGCCCAGTCATTCATGCGTTGGAGGGTAATGTCGCAGGGGGTGGTATGGTCTGGGCTTACTTTCACTGGGGGTTCACTGCCTGGGCCATGTATTGCGTCGTGGCAGTGTGTCTCGCCTATTCGCATCACAATCTGGGCAAAACCCTGACGTTTCGTGAGGCGACAGTAGATATACTGCCAAAATGGGCCCAAGGCGGAGCCGGCGTGGTAGTCGAGTTGTTGGCAATCATGGCAACAATACTGGGCTTATCCACTTCCTTTGCCTTTGCGGCTATGCAATTCTCCTCAGGTCTTACCTCCTTCACCGGGATGGCTTCCAGCCCCACCCTGTGGCTATTTGTCATTGTTGGTCTAGGGACTGCTGCGGCAATATCGGCCTTCTTTGGCATCAGTAAAGGAATGCGGCTGATAAGTGAAACAAACTCAATCCTGAGTATTTTTCTTGTGGTTGCCGCTTTTATTTTCGGACCCACGCTGTTCATTATCTCCAATATTACCCAAACCTTTGGCTCCTTCTTCACAAATTTCATTGCCATGAGTTTCTGGACTGACGCACCGAGCACCGCCGAACCCTTGTCCTCGTGGCAGAATAGCTGGAATGGTTGGTGGACTGTGTTTATCTGGTGTTGGGTGATTGCTTTCTCACCCTTTGTCGCCGGGTTTATCGCCCGGATCTCGCGGGGACGAACGCTGCGTGAATTCGTGATTGGAGTCACCATCGTTCCCTCGCTGATCGTCATGCTGTGGATTGGCGTGCTTGGGTCGGCCGCCATCTACTACGATGACCTAAGTGGGCGTGGGATTTCAGCGGCAGTGAACGAGAATGTCGCCAGTGGGCTGTTTGCAATGCTGGAGTCGATACCGATCGTCGGCAGCCTTCTACTGGTGGTGGCTACCGTGCTGGTGGCGACCTACTATGTGACATCGCTGGATGCCGGTACCTATGCGCTTGCAGATTTCGTGTCTGCACCGAAAAGGGCGGGGGCCTGGTTCCGGGTGGTGTTGGTCATCAGTATAGGTAGCGTTGCGACGGTGCTGTTGACGTTGGGAGGCAGTGGCGTCGTTGATACAGTACAAACCGGCACTATTATTGGCGCCTTCCCCTTCTCGATTGTGATCCTGTTGATGATCATCAATACGATAAGACGCCTACTGAACAGAGATAACTCGGTTAAAGAGCTGGAAAAAGCAGTAAATGACCCGGATCCGAACCTGGAACTACAAATCGATAGTGAAGGAGAAGTTCAGGCCATGACCGATGACTCGCTGAAGCCAAGTGCTTCACGGTAGCGTTTGCAGATAATGCTGCACTGATCTTTTGCTGTTCAGTGGCATAGCCATATAGATGTTAAGTGATGTCTAGCCTGGCAGTTGTGTACTCGCTGCCAGGCTAGAGCTTTGGAACATATGGTGGGTTCATGTCCTGCACGAATGATAGCTTCTTGCGGCTTCTACAAGTTGGCAATGCCTGAGCGCAGGAAGTCAAGTACGTGCCGCGAGGCCACGTTCAGCTCACGCTCCTTGTAGTACAGCCCGATGCACACTTTCTCAAGGCCCGGAAGACTGTCGGTGCTGACCGCATGCTTCAGGTGGTCTGGGATTACGGAGCTGGCCATGGCCGTGACCCCTAGGCCCTCTTCAACGGCTGAGAAAATACCCAGCAAGCTGGTGCTCGTGTACATGAAGCGGTAAGAGTGATTCTGACCTTTCAGGGCTTCTTCGATGAGAGAGCGGTAGACGCAACCCTGAGGGTAGGCAATCAGAGGTATCGGGTCGTCATAGTTTCCAATGAGTAGACTATCCTTGTAAACCCATTCCAGGCTCTCCAGCCGGTAATCACGCGCGTCTCTATCCTCGCTATGTTCGGCACGCTCCATGGCCAAGGCAATATCGTAATGTCCTTTCTGATAACGCTGTAATATTACCTTGCTGATCTCGCAGTCGACTTCGACATTGATATTGGGGTAAACCCTTGACAGTTTTCTTAGTGCTTTAGGTAAAAATGCCAATTCAAAGTCGTTGGGGATGCCGAGCCTGACCTTTCCCGAGATATTGTCTCCCCTCACCTTGGCAATGATCCGGTCATTGACCTCTAGTATTTGCCGAGCGGCTTCGTACAAGTATTCCCCGTCCTCGGTCATTTCCAAGCTTGACCCTCTAAGAAATATCTTTGTTTCAAGAAGTTCCTCTAATTTCTTGATTTGTAAACTGATGGCGGGCTGCGATCGGCCCAACAGTTCTCCCGCACTGGTGAAGCCACCCAAGTCCTTGATTGTGACAAAGGTCCTCAGCAGGTCGGTTGGTATATTTGTCATCACTCTGCCATGTCGGTGTCTGATGTAAGCGCTGATTATACAAACTGGCGCCTATCATGTAAGGAGAATGCCGTGTGGGTGCCGAAATAGGCACCATGCCTGGCAATGCCGTCTCCTCGGCGTTCCTGCCTCCATTGCTGTTAAAGGTAGGTGCACCGCAATAGTGCGTCATTGTCATGTTTGGCGCATGCCATGGAAAAGCCGTAGGCGGTCGCTGGGCTTTTAAGCAAAGGGCTATGCAGTATGCACAGTAATAGCCGTCATGCCATCCACATTTTTCACACCCGGTCTTTGACTTTGTTTGATCAGCCCAGGATGGCATGGGGATTGCAGTTACCCATGTAGAGAATGCTCGATACCAAAAATCAAGGAGTTAAGCATGGGGTCTTCCGACTATCCTTTGAGTGAAGTGCCGCGGAGCGATCGCCGGGGCCTGGTCTCCACCTCACTCGTCCTGCTGGGGTTCACCTTCTTCACCTCCACCATGTGGGCGGGGGGCACATTGGGTGAGGCCTTCGCCATCGGCGAACTGATGGGGATTATTCTCGTCGGCAATCTGCTGCTGGGGGCTTACGCCGCCATTCTGGCCTATATCGCCTGCAAGAGCGGCCTGAACTCGGTGCTGATGGGGCGCCTCTGCTTCGGTGAGGTGGGCAGCAAACTCTCCGACATCATCCTAGGCTTCACCCAGATTGGCTGGTATGCGTGGGGGACCGCCACCATCGCACTGGTGCTCGTCAAGACGACCGGTATCCCGGAGGCTTACGCGACCCCCCTGATGGTGTTCTTCGGCCTGGCCTTCTGTCTCACCGCCATGGTCGGCTATCGCGGTCTGGATCTGCTGTCCCGGTTCGCCGTGCCGGCCATGCTGGTATTCATCCTGATTAGCCTCTACACGGGGCTGGTCGACGTGGGTGGGTTCGCTGGACTGACCAGTCAGACGCCCACGACCACCATGAACGTGACGGCTGCTATCACCATCGTGTTCGGCACCTTCGTCAGCGGCGGCACCCAGGCCACCAACTGGAGCCGCTTCGCGCGCACGCCGAAGATCGCAGTGATCGCCACGCTGGCCGCCTTCTTCGTGGGCAACGGACTGATGGTGCTCACAGGTGCCCTCGGCACGCTGGTCTACCAACAGGCCGATATCGTGGGCGTGATGCTGGCGCAAGGGTTCGTCGTGCTGGCGGTGCTGATGCTGTTCTTGAACATCTGGACCACCCAGGACAACACCATCTACAACTTCGCCGTCGCCGGCTGCAACCTGCTGCGCACCGACAAGCGTCGTATCGTCACGGCCAGCGGCGCCATCGTCGGTACCGTGCTGGCCATCGGCGGCATGTACAACTTCCTGACCCCCTTCCTGGTGCTGCTGGGTACCTTCATACCGCCGATCGGCGGGGTCATCATGGCGGACTTCTGGCTCAAGCACCGTGGCCAGTACCCGTTACTGGCGGAAGCCCGGCTGCCGGCCTTCAACTGGCATGGCCTAGGAGCTTACGTCATCGGCTCCGCCGCGGCATATGCATCGCCCGTGCTGCCCCCGGTCGTGGGCGTGCTGGCCGCCGTCGTTGGCTACGCGATGCTCAGCTACCTGCCCTCAGGCGCCACCTCGCTGGGTGTGGCGAAAAGCTGATGGCCATCCTCTGTGCCGACATTCCCCGCCTGCCAGGCCTCGACAGCATATGCCTGCGGGCCGGGTGGCAGGGCAGCCAGGGTGTAATTCGCTGGCCCTATCTTGTCGAGGGCGACACCCTGGCGCCCTGGGTGCGGGGCGGCGAACTGGTGTTCGTGACGGGCGTCAGCCGGCCACGCAGCGAAGCCAGTCTGCAGCAGCTGGTCCGCGAAGGGGCCGAGCAGCGTGCGGCGGGCATGGTCATCCTGACGGGCGCGGAGGGCATGCAGGAGATTCCCGCAAGCGTGATCAAGCTGGCCAATGAGCTGAGTTGTCCGTTGTTCGAGCAACCCTACACCCTGCCGCTGGTCATGGTGATGGAAACCCTCAGCAACGCCATCGTCCAGGACAACCTCACCGGGCAGTCGACCCGGCTTTTCCTGACGCGATTAATCAATGGAGGGGCGAACACGCCGGAGCTGGTTAGGCTGCGCGCTGCTGAACTGGGGCTCGAAGCTACAGGGGCCTTCGTGCTGGTGGCCTTGCGGCCAGCCGATTGGCATGGAGAGGGCAATACCCCGCCGGCGGCAGACCTGACGCTGCTGGAGCAGCAGCTGGACGCATTGCTCAAGCGGCGAGGCATCGACTGGCCAGTTGTGCAATACGATCGGTGCCTGATCGCCATCTGGCCAGCGTCGCCGAATGAGGCCGTGATGCTGGCGGAGACCCTGGAGCAGGCAGTGAAGGCCCTGCAGGCCTGTCAGCCGGACACGCCGCTGTACGCCGGGGTCAGTGAACGTCGAGCAGATCTCAGCGAGCTGGCGATCGCGGCCGAGCAGGCCACTCAAGCCCTGCGGTTCGCGATGCAGCAGCACAATACCCCACTGTTTTTCTACGAACGGCTCGGCATCGCGCGACTCCTGGCGGCGATTCCCCAGCGCGGCATGGTGGCGCGCTTCTGCGAGGAGCAGCTGGGCGCGCTCTGTTTTGCCCATGACCGTAAATCACGCGAGTTCAAGGCGACGGCCACGGTCTTTCTGGAGAGCCTCGGCAATCAGTGCCAGGCCTCCGACACGCTCGGTATCCATCGCAATACGCTGCGTCAACGCCTCAAGCGCATCGAACAGCTGACGGGGCACTCGCTGCAGGATCCTCATGTGCGTCTGAATTTGCAGAACGCGCTGCTGATGGAACAGATGCTCTTTCATCACCACACGATCGACTCCCCGAGTTATCAATAAGGGGTAGCTAATGAAAATCATCAGCGCAGGCCTGCGCCACGAGACTGAGCGCATGCCCTGACCATCGAGAATGGCGTCTTCCCAGATAGTTAAGTGCAGAGTGGCTGGCTCGACGCGGCGCTCAGTCTTCGGGCGGCCGAGCTGAGGCCAGCTGGCGTTGAAGCACCTGCTTGAAGAGCCGAAAGCTGGGCGTGACATAGGCCCGACTCCAGGCTGCTATGGTCTCGACCGTGATCGAGTCATCATCCAGGGGAACGATGGCGATATCCTCCCGCTGAAAGCGCGTGACGCAGTCGGAGTAGAGCGAGATACCCATGTTAGCAGCGACGAGGCCAAAGATGCCGTTACTGGTACTCGCTTCCTGAACGACGTGGGGCGTGAAGCCGGCGCGCATGCAGAGGTTGAAGACGGTGAGACGGAACTCGCTCCAGCCGCTTTCGGTGCCGAGGATGAACTTCTCCTGGGCCAGCTCCTCGATGCTCAACCGTTGCCGCGTCGCCAGAGGATGGCGACGCGGCAGAATGACGACAATCCGTTCCATGGCTGCACGGAACGTCTCGATCCCGTCGGCCTGCAGTGGGCCGATGAGGAAGCCGACATCGATCTCGTGGTCCAGGAGCGCACGGTGCTGCAGATGCGATGGCATGTACGCCAGGTCAACGGATATGTCGGGGTATTGCTCCTTGAACAGCTCGAGAATGCTGGGCAGGACACCGTTGATGGAGAAGTCGTTATAGGCAATGCAAAGATGCCCGATGTCACCACTACCCGCCTGCCGGGCCAGATGTCCGGCGCGCTCGAGATGCAAGATGGCTGTCTGACACTCCTCCTGGAAGAGCCGGCCGGCCATGGTCAGCTCGACCTGCCGGGTGGTTCGCGAAAAAAGCTCAGCGCCGACGTTCTCTTCCAGTGCCTTGATCATACGACTCAAGGCGGGTTGGGTAATGCACAATATTTCAGCGGCTTGCTTGAAATGCAGGGTCTGGGCGACGGCGAGGAAGGCTCTCATCTGTCGGAGGTCAAAACGAATATTCATGATTTTCAGGGTATCAATGTGAGTGAAAATGGCATTAGACCTCATAACTCTTAAGTCCTAGTCTGAAAAGAGTCCAGTTATTTATTGTTATTCTTTGGTCTAAGGTCGCTGGGGGTTGGGAGGGTCTCTGTGGACTAAAAATTAGCGAGACCCAACAAGAGCAATGAAGGCAATAGACCAGGATAGTGAAGATAAGAGATTTCCGATTCTGGTGATTCTAATACTTAAAGAATAAAACAGTGAGGTAGCTTTAATGGCTCGTATTGGCGTAGATGTTGGTGGTACCAACACGGATATTATCCTGGAGACGTTCTCTACCGATTCGGTCGGTGCTGGCACCTACCGACACAAGGTACCGAGCACGACACAGGATCAGTCGATTGGCGTATTGCAAGGGATATTGGAGGTCTGTGACAAGGCCGGGATCGAACGAGGCGAGGTCGGTACTATTGTGCATGGCACGACGGTCGCGACCAACATCTCGATCGAGCACAATGGTGCAGAGATCGGCATGCTGACCACCCGGGGGTTCCGTGACATCCTGCATATCGGGCGTCACAAGCGGCCCCACAACTTTTCCCTCCACTTCGATGTGCCCTGGCAGACAAGGCCACTTGTCAAGCGCCGTTATCGTATTTCCATCACCGAACGCGTGCTGCCGCCAACTGGCGAGGTGGAGGTGGCTCTCGCCGAGGACGAGGTGAGGCAGGCCGCCCAGACCTTTAAGAAGGCCGGCATCCAGTCTGTCATCGTTGGTTTTCTTTTCTCCTTCCTCAATAAGTCCCATGAGATCCGGGCTAAGGAGATCATCCAGGAAGAGATGCCCGATGCTTACGTCTGCTGTTCATGTGAGGTCGTCGATGCCATGCGCGAGTACGAGCGCTTTTCCACTACGGCCATGAACGCCTATGTAGGACCGAAGACCTCCCTCTACCTCATCAACCTCGAGACTCAGCTCAAAAAGAACGGCATCGATTCCGACTTGAGAATTATGCAGTCCAATGGTGGCCTGGCCACAGTTGATAGCTGCTGTGAAAAGCCGGTCAACATCCTGATGTCCGGTCCGGCCGGTGGCGTGATCGGGGGCCACTTCTTCGCCGGCCTGGATGGTGAGCGCAACATCATCACCGTCGATATCGGCGGTACATCGGCCGATATTTCGACGCTGACGGAAGGCGATATCAAGATCATGAACCCGCGTGACTCCTACGTGGGCGGTCATCCCGTGATGGTGCCGATGATCGACCTGATCACCATCGGGGCCGGGGGCGGTTCCATCGCCTATGTCGATGAGGCAGGCGGTTTCCAGGTCGGGCCGCGCTCGGCGGGTTCGATGCCGGGGCCGGCCTGCTATAACCGGGGCGGCGAGGAACCGACCGTCACCGATGCCAACATCCTGCTCGGGCGTCTGGATGCCGACCAGATGTTGGGTGGCGACCTGAAGGTCGATGCGCAACTCTCCCATGATGCTATCAAGAACAAGATCGCCAACAAGCTGGGCCTGAGCGTCAAGGACGCCGCCCTGGGCATCATCAAAATCGTCAATAACAACATGGCGCTGGCGATCCGCTCCAACTCCGTGGCCAGGGGCGTTGATCCGCGTGAGTTCATGCTGATGCCATTCGGTGGCGCCGGCCCGGTGCATGGCCCGGCCCTGGCCGAGGAGGTCAATGCCAAGGGTGTGATCGCACCACCCGCTCCAGGTATCACCTCGGCCGCCGGGCTGCTGACCACCAACCTGCAGTACGAAGTCACCCGCTCGCATCTCTGCGAGCTGACCTCGATCAGCAACCAGAACTTCGAGACCGTGCAGCAACTGATGCACGACCTGGATGAAGAGGCCATGCAGAAGCTGGCCAAGGATGGTGTGGCAGCGGCCGATGTCACGTTGACCCGCTTCGCCGAGTGTCGCTATCACGGTCAGGGCTTCGAGCTGCGAGCGGAAATTCCGGATGGTGACCTCACCAGGGAGAGCGTTCATCAAGTGGTGGAGAACTTCCATCGACAGCACAAGACCGACTATGGCTACAGCTATGACGATGCCGACGTTGAGCTGGTCACGCTGCGCGTAGTCGGCGAGTCGAAATCGACGAAGCTGGCGTGGAAACCGCTCGCGTTGGCGGAGGGACGTGGGCTGGACGAGGCCTTCATGTATGTCAGGGAAACCGTGTTCGATGACGGCTCCCTTCACAGCACGCCTCGCTATGACCGCAGCAAGTTGCTGTGCGGCCATGAGATACCCGGTCCGGCCCTGGTCATGCAACATGACTCGACCTCCCTTGTGCCGCCCGGTTGGAAGGCTATTGTCTCGAACCACGGCAACCTCATGATCACGAAAACCAGCTAATTACTCATACAGGTGGGCAAGATGGAGAACAAGAAAGTTGATCCGATCACAATGCAAGTCATCAGTGGTGCACTCGACACCATTGCCGAGGAAATGGGCCATGTGCTCTACCGAATGTCCTTTTCCTCTATCATTCGCGAGTCGCAGGACCTGGGCGCCGGTCTGTTCGACCGGAATTACCAGACCATCTGCGAGTCCGAGTCGACCCCGATGCACATTGGCTCGATTCCCGCCTACCTGAGAGGCGTCGAGAAGACGCTGCAGGATGGCGAGTGGTACGAAGGGGACGTCGTGGTACATAACCACCCTTACTACGGTTCCAGCCACACCCCCGATCTGGCCATCATCATTCCCGTGTTCTACGAGGGAGAGTTGATCGGGTTCTCCGCCAACACTGCGCACCATATTGACATCGGGGCCGCCACCCCAGGGCTGATCATTGATGTCGGCGATGTCTATGCCGAGGGGATGCTGTTCGCCGGCCTGAAACTCTACGAGAAGGGCAAGAAGAACGCCGGGCTGGAGAAGATGATCACGGCCAACAGCCGTGCCTCTCAGCAGTTGATGCGTGATATCGAGGCGCAGGTGGCTTCGGCACAACTGGGGGGCAAGCGCTTCAAGCAGTTGCTCGACAAGTATGGCAAGGACCGCACCTTCACCGCGATCGACCAGCTGATCGACTACTCCGAGACGATGCTGAGAAAGCGGATCGCCGAGATCCCGGACGGGGAGTATCAGGCGAAAGGCTTTTTGGATGATGATGGGCGTAATCGCGACGTGCGACTTCCGGTCGTGGTGACGGTCAAGGTGGAGGGCGACTCCGTCACCGTCGACCTCACCGGCTCCGCCGACCAGACGCCTACCGCCTACAACGTGCCCTTCGAGGGCTCCTGCAAGGTGGCGGCGTTCGCCGCGTTCCGGAAGCTGCTGCTGGATTCCAGCAAGCTGGACGTACCGATTCCCTCGAACGAGGGTTCTTTCCGCCCAATCAACGTCGTGGCGCCCAAGGGCTCGATCTTCAATCCCATCTTTCCGGCTGCGGCGGAGGCGCGGTTCACGCAGTGCAACATGATGATCGACCTGATCATCAAGGCGCTCGCTCCCGTCATGCCCGAACAAACCATCGCCGGCAGCTCTGCCGCCATCTCCTTCGCCTCCTATGCGGGCATGAAAGCCGACGGCGACTACTGGGTCTTCCTGGAGGTCAACGAGGGAGCCTATGGCGGGCGTCCCGCCTCCGATGGCCCCGACTCTATCGACAACCTCATGGCGAACACCCGCAACAACCCGATCGAGGATCTCGGCATGCACCTGCCGATGATCTGCGACCGCTACGAACTCCGCGACGATGTTATGCCCGGCGCCGGCAAACATCGCGGGGGGATCGGTGTTGTCAAAGCCCAGCGCGTCCTGACACCGGGATTTATCACCCATGAGAGCGAACGTCACTATCACGTGCCTTGGGGAGCCTTCGGGGGCTCGGATGGCGCCGTTGGCAAGTGCGATATCTACAACTACGCCGCTCGAGACGAAGTGACCAGCATGCCGTCCAAGTTCTCTGGGTATACGACCAAGGTCAATGATGTAATGGCCTTCTATGCACCCTGTGGCGGGGGGTATGGTAACCCCCTCGAGCGCTCTCCCGAGCAGGTCAGGGAAGACGTACTTGATGACTTCTGCACCGTCGAGCACGCCTACGAAGCTTATGGTGTCGTCCTTGATGAAAGCCTTGAGCTGAACCGGCTGGCTACCGCTGCTAGGCGCAGCGAGATGGGCGCTTAGCAGCGCCGAGAGGCAGGGGCTGAAGCCCCCCATTCTCCACTCCACCATCCTTGCCCTGTTTTGATCCCAGGGCGTCACAAAACGTCAATAACTCCTCAAAGGTGCAGCCATGCCTAATACAGGATTGGATGTCGCCGATAGCGGCTCGTCTATCGCGACGGAAAAGAATCATCTGCTGGAAGAGTCCATCCTTCCTGTCGTCAATTCCCAGAAACCCATCTCGGCGTTGGGCTTCGTCTGGATCTGGATCGGCATCGCGGTGATGATCGCGACCTTCCAGCTGGGAGCGAATGGCATTACAGGCTTGTCGCTCTGGCAAGTTGTATCAGTCATCTTTTTTGCCAACGTGGTGCTGGCCCTGTTGATGCTGCTGACCGCCGATATTGGCACTGAACATGGGCTGTCGTTTTCGGTCTATCTCAGGGCCCCTTTCGGCGTGTATGGCACGCATCTTCCGTCGGTCTTTCGTGGTGTTGTGGCCGCTATTTGGTTCGGCATCCAGACCTATCTGGGAGCTCTCGCGCTCAACGGTATCGTGGAGTACCTCACCGGTTTCTCCAACTGGGCCCTGTGGTATGGGGTATTCGCTCTGGTTCAGGTAGCCAACACCGCCATGGGGATCAAGGCGGTGGAGAGGCTGGCCGCCATCGCCGCACCTGCCATTCTGGCCATCTCGATATGGATGTACTTCACCCTTGATGTGCTGGCCCAGACCCAGGGGATCAATATCTGGCGGTTCGTCGGCGAGCAGAACGTCACCATCCTGACACTGTTTCTCGCCAATGTGGCCTTCTGGTCGACGCTGGCCATAGATATCCCCAATATCACTCGCTTCGTCAAGGCCCCGCCCGGTGAACGTCGCTTCTTCTCGCGCAACCGGAATGTGCTGCTGGCACAGCTGCTGGCGCTACCGGCGACCCAGGCCTGGATTGCCCTGATCGGTGCGGTTTCCTTCATTGCGGCGGGCGAGTGGAACCCCGTCACCGTCATCCAGGGGCAGGGCGAAGGCCTGAGCCTCATTGTGCTCCTGGTGCTCGTCATCCTGGCCCAGTGGTCAACCAACAATGCGGCCAACCTGATCCCGGCGGCGCTCGCCTTCGTTAATGTGGGGGCTCCCAAGGTGTCCTATCCCGCCGCCGTCGCCATTGCGGCCGTCGTCGGGACCCTGTTCATGCCCTGGGCGATACTCGACAACCTCTTCGCATTTCTCTTCTCCTATGGTGCCTATCTGTCGGCCATCGGCGGAATCATGGTGTCCGATTACTATTTCATCCGTAAGCGGCGCCTCAATGTGCCCCATCTCTATCGCAAAGGCGGCCAGTTTCACTACATCAAGGGCTTCAACCCTGCGGGCATCATTGCCTGGCTGGTGGCCGGTTCTGTCGCTTTCTCCTCGGGGCAGTGGGCCTTCCTGCTGGGCTTCGTTCTCGGTGCCCTGATCTACTTCGCGATCATGAAGCTGTATGTGATGAAGCACTTTCCACAGGAGGAATGTGGCGGTGTTCCCTCCGATGACTATCTGGCTACCAGTGTCGATTATAACTGGGTCTATGACCGCGAAAATCAAAGCTTCATGCGCCTGCGCTCCGCTCAACTGGACAAGACGGTTTCGCGAGAGGATCTATAGGCTTTCGAGAACAGGTTTTCGAAACTTTTGTCTCGGTGTATTGTTGCTTATTTTGGTATCAATGTTCTTGAAAATGTAATTGGACGGCATTAGATGAAGTGATTAATCTTGAAGTTGTCTGATGACATCTGATTGTTCATCAATTAAAGAAGATCACTAATCTCAATAAAATGGAGTAAGACAAATGTCTCAAGATCTGACGGTAATGCTCGAGCAAGCCTTTGAAGAATCCACCAAGCTTTACCAGGAGCGTGGTTTCCAGCGCCGTGTCGGTTTCGGCAAGAAGCCAGCGCTGATCAGCGTCGACCTCGCCAATGCCTGGACCCGCCCAGGCAACCCCTTCACCTGCGACCAGGAGAAGATGGACAACGAGATCATTCCCGGCATGCAGAAGCTCCTCAAGGCGTTCCGCGCCGCGAACCTGCCGGTTATTCATGTGACTACGGCTTACGAGATCACCGATCGCAATGCGCCCTTTACCGACATGGGGCTGTGGCACAACAAGATCCCGATCGATGTCGTCGATCTTGCCGACAAAGAACTGTGGGCCATCGATTCCCGAATTGCCCCGGTCGAGGGTGAATATACGCTGCTGAAGAAGCGTGCCTCGGCCTTCCATGGTACCGAGCTTGCTGGCATCCTGCGGGCCAACGGTATCGACACGATCCTGGTGACCGGAGTGACGGCCTGTGCCTGTGTTCGCCAGACGATCTGTGACGGCATCGCTGATGGTTTCCGTCCTATCGCGGTCAAGGAGTGTATCGGTGACCGTGTGCCGGGGGCGGTGGCCTGGAACCTGTTCGATATCGACGCCAAGTTCGGCGATGTCGAACCCGTGGATCGCTGCGTGGACTATATCGAGACCGTCGGCCAGGCCTGATTCTGGAATTGGCTTCGGCGCATCGGTTAAAAAAGCGAGCCCTATTGGGCTCGCTTTGCTTAAGAGGACGGGGCTGGTGGCGAGGTAGGCTATGATCTCGAACCTGAAACAGGGTCTACAGGATGGATTGCCATGACGCCAGAAAACGCCTCGATTTACCCTTCTCGCGATGAGCATCTCTCGGTCGGCTTTGTCCTGCTGCACCGCTTCACCTTGCTGCCCTTCGCCGCTTTCGTCGACTGTCTGCGCCTGGCCGCCGACGAGGGAGACCGCAGCCGCCAGCTGAGCTGCCACTGGACCTTCATGACCAGCACCGGGCAGGAGGCGCTCTCGAGCTGCGGTGCCGCTGTTTCGCCCTGCGAGCGTTTCCGGGTCCCCGGTGAGTTCGACTACATCGTGGTGATCGGTGGCGTGCTGGATGAGTGCGACTGGGCGGATTCCACCGCTCTGGCCTACCTGCGACAGGCGACCGAGGCGGGCGTGCCGCTGGTGGGGTTATGCACCGGGGTCTTCGCCCTGGTCCAGGCGGGGCTGATGAAGGGGCGGCGTTGCTGCGTCAGCTGGTATCACCACCGCGACATGATGCAGCGTTTTCCTGCCATCCAGCCGGTCGCCGATCGCCTTTTCATCGACGATGGGGACCGCCTCACCTGCGCGGGCGGGGCGGCCTCCGCCGATCTGGCCGCCTATCTGGTCGAGCGGCATCTGGGCAAGGCGTGGGCCATGAAGAGCCTGCATATCATGCTGCTCGACGAGGCCCGCACCAGCGCCCATCCCCAGCCGCAGCCGGTGGTGTTCGGCAAGATCGAGGATCGTCTGGTGCGCCGCGCCATCACCGTGCTCGAGCAGCACCTGGGCGTGGCGATCACGATAGATGAGCTGGCAGAGCGGGTGGGAACCTCACGCCGCAATCTGGAGCGCCACTTTCGTGAAACACTGGGTGTCGGGCCGCAGAAGTTTGCCCGCGACCTTCGGCTGCGCTATGGCCTGTGGTTGCTCCACTATACTGGCAAGCGCGTCACCGAGATCGGCGAGCGCTGCGGTTTCGCAGATACGGCCCACTTCTCGCGCCGGTTTCGTAGCGCCTTCGGCATGAGTCCGTCGGAGATGCGCAAGCGCTCCGGCGAGCCCGGCAGCGACCGGGTCGACCCCTTCTTCCTGCATGTCGATAGCCACCTGACGCTCTGAGTATTGGCTCGTTTCCTTTTGTCCTGGGCTCCCCCAGGGCTTCCTTGAAGTCCACTTGACGCTTTCTGCTGAAAGGGAGCGGGTAGCTTGCTGTGCTGAGAGTTCAGGAAACCTGTCGCATTTGTTCAATCTTTACCCCTCACTATCGCCTTTAATCGAGACGTGAAACGAATGAGCTGTGCAGCGATTATCTGCGCATAAGGATTTCAAATTTCTCATCATGGCGGGTTGCCGATAGATTCGAGGAAACGCCCTGCCCACTTTTAAGAACAACAGGAGTCTTCCATGAACCGTTCTTCTCTTACCAACTTTGATTCCCAAATCGCTGCGGCCATTGCCGACGAGGCGGCTCGCCAGGAGGCCCACGTCGAGCTGATCGCCTCCGAGAACTACGCCAGCCGCGCGGTGATGGAGGCCCAGGGTACCCAGCTGACCAACAAGTACGCCGAGGGTTACCCCGGCAAGCGCTACTACGGTGGCTGCGAGCACGTCGATGTGGTCGAGCAGTTGGCGATAAGCCGTGCCTGCGATTTGTTTGGGGCCAAGTATGCCAATGTCCAGCCACACTCGGGTGCTCAGGCTAACGCAGCGGTTTTCATGGCGCTGATCAAGCCCGGCGATACCGTGTTGGGCATGAGCCTGGCCCACGGCGGCCACCTGACCCACGGCGCCGCGCCTAATTTTTCCGGCAAGCACTATCACGCCGTGCAATATGGCCTGAACCCGGAATCCGGCGAGATCGACTACGAAGAAGTCGAGCGCCTGGCGCGCAGCCACAAGCCGAAGATGATCATTGCCGGTTTCTCGGCCTACGCCCGCGTGGTCGATTGGCGGCGTTTTCGTGCCATCGCTGACGAGGTCGGCGCTTGGCTGATGGTCGACATGGCCCACGTCGCGGGCCTGGTCGCTGCTGGCCACTACCCGAGCCCGATCCCCCACGCTCATGTGGTGACCACCACCACCCATAAGACCTTACGCGGCCCGCGGGGTGGGCTGATCCTTTCTGACCATGGCGATCCGGCGCTGTACAAGAAACTCAATGGCGCGGTCTTTCCAGGCCAGCAGGGCGGCCCGTTAATGCATGTGATTGCTGCTAAAGCGGTCGCGTTCAAAGAGGCTATGAGCCAGGAGTTCGTGCAGTACCAACAGCGCGTGATCGATAACGCCCGGGCCATGGCCAAAGTGTTCATGGCTCGCGGTTATGACGTTGTGTCCAAGGGCACCGACAATCACCTCTTCCTGGTCTCGCTGATCAAGCAGGGCGTCACCGGCAAGGATGCTGACGGGGCACTCGGGCGGGCTCATATCACCGTCAACAAGAATGCGGTGCCCAATGACCCTGAGAGCCCCTTCGTCACCTCCGGGCTGCGTATCGGCACACCGGCAGCCACGACACGCGGGTTCTGCGAAAGCGAATGCGCTGAATTGGCCAATTGGATCTGCGACATCCTTGATGTGCTGGCCGAGCTTGGTAACAGCGATGCCGTGGAGGCGGAAGTGCGCGACAAGGTTGCTGAGCTCTGCGAGCGCCATCCGGTCTACGCCGAGGCCGCTGCTACCAGCGGTCAGCAGGCCCACGCCCAGGCTGACGCCGCATCGGCGGTCTAATCGCCTTCACGAGTCAGGAGCGGTTTCAGGAGAAAGTTATGCAACGCTATTCAGGCTTCGGACTGGCCAAGCACGCGCTTAGTCATCATGAAAACTGGGAACGCCAATGGCGTAATCCCGCCCCCAAGAAACAGTATGACGTGATTATCGTCGGCGGTGGGGGCCATGGCCTGGCCACGGCCTACTACCTGGCCAAGGAGCATGGCATCACCAACGTCGCCGTGGTTGAGAAGGGCTGGCTGGGTGGCGGCAACACCGCACGCAATACCACCATCGTGCGCTCCAATTACCTATGGGATGAATCCGCGGCGCTCTATGAACATGCAATGAAACTGTGGGAAGGACTTTCTCAGGATCTCAATTACAACGTGATGTTCTCCCAGCGCGGCGTCATGAACCTGGGTCACACCCTGCAGGATATGCGCGACATCAAGCGCCGGGTTAACGCCAACCGCCTGAACGGCATCGACGGCGAGGTGCTGGACGCCAAAGGCGTGCAGGAGATCGTACCGATCATGGATTGCTCGAAAAATGCCCGTTATCCGGTGCTGGGGGCCTCCTGGCAGCCCCGCGCCGGGGTTGCACGCCATGACGCCGTTGCCTGGGGCTATGCCCGGGCAGCCGATGCGCTGGGTGTCGATCTTCTCCAAAACACCGAGGTCACTGGCTTCAAGATTCGCGATGGCCGCGTCTACGGGGTGCATACCAATCGCGGCGACATCGAGGCCAAGACAGTGGGTTGTGTGGCTGCGGGCAACTCCGGCGTGTTGGCCAAGATGGCAGGCTTCAAGCTGCCCATCGAGTCCCACCCGCTGCAAGCGCTGGTCTCCGAGCCGCTCAAGCCGGTGTTAGATACCGTGGTGATGTCCAACCATGTGCACGGCTACATCAGCCAGACCGACAAGGGTGATCTGGTGATCGGTGCCGGCATCGACGGCTACAACGGCTACGGCCAGCGGGGCAGTTATCCCACCGTGGAGCACACCCTGCAGGCTATTGTGGAGATGTTCCCGATATTTTCCCGGGTGCGAATGAATCGCCAGTGGGGCGGCATCGTCGACACCTGCCCAGACGCCTGCCCGATCCTCTCTGCGACGCCCGTGAAGGGAATGTTCTTCAACTGCGGTTGGGGCACCGGTGGCTTCAAGGCCACACCAGGCTCCGGTCACGTCTTCGCCTGGACACTGGCCAAGAACCAGGCGCATCCACTTGCCGCACCGTTCTCCATTGATCGCTTTCACACCGGGGCACTGGTTGACGAGCACGGCGCCGCAGGCGTGGCCCACTAAAAGGAGTCAGTAGCATGTTCCATATCCATTGCCCCTACTGTGGGGAGCTTCGCGAGGAAGAGGAGTTCCATGCCAAGGGTCAGGCGCACCTTGCTCGCCCAGAGCATCCCGAGGCCTGTAGCGATAAAGAATGGGGAGATTACCTATTCTTCCGCGACAACCCGCGTGGCATCCACCATGAGTTATGGGTGCATGCCATCGGTTGTCGCAAATTCTTCAACATCACGCGTAATACCGTGACCTACGAAATATACGAGACCTACAAGATCGGTGAGCCGCCGCGTTTCACAGCCGAGCATCCTGAGGGCAAACCCGCCGAGCAGGTCGCCGCTGAGAAAGCCGCTGCCGAGGCGGAAGTGGTCGAGCGTCAGGAAGGAGTCAAGGCATGAGCAAGTCTTTGAAACAGTCGTTAAAACAGCCGAACCGTCTTAGCGAAGGCGGACGCATCGATCGCGCCCACTCACTGGGCTTCACCTTCAACGGCAAACAGTACCAGGGCCATACCGGCGATACCCTGGCCTCGGCGCTGATGGCCAACGGGGTCGACATCGTTAACCGCAGCTTCAAGTACTCGCGGCCGCGGGGCATCGTCGCTGCTGGCGCTGAAGAGGCCAATGCCTTGGTACAGTTAGGCAGTACCGAGGCTGCTCAAGTGCCCAACGTGCGCGCCACTCAGCAAGCGCTGTTCAACGGCCTCACGGCGCAGAGCACCAACGGCTGGCCTAACGTCCAGCGCGATGTTATGAGCCTGGTGGGCAAGCTGGGCGGGCGCTTCATGCCGCCGGGCTTCTACTACAAGACCTTCATGGCGCCGGCCTCAATGTGGATGACCTATGAAAAGTACATCCGCAAGGGCGCAGGACTGGGGCGCAGTCCTATGCAGAGCGATCTGGACAGCTACGACCATTTGCACCAGCACTGTGACCTCCTGGTGGTCGGTGCCGGTCCCGTGGGCCTCGCGGCGGCACTGACCGCAGCACGCAGCGGGGCCAGGGTGATTCTCTGTGACGAGCAGGAGGAGATGGGCGGCTCGCTGCTCGACAGTCGCGAGCAGCTTGACCACCGACCTGCCGCCCAGTGGGTGGAGCGCGTAATAGGTGAACTCGCCGCATTGGATAACGTCACCTTGCTTCCGCGTACTACCGCCAATGGCTACCATGACCACCACTTCGTCACCCTGCATGAGCGGCGCACCGAGCATCTCGGCGAGACCGCTCCGCTGATTAACGGCTATCGCCCCAGCCGGTCGCGGATGCATCGCGTGCGCGCTGGCCAAGTGCTTTTGGCCAGTGGCGCCCACGAGCGGCCGCTGGTCTACGCCAATAACGACGTGCCGGGCAACCTGGTGGCCGGTGCCGTTTCTACTTACATTCGCCGCTACGGTGTGGTACCTGGGAATAAGCTGGTGCTCTCGACCAGCAATGACCACGCTTACCGCGCCGCCCTGGACTGGCATGACCTGGGAGCAGCGTCCGGCCGAAAGGTAGTGGCCATCGTCGATGCCCGTAAGGCGCCGGATGGCGACCTGGTGGAGCAAGCCCGCGCCCGAGGAATTCGTATTATCACCGGCAGTGCTGTGCTTGAAGCCAAGGGAGGCACTCGGGTAAACGGCGCCCGCATCGCCACCATCGACGCTGATGCGTTCAAGGTGACCGGTCAGGCTGAGACGTTGGCGTGCGATACCATCGCCACCTCCGGCGGCTACAGCCCGGTGTTCCACCTGGCCTCCCACACCGGCGCGCGGCCGACCTGGAACGACGAGATTCTTGGCTTCGTGCCCAGTTTGGTGAAGGGCGTGCACGCCGCGGGCAGTGCCCGCGGCATCCATGACCTGGCCGAAGGGCTGGCCGATGGCGCTACCATGGCTGCCCGTGCCCTGGAGGCGCTCGGCCGGTCTGTCCAGGCGGTTGAGCTGCCCCAGGTTGAGGCTCGCCGCGAAGGTGCCGCCTGCGCCCTGTATCAGGTGCCCCATGAGAAATCGACGCTGCGTGGCCCCAAGCAGTTCGTCGATTTACAGAACGATGTTACGGCGGCGGCCATTGAGCTGGCGACCCGCGAAGGCTTCGAGTCCATTGAGCACGTCAAGCGCTACACCGCCATGGGCTTTGGCACCGACCAGGGCAAGCTCGGCAATATCAACGGCATGGCGATCGCCGCACGTTGCCTGGGCAAGACGATTCCTGATGTGGGCACTACAGTGTTCCGCCCCAACTATACGCCGGTGACCTTCGGCGCTATCGCCGGTCGTCACTGTCGCGACCTGTTTGACCCTGAGCGCTACACGGCCCTACACCAGTGGCACGTGGAACGTGGTGCCGAGTTCGAAGATGTCGGCCAATGGAAGCGCCCCTGGTACTTTCCACAAGAAGGTGCCGAAGCCGTCAACGGCAAACGCGAGAGCATGGCTGATGCAGTGGTCCGGGAGTGCCTGGCCGTGCGTCAGGGGGTGGGCATACTGGATGCCACGACCCTGGGCAAGATCGATATCCAAGGGCCGGATGCCAGAGAATTCCTGGGGCGTGTCTACACCAATAAATGGGCCAAATTAGCGCCTGGGCGTGTGCGCTACGGCTTGATGTGCAAAGACGATGGCATGCTCATGGACGACGGGACGACCAGTTGTCTGGGCGAGAATCACTTTTTGATGACCACCACCACGGGGGGGGCCGCCGGCGTGATGGAGTGGCTGGAGCTGTGGCACCAGACTGAGTGGCCCGAGCTGCAAGTATATTTCACCTCGGTCACCGACCACTGGGCGACGATCACCGTCACTGGTCCGGAAGCACGCAAGCTGCTCGAGGAGATCACTGATATCGACTTGGATCGTGACGCCTTCAAGTTTATGGATTGGCGCGAAGGCACGGTCGCCGATGTTCCTGCACGGGTGTTCCGCATCTCGTTCACTGGCGAACTTTCATTCGAGATTAATGTGCAGGCTAACTATTCATTGCATGTGTGGAAGACGCTGTTCGAGCATGGTGAAAAGTATGACCTGACGCCTTACGGCACCGAGACCATGCACGTGTTACGGGCAGAGAAGGGCCTGATCATTGCGGGGCAAGAGACTGACGGTTCAGTCACGCCTGAAGATCTGGGGATGCAGTGGGCAGTGGGTTACGACAAACCATTTTCCTGGATCGGTAAGCGGGCCCTGACACGCCCGGATACCGCCCGACAGGACCGCAAGCAGATGGTGGGCCTGAAACCCAAGGATCCGACGGTGATACTGGAGGAGGGTGCCCAGATCGTCTTCGACCCGGGGCATGCGATCCCGATGCCCATGAAGGGCCATGTCACCTCCAGCTACTACAGCGCCATTCTCGGTCACGGTATTGCCTTGGCGGTGGTCAAGGGCGGACAACAGCGGATGGGCGAGACCGTCTATCTGCCCATGGTCGATGGGCAGATGCACGAGGCCGAGATCGTCAGCCCTATCTTTTACGATCCCAAGGGGGAGCGCCAGCATGTCTAATTCGATTGCCGAGAACGTCAGAACCTTCGATACGCATCCCAAAGCGGCAGTGCCGGTGGAGTCCCCGCTGGCCTGGTTTTACCATAACAACGGCCGTCCCAGCATCAGCGCCAAGAGCCGTGTCGTGCTGCGCGAGCGTGCCATGCTGGGGTATTTAATCTTGCGCGGCGGTGCCATCGTACTCGACGAAGCGGTACGCAAAGTGCTTGGCTTCGGCCTGCCGGGGCGCCCCAACGGCCTGATCGGGGACGAGAGTGGCGAGTGCTCGATCCAGTGGCTCTCGCCGGATGAGTGGCTACTGATCGTGCCCGGCGGCGAGGAGTTCGAACTCGAAAACCGGCTGCGCAAAGTTTTGGGCGATGCTCACTACGCCATCGTCAACGTCAGCGGCGGCCAGACCCTGCTTGAGCTTGAAGGCGACAAGGCCCGCGAATTGCTGATGAAGTCGACGGCCTACGACGTCCATCCCGAGGCTTTCCTAGTGGGCAAAGGAGTCACCACGGTCTTTGCTAAAAGTAACCTGATCCTGCGCCGCCCGACGGAGAACCGCTGGGAGCTGGTATTGCGCCGTAGCTTCGCAGACTACCTCTATCGTTGGCTATTAGATGCCGGTAAAGAATACGCCATCGGCGTCGATGCCTGAGATAGAAGGCGCCGACGAAAGACGGCTGCGTTCGAGAGAGACATGCTATGCAAGATAAAAACAATGGTTGGATATTGGCCGCCCAGTGTGCCAGTCGGCTTGGGACCGTGGACGTCGTGACACGCTTTCTGAAAGAACAGCGCTGTTACATCACCGAGCAGCAATCGTTTGACGATCGGCTCAGTGGCGGTTTTTTCATCCGCACCGAGTTTCGTCCCGAGCAGGAAAGCTTCGATGCCCAAGCCTTCCAGGCCGGCTTCGCCGAAAGGGCCGCTGAATTTGCGATGGCCTCCGAGTTGATAGCCCCAGGCACACGTATGCCGGTGGTGATCATGGTCTCCAAGGCTGATCATTGCCTCAATGATTTGCTCTACCGCTACCGCGTCGGCCAGCTGCCTATCGAGATACGCGCCATCGTCTCCAACCATCCGGACCTGGCACCGCTGGCGGAATGGCACGACATCCCCTATCACCATTTTCCGATCACCCCGGAGACCAAGCTCGAGCAGGAGGCGCAGGTTGCGAAGGTGATCGAGGAGACCGGCGCCGAGCTGGTGATTCTGGCCCGCTATATGCAGGTGCTTTCCAGCGGGATGTGTCAAAAACTCTCGGGGCGGGCGATAAATATTCACCATTCACTGCTGCCGGGTTTCAAGGGCGCGAAGCCCTACCACCAGGCGTACGAGAAGGGCGTAAAGCTGGTCGGTGCCACGGCTCACTACATCAACAATGACCTGGATGAAGGGCCAATCATCTCCCAGGGGGTGGAACCGGTCGGCCATGCCGACTACCCCGACGACCTGGTAGCCAAAGGGCGCGATATCGAATGCCTAACCCTGGCCCGGGCGATCGCCCTGCATGTGGAGCGTCGTGTCTTCCTGCATGCCAGGCGTACCGTGGTATTCAATCGCTAACACAGATAACAACAATCATTTTTTAAGGGGGAGAGACATGCCCATCAGCGTTTTTGAACTGTTCAAGATCGGCGTCGGTCCATCGAGCTCGCATACGGTGGGGCCCATGCGGGCAGCCTATGACTTCGTCGGTGAACTGCACGCCCATAAGCTGCTGAACGAGGTGGCGCGTATTGAAGTGCAGCTTTTCGGCTCTCTTTCCGCCACGGGTATCGGCCACCGGACAGACCACGCCGTGATCATGGGCTTGATGGGCGAGCGCCCGGATCAGATCGACCCGACTGTGATTGGGCCGCGCATCGACCAACTGCGGGAAGTGTCTACGTTGCGGCTGGATGATCAGCATAGCGTGCCTTTCCTGTGGGAGCGTGACATGCAGTTGCATCCCGATAGCTTGCCTTACCACCCCAACGCCATGCGGTTGATCGCCCACGGCCATGCTGGCGAACTCTACCAGAACACCTACTACTCGGTGGGCGGCGGCTTCGTCATCGACGACGCCCAGGCGAGTAGTGGCGAGCTAGATAGAGACACCTCTCAGTTGCCTTATAATTTCCAGACCGGCGCCGAGCTGTTAAGGATGTGTCGGGAGAGTGGCTTGCGCATCAGCGAACTGATGCTGGCCAACGAGAAGATGTGGCGCAGCGAGGCCGAGATCCGTGCAGGGCTCTGCGAAATATGGGAAGCCATGAAGGCCTGCGTGGTGAAGGGATTTGAGGCCGAAGGCGTGCTGCCCGGCGGGCTGAACGTCAGGCGCCGTGCGAAAGCGCTGCATCAACGGATGCTGGAAAGCGACGACGACGACTCCTTGATCGCCTCCACGATGTCGGCTATGGATTGGGTCAACCTCTATGCCTTGGCGGTCAATGAGGAAAATGCCGCCGGCGGGCGTATGGTAACCGCCCCTACCAACGGCGCCGCCGGCATCATCCCCGCCGTGCTGCACTATTATATGCAGTTTCGCAAGGGTGCCAACGAGCGTGACGTAGTGGACTTTCTTCTTACCGCCGGTGCTGTGGGTGTCCTGTGTAAGAAAAATGCCTCCATTTCCGGTGCCGAGGTGGGCTGTCAGGGGGAGGTTGGCTCGGCCTGCGCGATGGCCGCCGCCGGCTTCGCCGAACTGATGGGGGGCAGCGTGGGCCAGGTGGAAAACGCCGCCGAGATTGGGCTGGAGCACAACCTGGGGCTGACCTGCGACCCCGTGGGGGGCTTGGTGCAAGTGCCCTGCATCGAGCGTAACGCTATCGCCTCGGTAAAGGCGATCAATGCCGCCCAGATGGCCCTGCGCGGGGATGGCGAGCACTTCATCTCCCTGGATAAAGTCATTCGCACCATGCGTGACACAGGTGCTGATATGCAGGCTAAGTACAAGGAAACCTCCAAGGGCGGTCTGGCCGTGAACGCCATTGAGTGCTGACAATCAGCAATCTCGCTTAGACTGTTTCGGCTGGTTTTCGGGGCCCGGATGATTGATTAACCTCATCTAAAATAATTCGGGCCAGCCTTTATACCGCTGCTTCAGCCTTATCGCTGTTCATGGGACTGGGCGCGTTATGGGTATTGATGCCATCAGTGATAGCCGATGATAGGGCGCATGCCGAATCGGGTTTGGGCAGGTCACGTTCAAAGTTTTGAGCAGCTTCGCTCGCCAGGCATGTTGTCTGCTAAATGGCCCAGGGCCTGCTTGCAGGTATGGCTGCCCAGCAGTAGCGATTGAAGAAGCCTTGACCGACAGGAAACGCGAGAAAACAGAACCGAAGAAGGGCGCAAAAGGAGAACACGACAGCAATGGCAGCTGCTCGTTGACGACTACTGATCGGTGTATCACAAGCGCCTAGCCATGCGGGCCGAGGATTTATCACTAATTCTTCTGAGACGAGAAACGCGCGGATACGCCGGTCTCCGGCTCCGGCGGATGACTCCCGACGAAGTACAAGTATTGCTTATTCGGTGAGCTTTGGCCTGCATGCAGTGATAAAAGTTGCTTGATATTCCGAACACCCTACCTGAGCACCCCAATTCAACAAAAATTTTAGTCTCTGCTTATGGATACGTTAAATGCGTAACATGTTAATACTTTGTTTCGCCTACTCGATCAGCCTGTTTTATCGCAGCATGATCTCGGTGATTGCGCCGGAAATATCATCTGATCTTGCCTTAAGTGAAGGTGGCCTGGGGCTGCTTTCGTCGACATTTTTTATTAGTTTTGCAGTTGCCCAAGTGCCCAGTGGCCTGGCGCTGGATCGACTTGGTGCGCGTCTAAGCATCGCTCTATTCATGTGGCTAGCAGTACTAGGCACGGTACTCTTTTCAACAGCCAGTTCATCTTCGCTCGCATTAGTTGGACAGGTGCTTATTGGTGTCGGCTGTGCGCCTATATTCACCGGGACGATGCTATTCATAGGTCACAATTTTCCTCCTGACCGTTTTACCTATTACACCACATTAATAATTGCGGTTGGCAGCATCGGTGATCTGCTCGGCACTACCCCGTTGGCCCTTCTTGCCGAATGGCTGGGATGGCGGTCTGCACTTCTATTTGTCACAGTGTTGTCCGCACTTTCGGCTAGCTGTTGCCTGTTGGGGCTGAAGGCGGACCGTCCTGATAGCATAAACCATTCGCTGATAAACTTGCTGCAGGGAATGGCGTGTGTCACCACCGTACGGGGACTATGGCCGATTATCCCGATGTTTCTGACTAGTTATGCGGTTTTGATGGCTATTCGTGGACTTTGGAGTGGCCCTTACCTGGCAGAGGTATTTCAGTTGGGAACCGACGAGCGGGGCAACATTATACTGGCGATGTCGATTGCGCTGGGGATCGGCACCTTCATGCTGGGCGTATTGGACCGTTTACTGAAAAGGACTAAACAGCTAGTGATTTTCAGTTCTGTGTTGACCTTGGTTCCCTTGTTTGTATTAGCGATTTATCCGTCTGAGGGACCCTATTTTGCGATGTGGGCCTTCGTTGCTGTAGGGCTTTTTGGTTTTAACTATCCGTTATTGATGTCCCATTGTCGAAGCTTTCTGACGCCAGCCTATTATGGACGGGGGATGGCGTTCCTCACGGCATTAAGCTTTATCGGTGTTGCCCTGATTCAAAGCATCAGCGGATGGATAATGAGTATTGCATATGAAAATCAACTGTTTCCAAGCGAGCAGTACTGCTTGTTATTCTTCCTTCTTGCTGGCGTACTCGTACTGGCGACATTGGTTTACTGCTTCAGCGACCCGCAAGGAAATGGGAGTGAGCCGCTCTCATAAAGACGCTCGATGTGAAGCGGCCACGGTGATAAAGAGCGGCGCCATGTCAATACACTCTGATGAGTTAATAGGCGCAGCCTCAGACACTTAATCAAGTCAACAAACGGGAGCGACTTTGCGCATAGCCTGTAGCGATTACTCATCAACGCTACCAATTTCTAAGGCCGTTGATACAGTCACGCCCACTACGTTTAGCGTCATAGAGCGCATCGTCAGCGTCTTTAAGTAACGTTGAAAAGCCTTCTGGATCGATGATGTCCCGACTGGCAAGGCCCATGCTGAGGGTAACAAGACCAGAATCTGTCGTAGGATGGGGAATGGCACTTCTAAGTAAACTGTTTCTAATTCGATGAGCCACTTGCTGTGGTTTTGATAAAGGTGCATCCAGTAGTAGCACCAGAAATTCGTCACCCCCTAATCTTATTGCGTAAGCTTCACACTCTCTTAGACTATTCTGAATCGCCAGGGCCACCTGCTGTAAACAAAGGTCACCCTGCAAATGCCCCAGCCTATCGTTGTAGGGCTTGAACTGGTCAATATCTATCATCAACGCAGTCACCTGAAAATGGCGTCCCTTACTCACGAGTATCTTACGCAAACGCTCTAGCGCTCTGCGATTGCCCATATCAGTTAGTGGGTCGGTTTCCGCTTTGACCAGCGCGTTCTGGTATTCTCGTTTTAATGCCGTCGTTAAGGTCTTTGCCTGGGTGATATCCACACCGATACCGAGCAGGCCAACATCCGGAATCAGGGTTTCTGTCATCAGCAGCCAGCGGCCATCCCATGCATCAATTTCAAACTGGCGATAGGTTTGCTTGCGTCGCTTTGCGAGCGCCAACCGAATCCATAATTCAATATCCTCCGTCTCTATAATTAGCCCCTGGCTCTTGGCGTAATTGTCACGTACGACATCCGGCCAAGTTGGGTGCGACCCTTGCGTATGACAGATGAGTTGATAGTAGTGGGCATTTCCATAAACCAACCTGTCATGGTCATCGAATAAAGAAATCGCAGCGCCACTAATATCAAATAGGCGGGCCACCACTGGTAAAGTATTCGCCAGCTGTTCAGTACTATCATCCAACGAAAATGCCACGGTAATTACCCCTGCTAATGCGATACATTCGGTGGATTGCAGATAGGTGCCAAGCGATCCTATAAACTAATCATAATGTGTCCATTGTCAATTGATCTACACGATCATGATGCTTGTACTCCCTCTTATGGGGCGTGATCGCAGGGCTAGTAAGGTTAAGTTACAAGCGGGAAATTATATTTTGATTTGCATAACATTTGTGATGGCGCTCGATATCACACACGTTTCTCCGCCTTCCTTCCTCGCTATGTCTAGAGCTACCGTATGCCTGAAACCTGTGACTAATAGACATGGAGCCAGAGGTCTAAACCTCAGGCGTGAGAAGATGCAGGTAACTGATCCGGCAGTTGCATGACGGCTTCTAACGGCATAGGCCTGGCGAAGTGGAACCCTTGCAATAGATTGCAGTGACGGCGGACGAGATCCTGCTGCTGTTTGAGCTCCTCAATGCCCTCGGCCACCACTAGCAGACCCAGTTGGTGCGACATGGTGATAATCCCCTGCACAATAGCGGCATTGCGTTTGTCGGTCGTGATGTCCTTGATGAAGGCTCGGTCTAGCTTGATCTTGTGAATGGGCAGATCACGCAGATAGCTCAGGCTGGAGAAACCGGTGCCAAAGTCATCGAGTGCCACCTTAATCCCCATGGCGTTGAGCTGATTGATCAGCTCAGTGGCCTGTTCAGACCCATCCAGCAGAACGCTTTCGGTAACCTCCAGTTCCAGAAACTCGGGTGGGAGGCCAGAAGCACTTAGCGCCTGATGAAGATCGTCAAGAAATCCCTCTCTTCGAAACTGAAGCGATGAGATATTGACAGCTACTGGCACCCTACGCCCGCCTGCAGCCAGCATGGTTGCAGCATCTTGGCACACCTGACGCATAATCCAGCGCCCCATTGGAATGATTTGCCCCGTTTGCTCTGCAAGCGGAATAAACTCTCCTGGCGAGATCATACCTCCCTCGGGATGTTGCCAGCGGATTAACGCCTCCAATCCACGGATGCGACCACTCACTGCCTCCACGATGGGCTGGTAGTAGAGTTCGAATTGATCATCCTGCAAGGCTGTATGCAAGCCGTGTCGCAGGGTAACGGATGCTTCGGTTACGCGCTGCTCTTCGCCCTGATACCACTGCCAGGTGTTGCGCCCTTTTTGTTTGGCGTCGGTCATGGCAAGGTCGGCGCGTTGCATCAGCTCATAAGCGTATTCACAAGATTCGGCATTACAAGCGACGCCTATGCTGGCACTGATATGGACAGCCCTGCCTTCGAGCTGGAAAGGCGCTGACAGTGCATCAATCATCTGCTCGGCCATATCGCCCCCGGCCTGATGGTCCTGGAGATGATTGAACAGTAGGGCGAACTCGTCACCGGTGAGGCGAGCCAGCGTATCGTCTGGCCCGGTTAGCGGCTGCAGTCGGTCGGTCACCGCCACCAAGAGTTGGTTGCCGATGTGATAGCCCAGTCCGTCATTAACCGCCTTAAAGCCGTCCAGGTCGAGATGCATCACGACCAGTAAGCTGCCCGACTGCTGCGCCTGATCAAACGCTTCCTTCAGGCGCTCATCAAGGGTCGTTTGGTTCGGGAGGCCGGTTAACAGATCATGGGAGGCCTGATAAGCCAGTTGGGCTTCCTGCTCATACTGTTTAGTAATGTCCTTAACGATGCCGAAGACACCGTGTGTCTCCCCGTCAACAATAATCGGCATTGTAGTCAAATCAAGGAACCGCCCATGCCCATCACTCCTGGTTATCTGCAGTTCCACCTGGGTGGGGTGTCCGGACAATGTCGACGCATAAAGAGCCTGCATTCGCTCGATATCTTGAGGCTGCAATAGGGTAGAAAAATGACGTCCGATTATCTTATCGTTGGTGCGCCCGGTAATTTTGCTGCAGGCATCATTCGCGGTAACAATATGGCCTGCATGGTCGAGCGAAAAGACGCCATCAGGATGGTAGAGGTAAAGTGAACGATAACGTTGTTCGAGGTCGTATTGCGCTTCAAGGCGCTGTCGGGCACTCAACAGCTCACGTGAGCGCCAGACCACCAGCCTGACCAGCCCCAGGCTCAGGGCCAGCAGATAACTGAGCGTCAGGCCAGCGATAGCAAAACCTGCCGGCATAACACCTGCCTGCAGCATGCTTGATGTGGCGTTCATATGGACATCAAGCGTTAAGCGAGTGCCGCCGGGAAGGCCGACAAGGCGACGTTCAAGGTGTGGGAGAGATCGTTTACCACTGCCGTGGGCCAGACGGTCAGGGTGCCTTATGACCAGATAAGGTGTGTCTCCACCGACTGAAAGCCGCAAAAGGTTTAAGGGTAGGCTAAGCTCGTGTTCAAGCAGCCCCACCAAGTCGACCTCCGCGATTAGACGGCTGCCTGTGCCGTTACCTAAGGGCGCGATAATCAGTAACGTCCTCGGGTTGCTCGGTATCGTGTATGCCAACGCTTCTTCCCACCCAGAGAGTAGCTCATCGCGAAGGCGGGATAGATTTATCTCCTGAACAAAGTGGCGCTGATATTCCTCATTAGAAACGCGCAGATCTTCAAGGCTCCCGTTAGGGTTCAGTATGGCAAGGCTCTTTAAATAAGGGGCATGTCGAAAGTAGGTCTGAACATCGTGCTCCCAATTGCCCACCAGTTCAGGAATATCATTTAACCCCCTACGCCATGCCAAACGCTGAATAAATTCCAGCTGTGTCTTCATTATGTGGCGTGCATTGAGAGCAGCATTATCTATCAAGATGGCTGCCTGACGTTGCATATCGTTCTGAGCGCTCCAGCTCAGGGTGTACCAGGCGAGACAACTGACCATGACGCCAGCAACGGCGGCGATCTTGGTCAGACTGCCCAGGGGAATCAAGCGACGACTACCGCGCCAGGCGGCGACAACGAAAGTAACACCACCCAGCAGGGCGTAAAGGGTGGCCAGTATAGGGGCAGACACAAAGCCTTCTGCCCAATCTAAACGGCTAGCCGGAAGCAGCATTAGCAGCAGTGAAAAGCTACCCGCGCCTAGTGCTAGCAACCCACTAACGGCCCAGACTAACCGGTGCCAAGGCCGCTTCATGCCTAGAGCGGTGCATTGGGCCACTAGAAAGAGCAGAAACGCCGCCGCCGAGAGAATTCTTGGGCCACCGGTCACCCAAGACGTTCCTACCCAGGGCCCATCGGCTAAGCCGTTATGTATTAGGGTGTAGAGAGTGACCACCGCCAACGGCATGGCTGCCAAGTAGTTCAGCCAGTGCCGATTAAACAGCCAACCCAACAAGCAGAGGCCAGCCAGGAAACCAGTTAAGGCAGCGTCGACCACCATCACACCGCTCAGCGGATAGGCAATGCCGAGGAGATGCCCGATGAGACCTGTGCCTCCCAGCAGAGTAAACGTGGTGGCGACCATGAGTAGGCCAACATCCGCGGCGACATCTCGTATCCGGTAAGGCAGCTCAATATCATCCCGTGCGTTTAGTGCTGTCGCTCTGGCTTGCATGACAAGCTCCTCTTCATCTTCGTGCGACGTGGTTACGCCCCTGGTGTTTGGCCGCATATAGGGCGTCGTCGGCGCGCGCCATCAGGCTTTCGCTCGTATCTTCCGGCAGATAGCCTGTCACGCCCAAGCTGGCGGTGATGGGAACTGGTTGCCAATGGTACGTCTCAATGACAAGGCGCAAGCGATCCAAGGCGTTGACTGCCTCATCAATGGAGGTGTCCGGCATCAGCAGGGCGAACTCCTCGCCGCCGATACGCGCGGCAATATCTTGGCCGCGTAGTTGCGATGAAAGCAGCGTAGCAAGCTGTTGTAGGACATGGTCACCGACAGCATGCCCATGTTCATCGTTGACTGGCTTAAAGTGGTCGATGTCCAAGATAGCCACGCTGAAAACATCAGAGGAACGAGCGACGGCTGCTAAGGCTAGTCTCTCCTGCAGCACGAGATCGAAATGGCGTCGGTTGGGCAAGCCGGTAAGCGCATCGCTGTTAGCCTCATGGCCAAGCTGCATGGTGAGACGCTGTAGTTCCGAGTTGTGCGATTCTAATGTGGCGCGCATCGATTCTAGCTCGGCGATGACCGCATTTTTCTCCTCCAGAGCGTGTTGGACTGCCTGGCGAGCTTCTAGCAGTTCGCGTTCTAGTTGATCCTTACGGCCTATGGGCAGCATCGAAATTAACGTCAGGGAGGGCTCTTCCGCGCCCAGGCGGCGCGCACTGCAGAGTACTGGAAGGGCATCGTCATTTTCCAAGCGTAGGTTGAGATGGACTTCATCAACTGCTCCTACATCGGTGAGTCGATACGCTAGAACCCCGAGGTACAGCATGCGCGACTCAACCGTAAACAGGTCGCTTGCCGGCTGGTTAATCAGCTGGCTTGTCGAGCAGCTTAGCCAATCACGGAGGGTGTAATTGGCCAACAGAACTTTGCCCTGCTCATCAATAACCACCTGACCAGACGGAGCGAACTGCCACCAGCGGGCCAAATCGGAAGCTCTCAAACTCATAGGGATCAGCCTTTCTGCATGTCGAGCCGCTCCCGCAGGGCTTGAGCCAAGATGTCAGGGGCCGTGAGCTGGGGATAATGGCCACCTGCATCCAGCACCACGAGTTCACCATCGGGGAGGTGCTGTTGCAGGTACTGGGCTGCCTCGAGAGGCACCATGGCGTCGCGGGCAGTTTGAATGATTAGGCTAGGCACCGTGACGCTGGGCAGGTGGTGGCGGGTATCACCGAGAAAAATGCTTCTTGCCAGTGGTCGCAGTACCTCAGGTGATACGGAAAGAAAGCGTTGTTGCAGGTTCTGCTGGTGAGTCTCAGTGGCAGCATCGCCAAGCGCCACCCGCGAGACGGTACCGGCCCAATCGAGGTAATTCTGCTCCATAAGAAGCATCAGGCTATCAAGCTGCTCATGCGTATAGCCACCCTGGTAGTCAGGAGGGTCGTCAAGGTACCGCGCAGAGCTACAAATCATCACTAAACGGCGGAAGGCCTTGGGACGTTGGATAGAGGCGAGCATACCGATGGTCCCCCCGATGGAGTGGCCAAGCATCAGCGCATTTTCCAAGCCTAATTCATCACATAGGGCGACGATGTCATCCGCATGACCGGAGGACGTACCATGCCGCGCTTTGTCGTAGGCTTCCGGTGCGGCACCGCCGAAACCTGCAAGGTCGACTAGGATCAGTCGGTAGTCTTTCTCAAGTACTGGAAGAAGGCGACGCCATACCGTTTGGTCGCAACCAAAGCCATGAATCAGCAAAATGGGCGTGGTGCCGTAGCCTAGCTCTTTAACGTTGAGAAGATGGCGAAATGAGGTCATAGAATGCCCTGCTTTATTATTATGGGTAAAAATCAGCTAGCACTATCACCGTACCACACAGCGTAGTGTAAACGTCTCAAAGTAAGTCCTAAGAACTAATTGTATAATGAGAAAGTTTATCAATGGATTTTGTGAATGAAGGCCATTTCTCTGTAGTTAGCAGACACGGGTAATAACTTGTAACCGGTCGAGTAACCTCAGGGTTAAAAAACTACCGTGAGCAAGAAGCGGTGATGAACTATCTGCGCAAGGTTGAGCTACTTACTCTGGGTAAACACGAAAACATTGAGATGCAAATCGCCAAACGCTTTACCAGCGTGTTATCGACACTCCAAACCCAAGGGCCAGCATGACGCCTGATGATCACCAGCGCGTAATTCACGAGCTTCAAGCGCTCGTCGGCGACACCCAAGCCACGCTAAGGAGCTTTGAGGAAGCCGGCATGGATGCAAACATGCCAGAGGATTACGACAAGCTGCTGGCTATTTTAGACGACGCGATAAAACAGCAGCGTGAGTATACGAAAATGCTGCTGGCGTAAAAGCAGCGCTACCTAACCTAGGGGTAATGTGTAAAGGGAACGGATGATGACATTTGATGCACCCTACTTTTTTGTATCGTTTGCTAAAGCGTTGGATGAAACGCGTGGGCGTACTTTGGTTGCCAAAACCCATAATGCAGATGATACGCTTCGCGTTTTTCAGGCTGCTGAAGCGGCTTGCAACGCGCAATCGGCTGTTTTTCCCGCTAACGGGATTGTTTATTGTAATGCCCCTGGCCGTCCACGGGAGTTTCTTTGCGACTTCACGTTTCATAATCCACACCAGCGTATTCTGCTGGCGTTAGAGAGCGAGTGGGGTGTGTTGGCGTCGTCAAAGCAAACGGTGGAAGCGGTGCTTTTTGACTTTAAAAAAGTCATCAACATGGCAGCGCCTGTGAAAGTGACGGTGTTTGCGTATGTCGATGATGACAACAAGAAGACAGTGTTAGGCGCAATGGCAGCGCTTATTGCGCAATGGCAGACTGAAACGCTGGGTACCTTAATTACCATTGCCTGCCCCTGGCATGATGAGCTTTACAGCGCCTCAATTGAAGGGTTTGTGTGGCAGCATGGTGAGTGGGATAAACTCACCAAGGAGTAGCGGTAGTGGTGAGTGCTGTCTCTCAATAGGCATCAGCGCCAGTTGTGGCTGCGTTTGACTCCCAACAGCAGGTTGTTCATTGCTGTGATGGCTGGCATCTCAACACCCTAATTCACTGGCAGTGCTTCATCGCTCCCCCAGTCTGCCCAAGGACCGTCGTACAGCGATAGCTGATGGTAGCCCGCCAGTTCGGCGGCCAGCAGAAGGATGCAGACGGTGATACCCGAGCCGTAGGAAAACACCAGTTGGGGTTCACTGCTGGAGTGAAGGGGACGTTACATAGATTGGGCGTGGCGCTCTCAAACCAGTACGGCCCAAACTCGCGTTTTTGTAACAGCAGCAATACATCAAAGGGGTTATAAACAGTATCGACGTGCTTTCCGCCCCAGCGGTAGCCGTTGTACCAGCGCGGATCTCTTCACAGTCAAGACCTGGCAGCTCGGAGGCAAATACCGTATTAATATCGTGATCGGTGTAGCCGCAAATGGCGGCGTAAGGGGCATCTAGTGTAATGTCGTTGAGGTTGTTTAGCCCCGAAAATAGACTGACTTTGCTGAACTTGGAAACGCCGGTCATGCAGGTGAGGGTCGGCGTCTTTAAGCGCGCTCTAGAGGTTTTTCAGTCCCTCGCGAAGTTCGCGGGCTCGTTCAGTATTCAAGAGGTTATCCAAAATGGGCTTATCGTACTCGTCGATGAGCACCACCACGCGTTGGCCGTGAACACTCCGTGCATTTTCAAGCAGACTGGCAAAGTTGTCTGCAATGCGTTCGGGAGGCGGTGTTTCAATATTCAGCTTTTCCGTTGCTGCTGAAGCTGATAGCGGATGTTGGCATCTAAATCCTCACGGCTGTTGGCAACACCGCTACCAAACTCAAACGCACCACGGGGTACTGCTGTTGCCAGTCCCACTTATCATGAATATATAAGTCTTGAAACAGATGATCTCGGCCTTCAAATAGGCAGCCCAAGGTATCTAGCAGCAGGCTTTTAAAAGCGGCGCGGGCGAGAAAGAAAGTAGTATTTGTTCTGATGGGTCAGCTGCTCAATAAACGGTGTTTTGTCGACGTAGTAATAGCCGCCTTCCCGAATATCCGAAAACGTTTGAATACCTATGGGCAACTTGCTGCGATAAGCAGATGACATGCCGGCCTCCAAAGCCGAAACCGTTCGCGTGTTGGCGTTGATGATGAGTTTACATGGTAGTGGTAAGGGCAGATTGTGCGTATGGTGCTGCGTTTTTCGGCGGTGGCACTATTGGCGTTTTACGCGTAGCCAAATCATTTAAACAGGCACATATTGCGCGTTGGCCAAAGGTCAAATCCGGTCAAAAACAGGGCGCGGAAAAGTCACGGTGTGTGCCAATATTGTGCCGCCAAAAGGCACAGTATGGCGTTAATTGGTGTTTTGGTGAAGAGTTTTAAGGCAGTGATTAATATTATAAGCTATTGTTTTATATTTAATTTTATAAATTTTTCCGGTGATAAAAAAGATGGGCTGTAAAATTGAAACCGGCCTCCGAAGCCGAGGGTCGCAGGTTCAAACCTGCCGGGCGTGCCAAATTGTAGAAAAGCCCGCGACCTAGTCGTGGGCTTTTTTGTTGGGTTGGGATATTAGTTCTTACACCCATTTTTAGCGCAGCTAATTCGTTCAGATGGCTACCCAGTGGGAAGAGTGTTCACGGGTATCAAACCCGCAACCCGTTTTGCCACCTATTGATCCTTTATGCACTTCATTTGTTGGGGTATGTTTGACCGCCATTTTGCCTCCTTCTCTTCATTGTTAATTATTATGCTCTTTATTTAGAAGCTACTGTTATATCACTAGCCCCTATATCAAGCTTAGCTTGAATTAAGTTTAGTGCCGAAGCTTTCTTCACTTTATGTGCTGCTAAGAGAACGATGTCGTAAGCTTGAGCTTTCAACGCCCACCCCGCCAGAAGAGCAGGGTCTGCGATGGATAAGGTTGTGCGTCACCTAATCTTCCGGCTTCAACTCTTCCTGCCTGGGCTGCCTACCCTTACTTCGTACCCTTACTTCGCTCAGATCCTCATGGGAGAGGCCGCGATACAATGCGAACATCATGATAAACACCAGAATAAACATCGGCAGGCCGACCACGGTGATGACCTCCTGCAATGCGGTTAGCCCAGCATCGTCTGCCAGCAGACAACATATCGACAATTAGGAAAACAAAGCCTTAGGAAAGAGCAACAAAAATGCAGCTCGATCGAGGTCGTTGGGTGTCGTTTCGATTGGAGGAGCCGTAACGGTATGCACATTACTACGAAATATTTGCCTAATCCTATTTTTTTAATGAAACTGCAACAATCCAATATCAAAAAAACAATCTTAAACTCAACCAATGGTGCCAGCATAGTGCCTGCACAGCCTAGGTTTGAGTAATTTTCCCAGTGGATTATCTGCTTTTTTGACATTTTTGTTAGCGGGCTATGATTTACCTAATCCTGTATACTGCCTCTACGTATTGAGAGGTCAGTCATGAGTAATATTGCCTATCCAAATTATTTGTCAGTTCCTGCGCAGTTAACTGCCGCCCCAATGTGCCGGCAACTTGCCGATCTCGTCTCGTCCAGAGTGAGTGAAGAGGGCCTATATGAAACAGCTATTCCAGGCTTAAACTTGTTTCGAGCGGATGCGCCTACCAGTTGCATGTCATCAGTATACGAGCCGTCGCTCTGTGTTATTGCTCAGGGGCGCGAAACTGTACAGTTGGGGAATCGTGAAATCGTTTACGGTGCTCTCAGCTATATGGTTTCCAGCGTCGATCTTCCGGTGAACAAGCTGGTGATAGATGCCTCGCCGGAGAATCCTTTTCTAGCCGTTAAGATCAATATCGACCCTGCCGAAGTTGCCGAACTGGTGCTGCAGTTGGGCGATGCCACTCATGTCACCGAATCCAGTGCCTTCCCACATTCAGCCTGCGGCATGAGTGTCGCCTCGGTCGACCTGGAAATTCTGGAAGCAATGACCCGGCTAGTTCGATTGCTTGACACCCCCACCGATGCGCGTGTACTTGCGCCGCTGATTCGGCGCGAGATTATTTACCGTGCATTGGTTGGCGAGATGGGCCCTCGCATGCGTGAGTTCGCTTCCATCGACAGCCAGTCAAACCGAATTTTCCAGGTGATTTCGGTACTGAAGGATCGTTTCGCCGAGCCACTGCGGGTGAGGCAATTGGCGGAAGATGTGAATATGAGTGAATCTGCGCTGTACCACAGCTTCAAGCAGGTTACCTGCATGTCGCCATTGCAATTCCAGAAGAAGCTGAGGCTGCACGAGGCACGCTTGTTGATGCTCAAAGAGGGTCTTGAGGCCTCTACGGCCAGTTATCGAGTTGGTTACGAAAGCCCGTCGCAATTCAGCCGCGAATATAGCCGCATGTTTGGCGCACCACCACGGACCGATATGATCAAGTTGCGGGGTGAAACACGCATAAGCATGCTTGCTTAGGCTGCATTTTCAGCGATATTGTCACTGTCGTTGCTTATATACAAGAACGGGCCACCCGATTGGGTGGCCCGAAATGTCTGCGCCGCTTTAGTTGCTAGGTCGGCGCGATATATTGACGCTGGGTTTAGCCACGTGTGCCGCGTACTAAGTTGTCAGCATGATCGGAATGAGCAACCTGTTGAGACATGGTCTGATTACTCTCGATCTCAACAAGGTCACGATGCATTCTTTCACGTGTGCCGCCCAGTGCAGGGCTGCCAGCCTCGAACGTAGTGCGGTAAGACTGGTTTTCTTGATACTCAATGGCTTGGCCATCTTCTGCTTCAACACGGTACTGAGGGCTGCCTTCCCGTGTGCCGCCATGAGTAGAGCTGCTAGTGTCGAAGCCAGCTTGGTTTGACTCTGCAGCGGTAGCTTGAGCGGCCATGCCCAGGATTAAAGCGCTAGCGGTAATTGTCTGCATAATAATAGTGGAGTATTTCATGGAATTAATTCCTCTCATTGAATGACATATCCGCATAACCTGGAAAATGAAGTCTTTATGCCCGTCCGCTTAGAGCCAGTATATGGCTGATATATATCGCGGTGGGCGCCAGGTGGCGGCATGTTTTGGCCGTTAAGACCGTGAGAGAAATGATAGAGAGGGATGGCAACGAGCAGTAGGTGTATTCCTCGCTGAAGATTGCCTAATCCTGCTAATTTTATGTTTCCGAGCGTTTTTACGAGATATAACTCTACTTTTAATAGCCTATACAGATGATCGTGATAGTAAAGCTTTATAAGTGTAGAGCCGTTGCTCTTGCCATTAGATGATCTTTTCTTATTCTGATGCTGAGGCCAAGCAATCGAGATTTGCTTTGTCAGACGGGGGAAGCCGCATTTACCCCCTCGGCGAGTTCGACGGCACTACGCTGCTTTTTTCTACGATACAGCCTTCGCTGGAGTAACGTGCCAGCGTGTCATTCCAGAACGCCATGGACAGCAGGTTGGTTATATACAGGCCAAAGGTTTCGACAATGGCACGTAATAGGAAAACGGTTGAGCCAGTAAACAGCACAAATAACAGCAGGCCAACCGCCATACTGATTATTGCTATTAGAGAGCCGCTTCACCCCAGAATTCAGCCCTGCATAGACCTATAGAGCACTCTGGTCGACAGAAAGGCCCCGCCAAACAAGTTATCGAGGACGGCAAAGGAAATCAGCCTGCCGGACATATTTTTATGCGGCTACGGGTAGCACTGACTCATATAGCCATTGCTGGGGCGTCGCGTCCCGTACGTCGCTCGGCTAGCTTGATGGTGTTTAAGCATGCCACCCGAATAGTCCACAAACCTATTGAGCTTAATCAGTCGGTCCTTGCTGCCAAAAGCTATCAGTGATGATCAATCAGATGTCATTAACCCGGCTTATTCATGAGGCCGACCTGAAAACGAAGATGGCAAGTGGTTTTCTCTTGTAGAATCAGGATGTTCCTGCCAGAACACGATTCAAGAGGACCACTCGCCATGGGTGAAAGCCTATCCACCTGGACGCCCTCATGCAACGGCTCTGTCCGTGTTGAGCTGAGCGGCCAGCGCACTACCAGCGACAGCGGCGCTCTGCTGTTGCGTGAGGCCCTCGACAACAGCGGCGTGATTGAGGCGCTGGAAGACAATCTGGTCGATCGACGCCACCCGCTGCGCATCCTTCATTCGCTGGCCAGCCAGTTGCGTACCCTGGTGCTGCAGCGTGCGATGGGCTGGATCGACCTCAGCGATACCGACACGCTGCGCCGTGATCCGCTCTGGCAGCTGGCCTGCAGCGATGCGCGCGGGACAACGCCCCTGGCCCAGGACCGGCCGTCTCAAGCCACGCTGTCGCGGCTGCTGAGCTGCCTCGGTCGTAACGACAATATCGATGCCGTGCACGAAGGCCTGCTGCGGCTGGTGGTCTGGCGCCTGACCTCGCTGCAGAACGGTGAACGTCCCAAGCAGCTGACGCTGGACATCGACGGCCTGCCGATCAAGGTGCATGGCCACCAGGGCGGGTCGGCCTATCATGGCCTTTACGGGGCCCGCATCTACTCGCCGCTGGTCGCCTCGCTGGCCGAGACCGGCGACATGGTGGGTGGGCTGCTGCGCGAGGGCAACGCCGGCCCGGCCGAGAACGCCGACACTTGGATCCCGCACCTGGTGAAGCGACTCAACGAGAGCACCGGCGCCCAGGTTCGGGTGCGCATCGACGCCGGTTTCACCGACAACGCGACGCTGGAGGCCCTGGAAGAGCGCGACATCGAGTACCTGGGCCGACTGCGCAGTCACTCCGGCCTGCAGAAGCTGGCGGCACCGCACCTGAAGCGGCCACCCGGCCGGCCACCCGAGCAGCCTCG
>NZ_JBANSO010000033.1:0-39779 GCF_037070225.1 Vreelandella indica
CGGAGGTCAGCGTCTGTTGTTCAGGTTCAGTGAGAGGGGCAACGAAGCGTTTTTCCATGGTTCTGTCCGTGTCAGAAATCCTGGCATGGATATTACACGAAAACTTTAGATCAGGTACTTAAAGAGCTACTCATATTTTTATAGTCGACCGGTCTATATCGCGCTGTCCTCGGCTTTAGGGTAGAGTTGCAGCCCATTGATCGCTAACCCATGTGATAATCGCCGAATGCACGATTGGAGGCGCTTCTGTTTTTTTATTGGTCTTGTGTGGTAACTACATGCTGATGCAGCGTTTTTCCCGTTATTTAAGTGTTGGTGTTGTTAATACCCTACTACATTGGATAGTTTTCCTAATGCTGAACTTTGGTTTTGGCATAGCTCAGTCCTGGAGTAATTTGCTGGCTTTCGCCGTGGCGGTCACATTTTCATTTTTCGCGAATGCCCGGTTTACCTTTCAAGCCAAAGCCACGCCGCTTAGGTACCTTTTGTTTACCGGCGCAATGGGTGGGCTTAGTTTTTTGGTTGGGCTTGTGTCTGATGCATTAGCATTAGCACCTTTAGTAACGTTAGTGGTTTTTTCTGGTTTAAGCTTAGTCCTGGGTTTTGCTTATTCCCATTGGTTTGTGTTTAAGGAGCGTACATGAAACTGTCTTTAGTAGTGCCAGTATTTAACGAGGAGGAAATGTTGGCACTCTTCTACCGTGCTGTACGTGAAAGCGAAGCACTTGCTTCGTATGAGATTGAAATCGTATTAGTAAACGATGGTAGTACTGATTCAACAATTGAAATTGCCCAGCAATTAGTTGCAAACGACCCACAGGTAGTGCTGGTCGACTTTGCACGCAATTTTGGCAAGGAGCCTGCCCTGTTTGCAGGCCTTTCCTATGCTACTGGCGATGCGGTAATTCCTATTGATGTTGATTTACAAGATCCTATAGAGGTTATTCCTAAACTGGTAGAGCGTTGGCAGTTGGGCGCCGATGTGGTGCTGGCAAAGCGAGTTGACCGTCACCAGGATGGCTTTTTAAAGCGCTTGAGCGCTGAGTGGTTTTATCGTTTTCATAACAGCATTAGCGACCCGAAAATTGAAGCAAATGTTGGCGATTTTCGACTAATGTCACGCGCTGTGGTAAATGCAATACTACAGATGCCAGAGCGTAATCTGTTCATGAAAGGAGTGCTTTCGTGGGTAGGTTACAAAACCGATATTGTCAGCTATAAACGCGCCGCACGCGCTGCTGGTACAACCAAGTTTAATGGCTGGAAGCTTTGGAATTTGGCGGTTGAGGGCATTACGTCATTTAGTACCGTGCCCTTAAGGATATGGACTTATCTGGGCCTGGGCGTTGCCTTATTTTCTTTCTTGTACGCGGCGTGGCTAGTGTTCGGAAAGCTCATGTGGGGTAATCCTGTGCCGGGTTATCCATCATTAATGACCGCCATTCTTTTTCTAGGGGGCGTACAACTAATTGGAATAGGAGTGTTGGGCGAGTATATAGGTCGTATTTATATAGAAGTAAAACAACGGCCTCGGTATGTGGTGAAACAGGCTCTAGGTAAACCGCTAAATATTAATAATGAGGCTGCAACAAAATTATAGTGTTTGTTGATTGTTTTAGGAGCGACGTTTGCTTGTTTCTGTTGGGAGTAAAGGAACGAATGGAGAGTGAAGTGAAGAAGAGCCGAGAGCACTGGGCCGAGTCTTCTGCGAGTAATCGCTGGGAGAAGGTGTTTGGAATTCTACTGCTGGGCGGCTTTGTTTTGTTCATGCTTGCTCAGCATGCGGTGGTATTTCCCTATCACGATGATTGGGGGTATGCCACGCTGACGTATACGACTGAAGTGGGCGCTGGCGTTGGTCGCCACTTTACTCAGTTCGATTTGTTCCGGTTTTTATACAGTGAATATTGGAATTGGTCAGGACGCTTTTTCCCCTTTTACTTGCAAATTAATTTATATGCTTGGGGGCTCGAAGCGGTTCGTGTCGCTCAGGTATTGGTATTAGCTATCATCGTTGTCAGTGCGGCTGGCGCTGCTCGAGCCCAGAGGCCATGGCATCCGATATTATTAGTGCCGATCGTCTATTTTTTGTCGTTACCGGAATTTGTAACGACTAGCGGACTTTATTGGTTTTCTGCCTCAATCGCTTATGTATGGGGTTTGGCACTGTTTGGTTTGGCAACGTGGCGTGTGGCGTATTATGGAAAGATGGATTGGGCTTCCACGCTACTTTATGCGCTAGCGGCCTTGTTTCATGAGCAAATGGCCGTTGCCATGCCCGCCTTCGTTTTAACCTATGGTGTGCTGCAGTTTTTAGCACAACGCAGTTGGTTAGGGGTTAGGGCTTGGCTTTGTCGCTTATTGATCACTATTGGTGCTGGGGCGCTGGTTATTTTTGCCCCAGGTAATTTTGTGCGCCGTGCTGTATCCCATTATCCCCATGAGGGCGTAATAGAAACCGCTTTAGTGAATATCCAGGTGATGAACCAGCTGGTATTACACGAAGAAGGCCGTTTAGCCTTAGCAATTTGGCTGGCTGCTAGCATCGTCTATATAACCATGCTTTTAAGGCGGTTAGAGCAACCCAACTATGTTGCCGCGGGGCTTGGCATAGCCATGGTAGTCTTAGCGATTTTAGCATGGCAGGGGATAGCGTTATTTTTTCCCGCGCTATTGCTGCTATTTTCCGCAGTGTTGATTCTGAGCGTTTGGCTACGGTGCGTTCCTGTGGTTATCGCTGCTGCGTTTTTTGCGGCGGTAGCTTCGCTGGTGCTGTTGCTGTTAGCACCTGTGGTTGCGTCGCGTGCATTGCTCACCTTTTACTGTTTGATGTTGGTGCCTTTTACCTATGCTGGCGTCGTTGTGTTTCGTTTTAGTCCGATACTTATGGTGTTGGTGGTAGTAGCTTTAGCTGTTCCTGCTACTAACAAAGCTGGTGCTGTTTATGAGGGGTATGCTCAAAACGCGCCAACCCACCAACTTAATGGCGCTAAGTTATTGGCTGCGGGCATGGAGTCTGGGGTGGGTAATATACCCGAGCAACTTATTTTGTACCGGTTACCGAATGACCGCTTTGCGGAAACTATGCCTTACCAGCGTGAATTGGTCGAAACATGGATGCGGCGCTATTACCAAGTACCAGAAAGTGTAAACATTGAGTGGCAAGCGCCTCTGGAGTTGCGACAATAGCCTGATAGTGACTCAAGGAATTGCACGACGTATTGCATACGCGTGTGCTTTGACTGAATTAAATACTTGAATGCGGTGGTTTGAAATGAACATTTTGGTGACTGGTGGTGCTGGTTTTATCGGTTCAGCGGTAATACGTTATTTGATTGAGCATACCGAGCACTCAGTGGTGAATGTGGATGCGCTCACCTATGCCGGTAATTTGGAGTCGCTTGCAACGGTTGAAGGCAGCGAGCGCTATGCATTCGAGCAGGCGGATATTGGCGATGCTTCCCGCGTGGCGGCTATTTTTCATCGCTACCAACCGGATGCGGTGATGCACCTGGCGGCGGAATCTCACGTTGACCGTTCGATTGATGGCCCGGCGGCGTTTATCCACACCAATATTGTGGGGACTTATTCACTGTTGGAAGTTGCCCGCCATTATTGGAAAGAGTTACAAACGAGTGCGCCGGAAAAAGCCGCCGCTTTCCGCTTTCACCATATCTCAACGGATGAGGTCTATGGCGATTTGGAAGGGCCGGAAGACTTGTTTACCGAAGAAACCCCGTATGCCCCTAGCTCGCCTTACTCGGCCAGCAAGGCAAGTTCTGATCATTTGGTGCGTGCGTGGCTGCGCACCTTTGGCCTGCCGGTGTTGGTTACCAACTGCTCCAATAACTATGGGCCTTATCACTTCCCTGAAAAACTGATTCCGTTGATGATTTTAAACGCCCTGGCGGGTAAGCCGTTGCCGGTGTATGGCAATGGCCAGCAGGTGCGCGATTGGTTGTATGTGGAAGACCATGCCCGTGCATTGGTGAAAGTGGTGACCGAAGGTGTAGTAGGGGAGACCTATAACATTGGCGGCCACAATGAAAAAGCCAACCTTGAAGTGGTCGAAACACTGTGTGACCTGCTTCAGGAGCTGGTGCCCGCCGAGCGTTCTTACCGTGATTTGATTACCTTCGTGCAAGACCGCCCAGGCCATGACCTGCGCTATGCCATTGACGCCAGCAAGATCGAGCGTGAGCTGGGCTGGAAGCCGGAAGAGACCTTTGAAACCGGATTGCGGAAAACGGTGCAGTGGTATCTTGATAACCGGCAGTGGTGGCAGCGTGTGCAGGATGGCAGCTACCAGGGTGAACGTTTGGGTAGTTTGTAGTTCTATTACTGTCATCGCGGAACGCAGTAACGCGGCAATCTCAATCAGCAGTAGCCAGATTTTAATTGTATGTCTTAAAAGGAATGGGTAATGAAAGTACTTATTACCGGCGGTAGTGGCCAGGTGGGTTTTGAGCTGCGCCGCCAGCTAGCCACGGTAGGTAGCATTCTGGCGCCCAATAGAGAAGCGCTGGATCTCTCTGATGCGAGCGCGGTAAGTGCTTACTTAGCCCAACACCAGCCGGACATGATAGTGAACGCAGCGGCATATACGGCGGTGGACAATGCTGAAACCGACCTGGCATTGGCCACGCGGTTAAATGCGGAACTCCCTGCGCAGCTGGCGGAATACTGCCAGCAGCGTTCCTGCTGGCTGGTGCATTACTCTTCGGATTATGTTTACAACGGCGAAGGCAGCGCCCCTTGGCAGGAAGATGACGCCACAGGACCGTGTAATGCGTATGGCGCCACGAAGCTGGCAGGCGATGAAGCGGTGGCTAACAGTGGCTGCCAGCATCTGATTTTTCGTACCAGTTGGGTGTATAGCGCTTTCGGTAAGAGCTTTTTATCCACCATGCTGCGGTTAGGTGCTGAGCGCAGCGCATTAAGCATTGTCAGTGATCAAATTGGTGCGCCAACCCCTGCGCGCCTGATTGCGCTAATTACCCAGCAGGCGTTAACTGTCTTATACAATGCGCAAGCTGCCCACCGTATTGAAAGTGGCGTGTATCATTTGGCCCCCAGAGGTGAGGTCAGTTGGCAAGGGTTTGCCTGTGAGATTTTTCAGCTGGCCAGTAATAGTGGGTTGCCGTTATCGATTACCCCCGAAAATGTAGCCGCCATCCCCACCAGTGATTACCCAACGCCCGCTGCCCGCCCACTGAATTCCCGGTTGGCAGTTGCTAAAATTGAGCGCGCGTTGGGAATCGAAATGCCCAGTTGGCAGAGCCAGTTGGCGCTAACCGTGGAAGAAATAGCAAGCTCGCGTAAGTAATACGGGCAATGAGCAAGGAGCAACAACAATGCAACGTAAAGGCATTATTTTAGCGGGAGGAAGTGGCACACGCCTGCACCCGATTACGCGCGGTGTTTCAAAACAGCTGCTGCCTATTTACGACAAGCCGATGATCTATTATCCGATTTCGGTGCTAATGCTGGCGGGTATTCGGGAAATTTTGATTATCTCCACCCCGGAAGACTTGCCTCAGTACGAAAATTTATTGGGCAATGGCGATTCGTTCGGCGTGCGCTTTGAATATGCTGTTCAGCCCACCCCTGACGGATTGGCCCAAGCGTTTATCATTGGGGAGGAGTTCATTGGTGATGCGCCGGTGTGCTTGGTGCTGGGTGATAATATTTTCCATGGTCAGCACTTTTCTGATCAGTTAAAGCGGGCTTCAGACCAGGCAAGCGGTGCTTCGGTGTTTGGCTATTTGGTCAAAGACCCTGAGCGTTTTGGCGTGGTGGAGTTTGATGCTAACGGCAAGGCCGTTTCCATCGAAGAAAAACCTGCTAAGCCGAAATCACCTTATGCGGTCACCGGTCTCTATTTTTACGATAACGATGTAGTTGAAATTGCCCGCCAGGTGAAGCCTTCTGAGCGTGGTGAGCTTGAAATTACCAGCATCAATAACGCTTATCTAGAACGCGGTGACTTGCATGTTGAGCGCCTGGGCCGTGGCTTTGCCTGGTTGGATACGGGTACGCATGACAGCTTGCTGGAAGCCAGCCAGTACGTGCAAACCATAGAGCACCGCCAAGGGTTGAAGGTAGCTTGTCTGGAAGAGATCGCTTGGCAGCAAGGGTGGCTAAGCGATGAAGAACTGCGCGAGAGCGCCACGGCCCTCGCTAAAACCGGCTACGGCCAATACTTGTTACACCGTTTGGATGCCAAAGGAGGCCACTAATGCTTGTTGAAAAAACCTCCCTGCCTGAGGTGGTAATTTTAACGCCTAAGGTATTTGGCGATGAGCGCGGTTTCTTCATGGAAAGCTTTAACCAACAGGCGTTTGAAGAGGCCACCGGCTGCAAGCGTGATTTCGTGCAGGATAACCACTCCCGTTCGCGCCAGGGTGTTTTGCGTGGCATTCACTACCAGCTAGAACAGCCTCAGGGCAAACTGGTTCGGGTTGTACAGGGTAGCGTGTGGGATGTGGCGGTAGATTTACGCCGCGAATCACCACACTTCGGCCAGTGGGTGGGAGTAGAGCTCTCAGCCGAAAACAGTCGCCAACTTTGGGTGCCGGAAGGGTTTGGTCACGCCTTTGTGGTGCTTTCTGAAACGGCTGACTTTTTGTACAAAACCACCGATTATTACCATCCTGCCTCAGAGCGTTGCATTCGTTTTGATGACTCTGAACTAGCCATTGAGTGGCCTGAACTGCCGGTAGAATTCGCACTTTCCGAGAAAGACCAAGCAGGCAGTACATTGTCTTCTGCGGATGTATATACGCGTTAATGTAAAACGTTAGCGTGTAGTGCTTAGATAACGCCCGCCATTACTTACCCAGTAGAGGCGGGCTTTTTGCTAATTAAACATTGCCTTTCATGCTTTTTTATAGCATCGTCGATCTATCATTAGTTTTTTTTAATGAAGCTAATGACTTCTAATGGCGCTGCTTGGAGAGCTGACGATGGCGATATCCCCTAAGACGACTTCTCTATCAACTATCATTCACCGTGGCGGCGCTAGCGGCGCTAGCGGCGTTACCGGTAGTTGCCATCAGCTTATCGCTAATAGTGAGTCTTCACTATTAATCGATTGCGGCTTGTTTCAAGGCGAAGATGCGCAGCAGGATAGCTTCGATCAGCTCTCTATTGATTTTGATATTTCGACGGTCAAAGCGCTAATCGTTACGCATGTTCACATTGACCATATTGGGCGGTTGCCTTACTTGTTGGCCGCTGGTTTTTCAGGCCCTATTTTGTGCTCAAAGCCTTCGGCGAAGCTATTACCGTTGGTCATTGAAGATGCCCTGAAAATTGGCTTTACCCGTGACGCGCGTTTAATTTCCCAGTTTCTAGAGCGGGTAGAGCAACAGTTGGTGCCGTTGGATTATGCTAAATGGCACACCGTGGAGGCTTCGCCCTCTATTAACATGAAGATAAAGCTGCAGCGTGCGGGGCATATCCTGGGCTCTAGCTATGTAGAGGTCGCGTTACGGGAACCGCATTCAAAGCGGCGCGAGCGTGTAGTGTTCTCCGGCGACCTGGGGGCGGCAAACGCGCCTTTACTGCCTGCGCCTAAATCGCCGCCTAAAGCTGATGTATTGGTACTGGAATCTACTTACGGTGACCGGCTGCATGAGGGGCGCAGTGAGCGGGCGGCACTGCTAAAGCGGGCGATAGAAAAGGCGTTGGATAATAAAGGCACGGTGATTATTCCCGCCTTTAGCATTGGCCGAACCCAGGAGCTGCTTTACGAGTTGGAGGATATTATTCACCGGGCGGGCAATGATGCGCTTTGGCAGTCACTGGAGATTATCGTCGATTCGCCGTTGGCTTCGCGTTTTACTCGGGTGTATCGGGAGTTAAAACCGTTTTGGGACGACGAAGCTCAGAAGCGTGTGAAAGCGGGGCGGCATCCGTTAAATTTTGATGCGCTGTATACCGTGGACAGCCATGAAACCCATGAGCAAACGGTACGCTATTTAGCCGAAAGCGGCAGGCCTGCCGTGGTGATTGCTGCCAGCGGTATGTGCACCGGTGGCCGGGTCGTTAATTATTTAAAAGCCATGCTGGGTGACCCGCGCCACCAGGTGTTGTTTGTGGGTTACCAAGGAGCGGGAACACCGGGGCGCGATATACAGCGCTTCGGGGCCCAGGGTGGCTGGGCAATGTTGGATGGTGAGCGTTACGATATCCGCGCGGGTGTCACCACCATTAGCGGTTACTCCGCGCATGCCGATCAACGGGATTTACTCAACTTTATCAAGCGAATGCGCCATTGGCCCCGGGAAGTGAAGCTGGTGCATGGTGATGCAAGTGCCAAGCGAGTACTGAAAGCGGAGATAGAAGCTTTGGCCCACAAAGCCGGGCGATCCATCAGCGTTGTTTTGCCTTCGGGGCATGAGTGATTTTCAGGGCGGGATCCTTGCTGATCGCGCAATAAATTGGGCTCCTACAACACCCGGTGTCTGCTTACCGGCGATGTGTATTTGGTAAACCGGAAGGTACTCCTCAAAATGGAAGCATGGTTAGGCATCTAAGTCCTCACCAGCCCCCCTGGCCTTCTAGCAAGCTGCGGGTGTTGTTATTTAACGGTAGGCGAAAATCGGCGCTGCCGAGCACCATGGCGTCGCCTGCTCTTACTACACGCGCACTTACGTAGACATAGTCCTGGCCTTGCGCGTAGGTGCCCATCAGGATAGAGCGGGCGTTGTGCTGGGCACTTAGGCGCTGTACTTGCCGGGAAAGAATCAACTCTCCCACGCTTTCTTCAATAAACATACTGTCGCGCATTTTGACTTCGCGGACTTCCATACCCTGGCGCGAGAGTGCTGATGCCATGATTTCAGAGCTAATCCGCCCAAGCGTGGATGATTGGCTCAAATTGTCGATGCTGACAAAGGTAGCGGCAATCATGGGGCTGTAGCGCGTCAGTTCCGGGTTGCTGGCGATCATCTGTTCGGCAGCGGCGTGCACCAATTCAGAAAGGTCGGGTTCCGGTTCGGCAGGGGGGTTGTTAGCATTACCCAACGTGCCGCAGCCAGCCAGCAATAGTAGTGCCATGCTCATGACCGCAATACGGGTGAAAGAGTGCGCGCGCCGTGTAGTAAAGAGTGTGTTCAGCATGAAATTACCACGTATCAGTAAGAGGAACGGAGGGTGTGGTAGGCGCCTGGGGCACACGATGTGGGGCATATTGACGACGATCGCCCGCATTAATGTAGTAAATATTGGACGACGAGTAGACAATTCGTTCGCCATCGACAATCTGGGTGGTCACAATGATCTCTTCGTTACCGGTATAGGTCCAACTGCCGCTGGTGGTATCGGCGAGCATACCCGCAGGGATTAACGCCAGCGCTGGCTCGCTCCACTGATTAAAGGGAATGGTGGCCACGGCGATACCAGCAGTTAGCGCAGTAAAAGCGCCTACAGGCGGGCGTACAAAATCGCGATCCCTATGTTCGACCACTTCGACATCAATGGAGATATTGGCGCTGTTGGCGGTGGGCACGGTAGTGAGGTTGGCGCCGCGTGAAACCAGTTCACTGGTAAGCAGCGTGCGAAAGCCACGCCCAAATTCGCCGCCGCTGTAGGCGTGTAAGTCACCCGTGTCGGCTTCTGTGATATGTAAATCGCGATTGCGACCGCGCTCACGTTGCAAAATGCTGGTAGCTTCGTGACGGGCGAGTACGTCCCAGTGATGGGCGGCCTGCATGCGCTGCTGCTCGGTATAGGGGTAAGTTGTAGCAATGGGCGCTTGTGATGTATTGGCGTAGAAGCAGCCGCTGAGCATTAGGCTTGCCAGCCCCACGCTAACTGGACGTGTGAAATAGGGTAAACGACATAATAGGGGACGGGTGCGCACCTGCGGGTTCCTTTTTGCTACAAAACGGCTTTTGATAGACTGTTCGCTATGCTTAGTTTGCCATGCCTAATTCGACGTACCTAGCGCTAAGTGCCTAGTCCTAAGTGCTAGGTTCACAGTACTGGGTTCAAAATACATGATTAGATCTAAATAGCTAAATCGGCCAAGAGGTTCAAAACTTGAGTCAACTACCCCCGCCTGAAGGCGGGAGCTTGTGACAACACGCTGGGTTGACCAGGGAGAGCGGTAGCCAACCCGCTACGTTGATAACAGGTCGCCAAAACTCACCGGCAAGTGCTTCCTCAGCTTGCCGCTCTGAAAGGTCAGGATCATGCGGGCGCAAGGTAAAACGCCGAAGGTCTTGATCGCTGTTGGCAGCGCTATCGTCAGCAGGAGCCGGTTATCGACATTCCCGAGGGGAGACGGGGCGCACGCCTCGCGACACAAGACCCGTAAGGGTATTTACACAGGAGAAAATCGCATGGCGGTTTTCGTAATAGACAAACAGAAGCAACCGTTGATGCCGTGCAGCGAAAAGCGCGCCCGCTTGCTGCTAGGGCGCGGTCGTGCCGTGGTGCATAAGCGTTACCCGTTTACCATTCGACTGAAAGATCGGGTGGGCGGAGACATGCAGCCGCTACGCCTGGGCATTGACCCTGGCAGCAAGACCACTGGGTTGGCGCTGATGCGCGAAACCGACACTGAACAGCGTCATGTGCTGTGCCTGTTTGGGCTGGTGCATCGTGGGTACCAGATAAAGAAATCGCTGGAGCAGCGCGCCGCCTTTCGGCGTCGTCGCCGGTCGAAGAATCTGCGCTACCGCGCCCCGCTCTTTAACAATCGCACCAAGCCCAAAGGTTGGCTGGCACCGTCGCTGCAGCATCGCGTTGACACCGTGATGGCCTGGGTAAATCGGCTCAGTCGCTTGGCACCGATCACCGGCATCTGCCAAGAGTTAGTGCGCTTTGACACGCAACAGTTGGAAAACCCAGAGATTAGCGGCGTCGAGTATCAGCAAGGCACGCTGTTGGGCTACGAGGTGCGCGAATATTTACTGGAAAAGTGGGGGCGCGAATGTGCGTATTGTGGCGACACAGACACACCACTTGAAGTCGAGCATGTGGTGCCGCGTTCACGCAGCGGTTCGAATCGTGTCAGCAACTTAACGCTGAGCTGCTTCCACCCCTGTAATCAGGCCAAGAACAGCCAGGCATTGGCTGACTTCTTTGCCCACGACAAGGGACTGCATCGCCGCTTGAAAGCCAATGGCCACACCGCTGCCATTCGACTAGAGCGGGTACAGCGCCAGCTCAAGCAGTCATTAAGAGATGCCAGCGCCGTCAACGCGACCCGTTGGGCGCTGTTCTCCGCGCTCAAGACCACTGATTTGCCGGTCGCCGTCAGCAGCGGCGGCCGCACCAAATACAACCGCCAGCGACTGGGCATCCCTAAAACCCACGGCCTGGATGCTGCCTGTGTCGGTGCATTTGACACGCTTCACGCTTGGCAGGTGCCTACCTTAACCATCAAGGCGATGGGGCGTGGCAGCTATCAACGCACGCGCCTGAACAAGTACGGCTTCCCACGCGGCTTTTTGATGCGTCAGAAGCAAGTAAGAGGCTTTCAGACCGGCGACATGGTGCGTGCGCTGGTGCCCACCGGCAAGAAAGCCGGAATGCATACGGGGCGTGTCGCGGTGCGTAAAACCGGCAGCTTCAATATCCAAACAGAACACGGTGCGGTGCAAGGGGTTTCGCACAACTACTGCACCGTGATCCAGCGCGGTGATGGCTACGGCTATCACCACACCCCCTCTATCAACCTAACAGGAGGAGCGGGACAGGCGGTGGCGTGATCCAAGTCGCCCTGCGGGCGACGCGCTCTCCCTCCTCGCACTAAAAGTACGAGGTATCCCGCGTAAAATCTGATGAGCGATAATACCAATGCTTGAAGATCACCGCGGCGGACCGCGCCATGATTCGCTGATGTCGGCTTATCATGAAAGTGATAGCAATAGCGGTTGGATGATTAGCTATCTGGATATCATGACGTTGCTGGTGGCTCTCTTCGTCGTCATTATCGCCGCAACAGGGGCGAACCATTCTGAGTGGTTGGCAGGCGATACAGCAATTGACGCTAGTCAATCGTCATCACCTTCGCTGGATATCCCTTTGCCTGAGTCGTTAGCTAACGCCATGCCTGACCGCGTTGGTAGTGCCGCCTGGAGTGGTGCAGGGCTGAGCCCGATGGCGGTGAGTGCGTCGCTGGGGGTGGCTGGCTTGCCTAAGCTGTCTCGGTTACCCCGGCGGCGCGTTAGCGTTGGTGTGCCACCTCTCTTGGCAGCACCGACGCCCGTTGAACCGGCCATTACCCTCCCTAAACTGCTAATGCCTGCGGGCAGTGATGATTTTTCATCGCCTCTGGCGGATTACATGGTGGTGTTAACTGACCGGCCCCCGGTAAATGTGCAGGTAGTCAGCGATGAGTCAGTGGCGGGTGCGCTTGCCCTGAACCAAGCGCTTTCCCAGCGCGTTGAGACGTCTACTTATCTGCCCGACCTGGAAGGTGTTGAAGTATCACGAGTGGCGGAAGGTATTAGCCTGCGGGTGCAGGATCAATTGCTGTTTCCTTCGGCGACAGCTGAGTTAACCAGCGACGGATCATCATTAGTCGGCAGTTTGCTGGAAACTATTCAGCGCTATGATGGTGAAGTGTGGGTGGAAGGCCATTCGGATAGTCAGACAATAAGCACCGATGAGTTCTCTTCCAACTGGGCGCTTTCAAGTGCGCGCGCCATCGCCATTGTTGAGGCGCTGGAAGCATCGGGCGTCGACGCCGAGCGCCTACGCGCCGTCGGCTTGGCAGCCACAAGGCCGCTGGAAAGCAACGCTAGCGCAGAAGGGCGGGCTCGCAACCGGCGGGTTGAGGTGGTTATTCATGTGGAATAGAAGCTAGCACTAAGATCGCCGTGCTTCGCTCAATGATGACATCTCTCTTTTACTGCATAAAAAAACCCGCCGGGGAAGGCGGGCATGAAAGGGCTTGGCTCACTGCAGTCCACTGGTATCAGGTGAGGGGTGTACAGGATCACCAGTGGGTACAGGTTGAGTATAGCTATTTATAAGGCGTTGCCAAGTGCTGTCTCAGTTTTTTATAGGTTCTGTCTCATTTTTTAATAGGTAACGGCGCGACAAGTGCACTAATGTGTTTCATGCGCTATTTTGGTGCATTCAAGCTGCTTCTTTTTGGTGCTTGGACGTGTGGTGCGCCATAAAATTCTAAAAATCCCCGCTAACCCTCTGCTAAAGCTACACTTCTCTGATTTGGCTTATAACTTGCTATCCTTTTCATAGCCAATTACTCGTTGGTCATCGCCATAGGGCATCGCAGGCTATTGCCTTAACGATGTGCTAAGACCGAATAGAGGTAGTGCCATGCCGGAATCCAATCAGTTTTCAGCGCCGCTTTCTCCGTCGCCTTCTCCGACACCATCGCCGGTAGACCCCGCGTTTCAGCCGCGTCTAGTGGTGACCGATTTAGATGGCTCGCTGCTGGATCACCATAGTTATGATTTCAGCCCCGCCGCGCCTTGGCTTGCTCGTTTAAAACAGATGGGGGTGCCGGTGATTCCTGTCACCAGTAAAACCCGTGCCGAGCTGATTCAGCTGCGCGAAGCGTTGGGCCTGACGGGAACGCCTTTTATCGCAGAAAACGGGGCGGTGATCGGTCTGCCGCCAGGTTGGTGCCATGCCCGTTTAGACCGCCCTGGTGGTGGCCGCGATGGCGTGGTGATTAAACACCCTGGGGTGGATATTGGCTTTATTCGTGCGCGCTTAAAGGTGTGGCGCGAGCGTTTGAATATTCAATTTACCCGGATGGGTGAACTGACTGTGCAAGAAGTCATGGGGCTTACCGGCTTGGATGAGTCCCGCGCCCGTGATGCGCGGCAGCGAGAAGGAAGCGAGCCGCTATTATGGAAAGACAGTGACTCAGCATTAGAAGCATTTCGTGCAGCTCTGGAAGGAGATGGCCTACAGCTAACGCAAGGCGGACGTTTCTGGCATGTCATGGGGCGCTCCGCGGATAAAGGCAGTGCAGTGGAGTGGCTGGTGAAACGCTTTACGGCATTAAGAGGCCGCACACCTCTTTCGCTAGGGCTGGGGGATGGACCGAACGATATCTCTATGCTTGAAGCTGTTGATCAAGCTGTTGTCATCCGCGGTTGCCACGATTTAGTCGTAGAGCCGCGTAACACGTCGCTATATCGCACGGAAGCAACAGGGCCGACCGGCTGGGCAGAGGGGGTTGCCCACTGGTGGGGGCGAGATGACCGCCGTTTAGCGACGGCGGAAAAAAATGATGCTGTTGTTGTTTGAGAATGGTTCGGTATTTGAGAACAGTTCCATGAATCCAGGGAGGCAAGCGTATGAGTGACTTTCATCAAAATGGGATTATTACCGATTTCCATAACCTGACTAAGCGTTCAGTCGAGGCACTTGAAGAGGAGCTATGCCAATTTTCCCGACGGCGGCCGATGGGTTTGATTCTACCGTCGCTTTTTTCCGAATTGGAAGGACCTGCGCTTTCAGCGATTGTTGATGAACTGGTTAAGGTCCCTTACCTCAGTGAAATCGTCATTGGCCTGGATCGCGCCGACCGCGAACAGTTTTTATACGCTCGCGAATTTTTCTCGCGCCTTCCGCAGCATACGCGCATTTTATGGAACGATGGCCCGCGCCTGAGAGCGCTCGATGCGGAACTGGAAGAGCATGGGCTAGGGGCGTTGGAGCCAGGCAAAGGGCGCAATGTGTGGTATTGCGCAGGTTATATGTTGTCGTCTGGGCGCTCTACAGTAGTTGGGCTGCACGATTGCGATATTCTGACCTACGAGCGTGGACTGTTGGCACGCTTGATGTACCCGGTCGCTCACCCCAATTTCAACTACAGTTTCTGCAAAGGCTATTACCCCCGTATTGCGGAAGGCAAGCTAAATGGCCGTGTCTCTCGGCTGCTAGTCACGCCGTTGCTGCGGGCGCTTAAAACCGTCTGTGGGCCGCTGCCCTATCTCGACTACTTGGATAGCTTCCGCTACCCGCTTTCGGGTGAGTTTGCGATGCGTAGCGAAGTGCTGGAAGGGATTCGTATTCCCGCTGATTGGGGGCTGGAGATCGGTGTGCTATCGGAGCTACAGCGTAACTACTCACTGCGCCAGCTCTGCCAAGTCGATATTGCCGATGCCTACGACCACAAGCACCAGCCGGTTAGCGAAGATGATCCCAACGGTGGTTTAAACCGGATGAGTTTGGATATCTCAAAAGCGCTGTATCGCAAATTAGCTACACAGGGCATTACCTTTAGCAGCGAAGACTTCCGCACGCTCAAGGCGACTTACTACCGCTTCGCGTTGGATTTGATCGAGGCCTACGACCACGATGCCACCATGAATGGCCTGAGCCTTGATCGCCATAGTGAGGAGCAGGCAGTCGAGCTATTCGCCAGCAATCTGCTCGAAGCCGGCAACCTATTCCTGGATAACCCTAGAGAACGACCTTTTATTCCCAGTTGGAACCGCGTGCAGGCGGCGGTACCGGATTTGCTTACCCGTATGCACGAGGCAGTCGAACTGGATAATCAAGGTAAGGTTTAACCGCACAAGCTGCGTCCAAACTGTGTAAAGAAATAAGGCCAGCTACCCACCGGTAGCTGGCCTTATTTTTAGACAGTGTATTAAAAATCACTGTTCTGATAGGCAGCCTGTGGGGCAGCTGAGGAGGCGGGTAAGCTTGCCTGCGTATGCTCTGTGGACTGATTAATGCGGAAGTTGGCGACCAACTGACGAAGCTGGTTGCTTAGCTGGGCCAGGGTTTGGGTGGCCTGAGTGCTCTCTTGCACCAGGCTGGCATTCTGCTGGGTCATTTGATCCATTTGCGTGACGGCTTGGTTGACCTGTTCAATACCGCTACTTTGTTCAATGGTGGCGGCTGAAATTTCCTGAACCAGTGTGCTGAGCTCCTTGATGTCATCGACCATGCTGTTAATCACATCACCGGTGTCGCGTACCTGGCGGCTACCTTCCACCACTTTGCTATCTGATGCTTCTATGAGCGCTTTAATCTCCTGGGCAGCAGAGGCCGAGCGGCTGGCAAGTTGGCGAACCTCGTTGGCCACCACCGCAAAGCCGCGCCCTTGTTCTCCAGCGCGTGCGGCTTCAACGGACGCGTTCAGGGCCAAGATATTGGTTTGGAAGGCAATGCCGTCAATGGTGTTGACGATGCTGCTCATTTGCTTGGCGCTTTCGTTAATGGTTGCCATCGTGCTCGTGACGGACGACATCGAGTCACTGCCGCGTTGAGCGCTGTCGGCCGCTCGGGTGGCCAGCGTACGAGCATGATCAGCGTGTTCAGCGTTTTGTTTAACGGTAGCAGTCAGCTGTTCCATACTGGAAGCGGTTTCGGCTAGTGATGCTGCCTGCTCTTCGGTACGTGTCGAAAGCTCTTCGTTAACGCCCACAATTTGCTCGACACCACGATTGACCTGATCGGCGCCGTGGTGAATGTCGCCGATGGTGACAGCTAGCGTTTCTCGCATACGGTTGATATCAAACAGCAGGCTCTGCTGATCCTTGGCTGAAAGCTGAGTGATTTGGGTTAGATCGCCGTCAGCAATATGTCGCACCACGCTAGCGGCGTAGCGAGGGTCACCGCCTAAACGCCGCGAAACGTCACGAATGACCCAGCCCATCAGCAGTGTTACCGGTAGGCCTATGATTAACAGTATCCCTATTGAACGAATCAAGTCGGCAATGAAGGCGGCGTTAATGTCATCGACATACACACCCGTGGCGAGTGACCACTCCCATTCGGGAAGGTGGGCGACATAACTGGTTTTTGGCAACTGCTCATCGCCACCGGCGCGAGTAGAGTAGTAGTTAACGTGGCCCCCGCCTGTTTGGGCAACACGCAATAACTCTGGGTAGAGCGCCATGCCGCTTGCATCTAGGTAGTCGGTCATATCCGTACCAGGAGTGCGGCTGGGGTGGGAAATAACCAGTAAGTCATTGTTGAAGGAGAAAATATATTCGCCTGCCCCGAAACTGACGCTGTTCATATTGTCGATGGCGCGCTGCTGCGCTTCTTCAAGGCTGAGTTCACCGGCGGCAACCCTTTCTTGCAGGGCTTCAATTTGTTTTTGGACGCTTTCGACCACGTACTGAATGCTGTCGCGGCGCTCGCTGACAATCGTTTGACGATTCTCCAGCGCTAGCCATCCCACCAAGAGCAGCATCGCTACCCAGATGATGCCCAGCGTTCCCCACAGTTTTTGTGTTGTTGTTAAACGAGTCATGTTTTTCCTTTTTTGTAATTGAGTAGTTCTGCCCCTATTTATTCCTATCGGCCTAAATAAGGCAAAGATTAATGAAATGTTTCATATCTGCTGCTGGGTGTATCACTTCTCTTTTGTGAATAGTAGCTGCTGAAATATTCAAAAATAGTCTAACGATAGAACCTGGAATGCACTATGCTGTCTTTAAAGCATGAGAATGCGATTACCACTAATGGGAGGCAGCAATGCAACGCCCAATCGTTAAGCACTTTTTTGATGAGCCCACGAACACCTTTAGCTATGTCGTTCAAGACCCCGATAGCCGTGCCTGCGCGATCATAGATTCGGTGCTCGACTTTGATTATGCCGCAGGGCGAACGGATGTGCGTTCAGCCGACAACATCATCGCCTTTGTTCGCGAACACCAACTCGACGTTGCCTGGATTTTGGAGACCCATGTGCACGCCGACCACCTTTCGGCAGCGCCCTATCTGCATGAGCATTTAGGAGGCAAAACCGGCATTGGTGCAAAAATAGTCAAGGTGCAAGAGATCTTCGGCAAGGCATTCAACGCGGGTACCGAATTTGCTCGGGATGGCAGCCAATTTGATACGCTGTTTGAAGAAGAGGATACCTTCACCATTGGGCAATTACAGGGCCGTGTACTGCATACCCCTGGCCATACGCCCGCCTGTTTAACCTACGTAGTGGGGGATGCGGCCTTTGTAGGCGATACGCTCTTTATGCCGGATTATGGTACCGCGCGGTGCGATTTCCCCGGCGGCGATGCGCGTACCCTGTATCGTTCTATCCAAAAAGTGTTGGCGCTGCCCGATCAGACGCGGCTGTTTTTATGCCACGACTATAAAGCCCCCGGTCGCGATACCTTTCAGCATGAAACCAGCGTAGCAGAACAACGCAGTAAGAATGTGCATGTTCACGAGGGTATCAGCGAAGAAGAGTTTGTGAAGATGCGCACCGAGCGCGATGCCACCTTAGGCATGCCACGGCTCATTATTCCTTCGGTTCAAGTCAATATGCGTGCAGGAGCGCTGCCTCCGGCGGAAGAAAATGGCATGGTCTATTTAAAAGTGCCGATTAATTTTTTCTAACCGTTTCTATTTTTTTAACCTGTGAAAGCGGAATGCTTGGGAGACACCAGTGGAATGGACAGCAGGTTTACAAGGGCTGGTAGGCGGTGTGTTGATCGGGCTTTCCGCCACCTGGCTAATGGCAACGTTAGGGCGTATCGCGGGGATTAGTGGGATCGTTGGTAACTTAATTACCCAACGTCCCAAAGGCGATAGTGCTTGGCGAGTGGCGTTTGTTTTAGGGCTGATTAGCGGGCCGCTATTGATCATGGCATTAGGTGGCGGTTTGGGAAACGTGGCGGGGAGCCCGGGTGAAGTGATTGGCGCGCCAGCCGGTGGCGTCGGATTGATGTTGGTGGCCGGCTTGTTGGTGGGGGTGGGCACGGGGCTTGGTAGCGGCTGTACCAGTGGGCATGGCGTATGTGGCCTAGCACGCTTGGCGCCACGCTCCATGGCAGCCACCGGTATGTTTTTGCTGACGGCGCTAGTGACCGTTTATATCTCGCGCCATCTGTTAGGCCTAGGCGGTGTGCAATGAACAGGAGTGTCATGAACAGTAAGGCGATGAAAACAGCGGCTGGTTATGCGGCAGGGTTGATTTTTGGTTTGGGTTTGGCAATTTCCGGCATGACCGACCCCGCACGAGTGCTGGGGTTTTTAGATGTAGCGGGCGCCTGGGATCCGACGCTGATGTTTGTGCTTGGCGGGGCCGTGGTAACCACCTTTATCGGTTATCGGCTGGTATTCAAGCGTTCGGCACCACTGTTGGGCGGCGTCTTTCAGTTACCCACCAAGAAGGAGCTGGATGGCAAGTTGCTGGGCGGCGCTGCGCTGTTTGGCATTGGCTGGGGGCTTTCCGGCTATTGCCCTGGGCCTGCAATCGCCTCTATCGGCGGCATATCACTCCCGCTAGCGGCCATGCTGGTGACGATGGTGCTGGGGTGGTTTGCCGCCAAAAGGCTCGGTTAATACGTCGGATTTATATGGCTGCTACTGCTAACGCCCTTGCCTTTATTGCAAGGGCGTTTTGTTTTCTTAACGCTGAGTTAATGCGTGGCCGTCATGCTGTGAGGTAATAAAAAGGAAACCATTATGCACGTCTTGCTGATTGAAGATGACCCGCTGGTGGCATCGGGTATCCGCTCTGGATTAATGACCTTCGATTTTGTCGTCGACCACGTCTCCACGTTGAACGCTGCTCGCCAATCGATGCGAACAGTTACTAGTGATGTGGTCATTCTTGACCGTGGCTTGCCGGATGGTGATGGCCTGCAGCTGTTGGCCGAGTGGCGTCAGCAGGGCGTCAATGTGCCGGTGTTGGTTTTAACCGCAAGAGATACCGTGCGAGACCGGGTGGATGGCCTGCAGGGCGGTGCCGATGACTATCTGGTCAAGCCCTTCGATCTGGATGAATTAGTCGCGCGCCTGCACGCTTTGCTGCGCCGTGTGGCAGGGCGCAGCAGCGGCATGATTTCCCATGGAGCCCTTGCGTTAGATCCCGCCGCCCGCGAAGTGTATGTCGAAGGGCAACTGATCACCCTATCTCGCCGTGAGCTGGTGCTGCTGGAAACCTTCCTGCAATCGCCGCGCAGCGTACTGTCGGCCGATCAGCTCAAAGACAGCCTTTATGGCATGAATGATGATGTCGAGAGCAATGCGCTGAATGTGCATATACACCATCTGCGCCGCAAGCTCGGGAGCGGGGTGATCGAAACGGTGCGCGGGCTTGGCTATCGACTGGGCAAGCCTGAGGCGGTGCACTTGGCGGGCACGCCCTATGAGTGTGAGATAGATAAAGGCCAGCTATGAGTTTACGTGCCCGCTTACTAATCACCCTGGGGCTAACCCTGGCGTTGCTATGGGGTATCGCAGCCGCGTGGCTGATGCGTGACCTGGAAGACAAATTTGTAGAAACCCTGGATCAACGCCTGGCGCAGTCGGCGCGAATGGTGGCTGGGCTGGTTTTGCAGCTTCCCCTTGACGTATGGGAGGACGCCGAACATCCGGTGCTCTCCATTCCCTCTATTGAAGGGCTGGCCTGCCAGGTGCATTCCCCCCAAGGCGAGGTCATGGCGCGCACCCATGCCGATATGGACGATGTGCTGACGCCGGGAGAGGGCGGGCACACCTATCGTCAGGCTGGCGATGTGACCTGGCGGGTCTTCACCTACGAGCGCAATGGCATCGTGATTACCACCGCCGACCGGATGGATGAAAGGAACATACTGCTTAGCGGCGTTATTCGGGTAGCGGTGGTGCCGTTTGTGGTGGCACTGGTGGGCAGCATGGTGGCGTTGTGGCTAGGTATCTGGCGTGGGCTGGCACCGCTGACACGCTTGCGAGAGTCGCTTGCCAACCGCCATCCAGATGCGCTGGCCCCGGTGGCTACCTACGGCTTGCCAAAAGAGATCCGGCCTCTCATTACAACGCTTAACGCGCTGTTGGCGCGGGTGCAGCAAACCATTATCCGCGAACAGCGCTTTACCAATGACGCTGCGCACGAGCTGCGCACGCCGCTGACGGCCATCAAGACTCACCTGCAAGTTGCCCGGCGCGTTGAAGGGGAGGCGGCGAAGGCATCGCTCAATCAGGCGGAAGAGGGCGTGGTGCGGCTGAGTTCGACCCTTGATCAGCTGCTGACTCTGGCACGGGTAGAAGGACGTGCCCGGTTTGATGATGGCGAGGTAAGCCGTGTTGCCGATGTTGCCGAGTGCGCCCTGGCGGATTGCCACCATAGTCACTCCGGCCGCTTTGTAGTACCCGCTGATTGGCCAGAGACCACTTTGGCCATGCCTCGTGAACTAGCGATTACCGCGCTACGCAATTTGCTCGATAACGCGCTGCACCATGGGCCATCGGAAACACCCGTAACGCTGGAGGCGCAGTGGGAGCACGGGCAGCGCTTTCTTACCTTCAGCGTCAGCGACCAGGGCCCTGGCGTCGATGACGCGACGCTCAAGCAACTGACGCAACGCTTCTGGCGCGCCAGCAAGCAGCAGGGAAGCGGGCTGGGGCTGGCGATTGTCGCGGCAATCGCTGAACGATTCGATGGCGAAGTGGCATTCGCCAGCCCGGCGGGGGGCGGGTTTACCGCTCGCCTGATGGTGCCAGTGGCGGACAGTTAAAAAAAGATAACGCAAGGGAGAAACCGTATGAATAATAAATACGTCAGCAGGGTTGGTCTCTGTGTAGGTCTCACCCTGTTCGCTGCAGGAGCGGTGGCCCAGGAGGGTAATGTGGAGCGCGGTCAAGCTGCCGCGGCCAGCTGTAGCGCCTGCCACCAGGCAGATGGCAGTGGCATGAATGTGCCGGATGGTGAGTCCTGGCCGCGTTTAGCTGGCCTGGATGCCGACTATATCGCCAAGCAGTTGCATGATTTTAAAGCGGGGCGGCGTGAAAACGCGACGATGGCAACATTTGCCAATATGCTCAACGACCAACAAATCGCCGATGTGGCCGCCTACTACAGCCAGCTACCCGCTACCCAGGGACAAGGCGGCGATGAAGCCGACGAGACGCTGCTGGCCCGCGGGCAGCAGCTCGCCGAACGTGGCGATTGGAACGCCTACATTGTTTCCTGCCAAAGCTGCCATGGGCCTAGGGGCAGGGGCGTAGGTGATACCTTCCCAGGCATTGCAGGCCAGCATGCCGGCTACATCCGCACCCAATTGTCGGCGTGGAAAAACGATACCCGCAGCAACGATCCGCAAAACCTGATGGGCGCCATTGCCAAGCGCATGAGTGATGACGACATCCAGGCTGTATCCGCCTGGTACGCCACGCAACCCGCCTCCGCCGACCAGGAGTCAACACAATGATAACCTGTCCACGCCCTCTCGTTTTAGCGCTTACTGGCTGTTCATTGACGGTAGGCATCGGTATGAGCGTTTACGCCACCAGTGTCTTTGCTCAGGAAGAGCGGGCGGATGCAGCGCTGAACCAACTGGTGCACGAACCACCCACCATGGAAGATCTGGAAAGTTCTGACATTCATCCCGAACTAAAAAAAGTTATCCGCTACGGTCACGATCTATTCACTAATACGCAGCAGCTGCGTGGTGAGAATGTCTTCAATGACATGAATTGCTCCAGTTGCCATCTGGGGGAAGGGCGGGTGCCGTTCAGCGCGCCGGTGTGGACAGCGGCCATTACACTGCCGGACTTCCGTGGCAAGAACCAGCACGTGAATAACCTGGAAGAGCGTATCGCAGGCTGCTTTGCCTACTCCATGAACGGCGTGCCCCCAGAGTATGGCAGTGATGAAATGTTGGCACTCAGTGCCTATCATCAGTGGCTTGCCACCGGCGCACCGATGTATCCCGACAAGCCGATTTATGGTCGAGGCTTCCCGGCGCCAGAAGAGCCGACCGAAGAGCCCAGCTATGCTAGAGGGGAAACTGCCTACCAGGAAAACTGCTCGATATGCCACCAGGAAAATGGTGCCGGGCACTATGAGAATAATGAGTACGTGTTTCCCGCGCCCTGGGGGAATGGCTCCAATAACTGGGGAGCCGGCATCGCGCGGCTGGAAACCATGGCGGGCTTCATCTATCAGAATATGCCGCTTGGCCAGCCTCGTTCGCTCAGTGATCAACAGGCCTGGGATATTGCCTATTACATCACCAGCCAGGAGCGTCCTCAGGATCCTCGCTATACCGGGGATGTCGCCGAGACCGCGGAACGGTTCCATGGCCGTTCACTCTATGGTCAAACCCGCGAGCATGATGGTCATGTGCTGGGAGACCATGACAACTTCGGAGAGAAAGGCGATATCAAACCCTGGAATGTAGGCATGCCGAGGTTTGAGAATCTGTCGGAGGAGTAGAAAATTCACTGTAGGTCAGTGTTAGGAGAGCAGCGACATGGCAATCTCAATTGGCGGGGGAGGCTAACTAAGATCAAGGTTCTTAGATTTCCGTGTCATGGGTAAACCGCGCTGTGGTCCCGCTATGGTAAAGTGCCTGTATTACATAAGGAGGGGCTCATGAGCGAATTACTCGACCCCACCAACGACTACGTTTTCAAGCGGCTGTTTGCCGAAGCCCCGGATCTGCTGGTGGATCTGATCAATGATCTGCGCCCGGATTTGCCCAACATTGCCTCGGTGGAGATACTGAATCCGAATATCGAGGCGACAGAGCTTACCGGCAAGTACATCATTCTCGATGTGCTGGCACGCGATGGGGATGGCAACTGCTACAATATCGAGGTGCAGGTGCGCCGTTACGGGGCCTGGCACAAGCGGGGGGTGTTTTATCTGGCCCGCACGCTGGGAAGCCAGCTGAGCGCCGGGGAAGATTACCAAGAGCTGCGGGCCTCGGTGGGCCTGCACCTGCTTGACTTCGACCTGTTTACGGAAACAGCCGCCGAGCGCGAGCAAGCGATCTGGCGATTCGAGATGCGCGATGGACGCCAGCCCAAGGTTTCGCTGGGGAACGTTTTGCAAATGAACCTAATCGAATTGAACAAGGCGGATCGCCTGGGCTTGCCAGAGGGCCCGCTACGCGCCTGGATCACCTTCTTCAAGCACTGGCAGGAGGAACTCACGATGGCGAATGTTGCCCACGAACCGGTTAAACGTGCGATGAGCCGCATCCGCGAGCTCAGTGCCGACGAGGAAACTCGCCGCTTGGCTTTTGTGCGTGAACGGGCGCTGCGTGATGAAGTATCGCTGCTAAACGATGCGCGGCGGGAAGAAGCGCAACGTATACTTCAACGCCTACTTACTAAGCGGTTTGGAGATCTGCCTGAGTGGGTTATTCAGAAACTGGAGACTGCTAATGCCCAGCAGCTAGAAGGCTGGACAGATGAAATCTTGGTAGCGAACAATCTTGATGAGCTGTTCAACATTAAAATGACCTAGAGTGCCATGAACCGCATCCGCGAGCTCAGCGCCGACGAGAAAACACGTCGCCTCGCCTTCGTGAGGGAGCGAGCGTTGCGAGATGAAGTGTCATTTTTGAACGATGCGAAGCGGGAAAATTTGCAGGAAAGTGAGCAGTTAGGCATTGAGAAGGGCCGTCTGGCAGAGGCTCACGATGTTGTGCGGGCCCAACTCAACTTCAAGTTTGGTGAGGTGCCTTGGTGGGCAGAGAAAAGGCTCACACAAGCCGACCATGATCAGTTGAAAGGCTGGATGCGCGATGTACTGTTCGCCGATAGCCTGGAAGCTATCTTCAAGCACTAACACTCCGGCGGATCACAGCTCGATCTGCCCATGCCCCACCTTTGGCGATCAGTCGCCGTCCAGCAAGCGCTCTGCCGCCAGGAGTGCGAACGTCGCTACCTCCTGCCGCGACTTGCCATAAGCCTGCCCCATCCGGCGCAGGCGTGCTTGGCTGCTCTCATCCAAACTCACGGTAAAAACTCGCTAGCCACTTCCCTAATCGGCGATAAGGGTGGCTAGTGAGAAGACAGCTCGTTGAAGAAAGCAGGGTTGTCTTGGATGGCTGCCAACACTTGTGCTGCTAAGCCTGTAGGGTTAACGGCGTTTGGCCTCCCAGCTTTTGATCGTATCGACACTGGTACCCATGGCATTAGCAAACTCGGCTTTGGATACGTGCAGCTTAGCGCGGATAGCTTTCACATCGGCCACTTCGTGGCGAGTGATGCGAGCTGCATTAACATTCCCTTTTTTAATGTCAACGGCTTCCTGCAATGATGTCTGGAGTTCATCAAATAGGCTCATTCAAAACTTCCCCTTTTAAATAGTGACCGATTTTGCGTCCTTAAAAGCCGAGATTGCTTCGCTACGCTCGTAGTGAAATTTCATAAGTCATTGTGAGTTGCGCAGCGACGCGGCAATCTCAATTGGCGGTGGCAGCTAAGCCTATGGCGCTTCACTGCCCATCATGTCGATCAGCCGCTCGTCACTGGGCATACCCTGAATGCGGTCAAGACGCACGCTACCATTTTCTGTTTCACGCTGATAAACCGAGGTGGGCGTGGCATACAGCCCTAGCTCTTCGAAAAGCTGGTTATTGGCATAAACCTGTTCTTCGATCTCTCGTGGTTGGGCACTGGCGTCGATTTCTTGCTGGCCACTTTCATGAGCATGCAGTGTCGCCGCCGGGTCGTCGGCTCCGAGTATAGCGGCGGCCTTGCCAGGGCTGTCGGGCGCTAAGATACCCACCATGATATGGCGCAACTGCACTTCACCGGCCTCTACCCAGGGGCGAACGTCTTGCCATAGCTGACGGCAATAGGGGCAGTTGGCGTCCGTGAAGGTGTAAATCACACGAGGGGCATCCACGTCACCATCCTGAATCCAATGGCTTTCGCTCAGAAGCTGCCAGGTCTGTGCTTCTAAAGGCGCACGTACGTGCTCGTCCAGTTGCGCCTCAGTGAGGTCGTTACCCTCGCTATCCATCAGTGTCCCCACCACCGCGTGCTCGCCATCTGGGGTCAGGTAGATGGCCATGTCCTGGCCCTGAGCGCTGGCGCCGTAGCCGCGCAAACCACCAGGGGCGTCAAACTGGCCATGAATTTCCAGGCCCTGGTCGGCCAGTGCCTGCACTGGGGCAGGGAGTTCATCGGCGTAGCCTGTGGATACTCCTCCCAGCCCTGCCAGGAGAAGAAAACTGCTGATAGTGGTGTAGTGGTTCAAGCGCATTGCAACATCCTGTTTGAGTGAGGTGACGTTAGCCAGGCGAAAAAAGGTGGTCGGTTCATGCAGCAATCAGCGTAAACGCTCCAATCCTTGCTGCAGGGTGGCGCTGGAAAGTTCGCCAAAATGAGTACTGACGAGTTGACCGTTGGCATCATAGTAAAGTGTGGTAGGCATCGCATTGGCGCCGGTGGCCTGGCCAACGGCATTGCGTGGGTCTTGCCACACGTTATCGAGAGAAAAACCGTACTCATCCATGAAAGCGTCAATCTGGCCGAGCGACTCTCCTTGGTTAACGAACACAAAGGTGATGCCGGGTTCATTATCCTGCGCTTGCTCAAACACCGGCATTTCACGGATACAGGGCGGACACCAGCTGGCCCACAAATTAACCACCATGGGTTGCTGGGTTGTGCGTGACAGATGGGGAAGGTCAATGGGCTCGCCTGAACGGGTAGTCAGCGCCACCTCCGGCAAGGGCCGGGATGGATGCTCTATCATGGTGGCGCTAGCGGCGGTTAATCCCCAGACAAGACCGCCCGCCAGTAGGGCACCAGAAAGGGGCACTCGCTGGCGGGGGGAGCGCCACAGCGTCCAGGCAGCGTACGCCAGTGCCGCGATAAGGCCACCGACGATATCAAACCCGCCATCTCGAATATCCAGGCGGGAAAGTAGACCCTCGTATTCGCCCCAGTAACGTAGGACAAAAACCAAACGCGCGCCGACAAGGGCAACCAGCAGCAGGGTAAACAGCGTATCGCTGACAGCTACCCGATGGCGCCTTCCCAACAGCGCGCCAACCAGCAGTGCCAATAAAAACGCCAGGCCGATCAATAGCTGGTGAATACTAAAGCCCATAGGGCCAACGGCGATGCTTTGTTGCAACATAACCAGTAACGATCCTTCATGTAGTCTTGGACTGGCATCATCGCAGCACTAGATTATTTAAGGATTACGTTAGACGTCCCTGGGGCGTTATGTCGCAACGGGCGAACGAAGCGCCGCGACTAACCGGTGGCCACCAACCAGCGCACCGCATAAGGCGGGAGGGCACCTTCAGCCACCCAGGGATTAGCAGGGTCGAGCGCTTGCCATGCGTGTTGATCCAGCGCTTGGTTTACCGCCTCACCCACATTCGCTAAGGGGAGCGGCAGGTCGGTAACGTTATACAGCGCCAGCAGGCGACGGCCATCATGCAGGGGGCCACGTTCCACCGCCAGCAATTCGGGTGGCGACTCCAACACCCGCTGGGCTGCAGTGGGATGGAAACAGGGCTCTTGACGACGCTGATCCAGCAGCCGGTTTAAGGCATGAAACACATCGTGGGTAGGGGTGGAAGGACTATCCAGTAGCAGGTCCAGCTCGCTACGCTGCCAGCGCCGCCGATTGATCGAGCGCAGGCGACCACTGCGCTCAACGCCTTCTACATCGTTGAGTGTGCCCGTTAACGTATGGATATAGAGCGCTGGAATTCCCTGCAGGCTGAGCATGATCGCTTGGCTGCATAGGAAGCGGGCTATTTGCCATGGATCCGGGCCACGGCGAGTGCCGCGCATGGCTTCAAACCAGGTGATGTTGATTTCGTAGGGCGTGTCGCTGCCATCCGGGTTGCTCCGCATGCTGACAAAACCGCCGAATTTGTGCATCAGCTCCAGCAGGGCATCGCGCTCGTGATCGGGCAGTAGGCCTTCCAGTGGGCGCACGCCAATACCGTCATGGCTGGCGGTAAAATTCAGGTAAGTACAATGGTCAGGCAGTACCGGCAGGCTGGCAAGCCAGGTTTGCAGCGTGCTGGCTTCGCCACGGGTTAGGGTATGGAGCAGCAGCGGTGGCAGCGTGAACTGATAAATCATGTGCGCTTCATCGGGAGGCCCCTTGGGGAGCCGTTCAAGCCCGAAATAGCTGATGTTCTCTTGGTGCGGCACGTTGGTTTCGGTAATCAACAGAGTGCCGGGGGCGACATGATCAACAATCGCGCGAAGCAAACGCACTACGGTGTGGGTTTCCGGCAGGTGAATACAGGAGGTACCCAACCGTTTCCATAAGAAAGCCACCGCATCCAAGCGGATAATCCGTGTGCCTTGCTCCAAGTAGAAGAGCAGAATACCGACGAACTCCAGTAGTACATCGGGATGCTCAAAGTTTAGATCGAGCTGGTCTTCGGAGAAGGTTGCCCATAGATAACGGGTGCCGCGACGGGTTGAAACAGGTACCAGCAATGGGTTGCTGCGGGGGCGAACTACCTGAGAAACATCGGTGTCAGGGTCAACTTCGATAAAGTAGTCGCGGCCTGGCAGGCTGCCGCTCAAGTAATCCACAAACCAGAGCGATTCCCTGGAAACATGGTTGAGCACCAAATCGGCCATCAGGTCGTAATGACCGGCGAGCTCGCGGATATGCGACCAGTCGCCAAGCTCACTGTTCACTTCCCGGTAATGGATCACCGAGAAGCCGTCGTCGCTGCTCCATGGGAAGAAGGGCAGCACGTGTACACCACTAATGCGATCACCCAGGCGTGCTTGAAGAAATTCGCTAAGCACAGCCAGTGGCGGCACCCCCTCTTCTATAATGGAGTCACCATAGCTAATCACCCACTGATCTTTTTCGCTCCATGAAGGTGCGTTTTTAGAAGGAGCATCGCCTGGGGCGGACGAAAACGGGGCAAGCGACAAAAAATGCTCAATGTGTTGATTTAAGCGGCGCTGCACTTCGTCAGCACGCGGCCCGTATAGGTGGCTGAGGTAGCCGTGCACGGTCTGCTCAAAGGGGGACATGGTTGGCTCCTGATAAACAATCTGCCACAAACGCTGCAGCTTGTGTGCCAAATCGTTACAATGCGTGGTTGATAGCGCGTTTAAACGCTAACATCCATTAGCTTAAGACGTTGATGCCGGTTTAAACGCCATTAATAGCATATTCATTGCCAGGTTATAACACGCTAACTCGTGCGGCATGCCAGCACGAGCTGACAACAGGTTGACCGCTATGCATTGCCCTTTTTGTGGTGCAAACGATACTCGAGTGACCGATTCGCGGTTGGTAGCCGATGGCGATCAAGTGCGCCGTCGTCGCCAGTGTGCGAGCTGTCAGGAGCGATTTACCACTTACGAAACTGCTGAGCTAGTAATGCCTCGGGTGGTGAAGTCAGACGGTTCACGGGAAAGCTTTAATGAAGCCAAGCTCCGGGCGGGCATGTTGCGTGCGCTAGAAAAACGCCCGGTCAGCGCGGAAGCCATTGAAGCGGCCGTTGAGCGCATACGTCAAACCCTTCGTGCGCGGGGCGATCGTGAGATCAACGCCCGTGATATTGGTGAGTCAGTGATGCAGGCGCTTAAAACCCTCGACCATGTGGCGTACATCCGCTTTGCCTCGGTGTACCGCAAGTTTCAGGATTTGGATGAATTTCGTGCTGAGATTGATCGGCTTTCCCAAGAGCCCAATCAAGAGTCCTCTTCTACAGTGAGACACACTAGCGAGCCGCCAAAATGAGCGCCCTGTTTAGCCAAGACGATTACCGTTATATGGCGCAGGCGCTAAAGCTAGCGCGCAAAGGGCTTTACACCACCGATCCTAATCCTCGGGTCGGTTGTGTGATCGTGCACGATGAGCAGATCGTCGGGGAAGGCTTTCATCGGCGAGCCGGTGAGCCGCATGCAGAAATTCATGCATTGAACGCGGCCGGTGAACGGGCCCAGGGCGCGACGGCTTACGTCACTCTTGAACCTTGCTCGCACACTGGGCGTACCGGCCCCTGTGCAGTTGCTCTGCGGAAGGCCAAGGTGGCTCGGGTAGTGATTGCGATGCAGGACCCCAACCCCCAGGTCAGTGGCCAAGGTATTCGCTTGCTTGAAGAAGCCGGTATTGAGGTAGCAGTAGTGCTGCTAGAGAGTGAAGCGCGGGCATTGAACCCTGGTTTCATTGCCCGAATGACCACACAGCGCCCCTTTGTACGCCTGAAAATGGCAATGAGTTTGGATGGGCGTACTGCTATGGGGTCCGGCGAGTCTCAGTGGATTACCGGCCCCGAAGCGCGAACGCAAGTGCAGCGGCTAAGAGCGCGCTCTAGTGCGATATTAAGCGGCGTTGAATCGATTATCATGGACGACTCACGGCTTACTCTTCGCGCCGAGCAGTTGTCGCTTGCCAATGCCGATGAGGTGGTACAGCGCCAACCGTTAAGAGTGGTGTTAGATACCCATTTGCGCTTGCCCTTGGCAGCCGCCTGTTTAAGCGAACCGGGGCGAACCTTGGTGGTTACCACCCCAGACCATGTGGCTGAAAAGCGCGAACGGTTAACCAAAGCGGGTGCCGAGGTGCAGGTGCTGCCTGCCGGTGGTGATGGCCGCATTGATTTAGCTTTAATGCTGAATTGGTTAGCCGAGAGCGAACAGGTTAATGAGCTGCTGGTAGAAACCGGCGCGACCCTGGCGGGTGCTTTGCTTGATGCGGATCTGGTCGATGAACTGCAACTGTTTGTCGCCCCCACGCTGTTAGGTGGCGAGGCACGACCGCTATTTGCGCTGCCAGGGCTCTCACGCATGGCCGATCAGCGGCGTTTAACCATTCATGATATGCGAGCGGTGGGGCTCGATTGGCGCATTATCGCTTCCCCTCAGTCGACTAGCGCAACTGGCGATAGCAAGGTACCCTGACGCGCGAAATCGCAGCTAACGTGACAACTTTATTTCGTGACGACTTTTCGTTACAAGCTGGCGCAACAGCTTTTTTGCGGCAACGTTACGCGACAACTTTTGGAGATTCCATGGCGCACTCCTCCTCTAGAGGCTTAGCCCCTATCGCCGAGCTGGTGGAAGATATCCGCCAGGGCAAAATGGTGATTCTCATGGACGATGAGGATCGCGAAAACGAAGGTGATATCATCATGGCTGCCGAAAAAGTGCAGGCCGAGCATATCAACTTCATGGCCCGTTTCGCCCGTGGTCTTATCTGTATGCCGATGACCCGTGCCCGCTGTGAGCAGCTTAATTTGCCGCTCATGGTGCGTGACAATGGCTCCGGCTTTGGCACCAAATTTACGCTCTCGATTGAAGCGACTGAAGGCGTTACCACCGGTATTTCAGCGGCGGATCGCGCGCGCACAGTTCAAGCGGCAGTGGCGCCCCATGCTAAGCCCTCTGATATCGTTCAGCCGGGGCATATTTTCCCGTTGATGGCAGAGCCCGGCGGCGTGCTTCGCCGTGCGGGGCATACCGAAGCAGCGTGTGATTTGGCCGCACTGGCGGGCTGTGATCCCAGTGGTGTGATCTGCGAGGTCATGAACGACGACGGCAGTATGGCGCGCCGCCCAGAACTTGAAGCGTTTGCCCAAGAACACGGCATTAAAATGGGCACCATTGCGGATTTGATTCACTACCGCATCGTCAACGAGCAGACTATTGATCACCTGGAAGCCTCAACGGTGATGACGGCGCATGGCGAACTGACGCTGCACGTTTTCCGTGATCGCATTCAGGGCGCTCACCATTTGGCGTTGGTGAACGGTCAGCCCACCCCAGAGGAGTCCACCACGGTTCGCGTGCATCTTACCGATACGCTGCGCGATGTGATGGGCCTGATGAAAGGCGACCAGTGCCGCTGGGATGCCCACCGGGCGCTGGAGGAGATTGCCAGTTCAAACGCGGGGGTATTTGTGTTGATTGATGACGGTCGCCCCCATCAGGATTTAAAAGATCAACTGGATATCTTCTTGGATCGCGTGCGCCAGCCGCGTACCAGCGATTCTGACGGCGCGGGCAACTATTTAACTATCGGCACCGGCTCGCAAATTCTGCGCTATTTAGGCGTAGGTAAAATGCGGTTATTGAGTTCACCGTGGAAGTTCTCCGCGCTATCCGGCTTTGATCTCGAAGTCGTTGAGCGTCTGGGGCCTAATGACACGTCGGATGAGCCAACCTTTCAGCAGGACTGATCCAGCAGGATCACTCCAGCAGGACTAATCTCGCAGTACTAATCTAGCAGTACTAAGCAGCAGGAATAAATTGATGAACTCCCTTTCTCAAGTTGAAGGTACTTTTGTTGACGTCGATGGACATTATGTCATCGTGGTCGGACGTTTTAACCATCACGTGGTGGATAGCCTGGTGGAAGGGGCGGTCGACAGTTTGACGCGTCATGGCGTCGATGCTGAGCATATCCATATTGTTCACGTGCCGGGCGCCTGGGAACTACCGCTAGCGGTCAAGCGCGTGCTGAAGGTGATGAAGCCTGATGCCGTTATCGCGCTGGGCGCGGTGATTCGTGGTGGTACACCACACTTTGAGTACGTAGCGGGCGGCTGCAACACGGCGATTAATCACTTGCAACTTGAGTTTGATACCCCGGTGGCTAACGGCGTATTAACCGTTGAGTCGATCGAACAAGCGATTGAGCGTGCGGGCACCAAAGCCGGTAACAAAGGCACCGAAGCGGCCATGGCGGCGATGGAAATGGTCTCATTGCTACGCGCGCTGCCGTTAGGAGATAACCAATGAGCGAGCGTAAACCCTCTGCCGCTCAGCAGGGCCGCCATGCGGCGCGTGAGTTAACCGTGCAGGGGCTTTATCAGTGGCAAATGACGGGTAAATCCATCACTACCATTGAAGCCGAGTTTCGTAGTCAGGTGGCCGATGATGACCTGGAAGACCACGAAAACTGGGTCAAGGTGATGGAGATCGCTGACAAAGCGCTGTTTCACGAATTGCTGCACAACACCGTTCGTTTTAAAGCGGAACTGGATCGTGAAATCTCCCCGTTGTTAGATCGCCGCCTGGAAGATCTCGATGCCGTCGAGCTGGCGATTCTTCGCTTAGGCGCTTACGAGCTATCCCGGCGAATGGAAGTACCCTATCGTGTAGTGATTAACGAAGGCGTTGAGCTGGCTAAGTCATTTGGCGCCACCGACGGCCATAAATACGTGAACGGCATTCTCGACAAGCTGGCGATTCGCCTGCGTAGTGCCGAGGTCAGCGCTCGTCGTCTCTGAACGCGAGCGTCGTGACAATGCGTTTAAGGGGCCTTTGTGCTTGCCGAATTTGATTTGATCCGACGCTATTTCATGTCGTCGCAGGAGGCGTCGACCGCGTCAAATGGCGTCACACTAGGATGTGGAGACGACGCCACGCTATTGATGCCGCAAGCGGGTCAACAGCTGGCCGTGAGCGTTGATACCTCGGTAGTAGATGTTCACTTTCCCCGCGAAGCGCCAGCGTTCGCGGTGGGTCATCGTGCCTTGGCGGTCGCGCTTAGCGATTTGGCCGCCATGGGGGCCAAATCCCGCTGGTGCCTGATGGCATTAACCTTTGATCAGCGCCACTTTGCCGATGATGAAGCAACGCATCTTTGGCTTGCTGACTACGCGCGTGGTTTTCATACACTCTGCCAGCAACACGCCACCACGCTGGTGGGCGGGGACGTCACTTCCGGCGCGCTTTCGATTGGCGTGACCGTGATGGGCGATGTGCCAGTGGGCGAAGCGCTGACACGCAGCGGTGCTCAGCCAGGCGACCTGATTGCCGTTACCGGTGCATTAGGCGGCGGGGGTGGTGGGCTAGCGCTCTGGCACAAGGGCGAGCGTGACTTGGCGCACCCATTGCTGCGCCGCTACTTGCTGCCTGAACCGCGTTTGGCGGCGGGCGTGGCACTGCGTGGACTAGCTACCGCGGCGATGGATATTTCTGATGGCCTAATGGCCGACCTGGCGCACCTTCGCGAGGCTTCGCAGGTTGGAGCAGTCATCAATATAGCCGCTTTACCGCTGGCAGAAGAGCTGGAAAGCACGCTGGGTCGGGAGGCCGCACTAAAGGCGGCGCTTTCCGGTGGTGATGATTATGAACTGCTCGTCACGTTACACGCTGACGATATAACCAAGGCTCAGCAACGGCTTGCGTCATTAGGCTTGACGCTAACGGTGATTGGTCATTGTTGCGAGACGCTAGGCATTAGTGCTTCTGACCAGAGTGATCTGAGTAGTTATGTCAATGGCTATGCCGGTTGGCAGCATTTTAGTGGGGACGCGCCATGAATCGTGCACCGAAAAGTGTCTGGCGTCGCCCAACACATTTTTTTGCCTTTGGCTTAGGTAGCGGCACGGTGCCATGGGCACCCGGCACCTTTGGCACGCTGGCCGCCATTCCGTTCTACTGGATGATGGCGGATTTGCCTTTAGGGTGGTACCTAAGTATTTGTTTTGTCGCTTTTGTTGTTGGCGTTTGGCTATGCGATAAGACGTCACACGACTTAGGCGTACACGACCACTCAGGGATTGTGTGGGATGAATTTGTCGGCTACTGGCTCACCATGGCCGCGGTGCCCTTTTCATGGGAAGCTGCGCTGTGGGGGTTTGTGGTCTTTCGTATCTTCGATGTTTTTAAGCCCTGGCCAATACGTTGGGCTGACCGCCGTGTAGCCGGTGGTTTTGGCATTATGATTGATGATGTGATGGCAGGGGTCTACGCCTGGAGTACTATGCACTTATGGTTCTGGCTGCATTAGAAAATTCATTAGGAAAACGGTACGGATACTAGGTATTACAGATACTAGGCATTGTCGGTAGCTTTCGCCATTTAAGTGCGTTGGCACCAAGGAGGCAGCATGCGCAAGGAACGTCTGATTGTCCCTACCCTGGCGATAATCGCCGTGGTATGGATGGCAGCGCAACTTCTCTCAAGCGTGCTCTTTGAACGTAGCCTGCGTCAGGCGCTAGTAGATTTGGAAGCGCGGGGCGAATGGCGTGTCAACAGAACTGAGAGCCACCAGGGTTGGCTAAGTTCCCAAGGGCGGCTGATACTTTCACCGCTATTGGGTCGCCCCTGGCGGCTTGAACTGACCTATAGCGCTCGCCACGGCATTTTAAGCACGGATGTAGAAGGCACGGTATTACCTCGATTGGATACCGTGTTGCAGCAAGCAGTGGGGGAGGTTACCGCCCCTTCGGTGCCTCGTTGGCAGGGGCGTTATCACACCCTTAGCGGCCGCAGTGAACTACGCCTTGCCCTGGCGCCTTTTGTCATTCAACAAAATGGTCGCGAGTTAGCCGTCCGTGGTGGCCGGCTGCGCCTCGAAGGCGTCTTTGGTGATTGGCGCCTGCGTGGGTTATTGGATCAGCTAACGCTGACCGATGGCTTGGCCCAGCTTGCATTAGGGCCCACGGTACTTGAAAGCCGCTACACCTATACCGATGGTGCCTACCACTTTGCCCAGCGCGATCATCTGCATATTGAGACACTGACGCTTAGCTATCCCTCCTATGACATCCAACTGGCGCCACTCGATTTAAATAGCCATATGGTGCTGGATGAAAGCGAACTGCGCATTAAAGGCGATTTAGAAGTGGGGGAGATGATGGTTCCCTCAGAAGCGCCTGAAACGCCGTTGCTTAATGGACGAATAGAGATGGAGCTTTCGCGCATCAACGCCGATGCGGTTCGCCACGCCATTCGTCTTTTACGCCAAGAAGCCGCCTGGGGGGATGCCAGCCTGCCTATGGCGGAAGGGTTGCTGGCCCGTCTTGAGCCTGATTTTCGTAATATGCTCAGTGACTCTCCGCGCCTAGATGTGCCCACGGTGGCGATCGACAGCCCACTGCTTGGCATTCGACTCGATGCGGATGGCGCGCTGTTTTTTGACGCCCGTGAGTTGGATGAACTTAGCGTGGTGAATCTCGACGAAGAGGACGAGCAGGCGAAATGGCTGGAGCGTATTGATGGCGACTTCACCTGGTATGATGCACCCACCGTTGCCGCGCTATGGTTAGGTTTGCCGCTCGGCACTCGTGAACTGCAGTTTGATGTAGTGCGCGGTGTCTGGCGTGTTAATGGTCGCCCCATGCCCGAGCTATGGCCTTAAGTTTGGTACGAAAAGTCTTGGCTTTATCCACTCAGCTCCATGACGCTGCACCGGTCGCTAGTTACCGATACCTCCCACAAAACAGGCCATAAGGGTTGAAGTTTTGGCGCACTGCCCGCATTCCATGAACAACGCTAGGCGGTTCTCACCGCCGGTATCGGTTCATTGGAGGACGCATGAGCGACCAGGATTACGAACGCGATCACGAACACCTTGATTGGCAAGTTGACGATGAAGCGTCAGCATCAACTACCGATGACACAGGGAATACCGACCAGCAGGGCGGCGAAGAGTACCGCTCCGACGGCGAACGGGTAAATTCCCTAGTGCCCGCCAGCGACATGCTGCCTGAGCGCATTTATCTTCTTCCTATTCATAATCGTCCTTTTTTCCCCGCCCAGGTTCAGCCTTTGGTGGTTAACCGTGAGCGCTGGGAAGAGACCATGCGCCGCGTGGGTAATACACCGCATCACACCTTGGGCGTGGCGTTCGTGGGTGAGCAGGGCGTTACCTCTCTTGATCACGAAGGTTTTCCTGAGATTGGTACAGCGGTGAAGGTGCATAAACTCAAGGGCGAAGACGATCAGATCCAGTTTATCGCTCAGGGTCTGCAGCGCTTTAAAATTACCCGTTGGCTCTCCAAAGAGCCGCCTTATCTAGTGGAAGTTACCTATCCGAAAGAGCCGGTTGATGCGGAGAACGAAGAGACCCGCGCCTATGCCATGGCGATTATCAATGGGATCAAAGAGCTGCTGCCGATCAACCCGCTGTATGGTGAAGAGCTCAAGCACTACCTCAACCGCTTTAGCCCGCACCAGCCGGGGCCGCTGACCGATTTTGCCGCTGCCATCACCTCCGCCAAAGGCCCTGAGCTGCAGGATGTGCTGGCCACGCTGTCGGTGGAAGAGCGGATGCAGAAAGTCCTGCCGTTGCTGCGTAAAGAGATTGATGTGGCGTTGTTGCAGGGTGAGATCAGCGAGCAGGTCAACGCGCAAATGCAGGATCGCCAGCGCGAGTTCTTCCTGCGCGAACAGCTCAAGGTGATCCAGCGTGAGCTAGGCATTTCCAAAGACGATCGCGAAAACGATGTCGATACCTTTCGAGCGCGGCTGGAAGCACTGGTCGTGCCCGAGCGCGTGCAAGTACGTATTGATGATGAGCTGAATAAGCTTAGCGTGCTGGAAACCGGCTCACCGGAGTATGGCACCACACGTAATTATCTCGACTGGCTAACGTCGTTGCCCTGGGGCGTGACCAGCCAGGATCAGCTCGATCTACCCCATGCGCGACAAGTACTCGATCGCGATCACGACGGTCTGAAAGACGTTAAAGAACGCATTATTGAGTTTCTGGCCGAAGGTACTTTTAAGGGTGATGTCGGTGGTTCGATCGTTCTGCTGGTAGGCCCGCCAGGGGTGGGTAAAACCTCTATTGGTCGTTCGATTGCCGAAGCCTTAGGCCGTCAGTTTTATCGCTTTTCGGTAGGCGGTATGCGCGACGAGGCGGAAATTAAAGGCCATCGGCGCACCTATGTCGGTGCGATGCCCGGCAAGCTGGTGCAGGCGTTTAAAGAGGTCGAAGTCGAGAACCCGGTCATCATGCTCGATGAGATCGACAAGTTAGGGCAGTCCTTCCAGGGCGACCCAGCTTCAGCGCTGCTGGAAGTGCTTGATCCCGAGCAGAACGTCGATTTTCTCGATCACTATCTTGATGTGCGCATGGATCTCTCCAAGGTGCTGTTTATATGCACCGCCAACACGCTGGATTCGATTCCGGGGCCGTTGCTAGACCGTATGGAGCAAATCCGTCTTTCTGGCTACATCGCTGAAGAGAAGCTGGCGATTGCCAAAAACCATCTTTGGCCGAAGCTGCTCAAACGCGACAACCTAACGAAAAAGCGTATCAGTTTATCCGATGCTGCCTTAAAGCAAGTGATCGAAGGCTATGCCCGTGAAGCCGGTGTTCGCCAGCTTGAAAAGCAGCTGCATCGTATTGTGCGTAAATCGGCCGTCAAGCTGCTCGAAGAGGAGTCCGAAACGGTCAAAATATCGGTGAAGAATCTGGAAGAGTTCTTAGGCGCACCGATCTTCCGCAAGGAAAAAGTGCTGACCGGCGAAGGGGTCGTGACCGGTTTGGCGTGGACCTCCATGGGCGGGGCAACGCTACCCATTGAAGCGGGCAAGGTACACTCCTTGGATCGCGGCTTTAAGCTGACCGGCAAGCTGGGTGAGGTGATGCAGGAGTCCGCCAATATCGCTTACAGCTATACCCTGGGCCACCTGCAGGAGTATGGCGCCGATGCCGACTTCTTTGACTCGGCATTTGTGCACTTACACGTGCCCGAAGGGGCCACACCGAAAGATGGGCCTTCGGCCGGTGTCACCATGACCACTGCGCTGCTGTCACTAGCCAAGCACCATGCCATTGATCGGCCCCTGGCGATGACCGGCGAGCTGACCTTGACCGGCCAAGTACTGCCGGTTGGCGGTATTCGCGAGAAGGTGATTGCCGCGCGGCGCAGTGATATTTTTGAATTGATCCTGCCCGATGCCAATAAACGTGATTACGAAGAGTTGCCGGACTATCTAAAAGAGGGCATGACGGTGCACTTTGCCAAACGCTATCGCAATGTAGCCGATGTGGTGTTTGGCCGTTAATTTGCGTCGTCGATACGCTGCCTGTGGTTCATACAGGTGAGTGAAAATAACCTTTATAAAGCGCCCTACTTAAGTACGGCGCTTTTTTTACCACTCAGCGCGTAAAGCATCTTCGATTGGGCGGTGATATAAGCGCGCACCGCGTAGCGGTGCTGTATTGATACCACCCCAGATAGCTGATAATTTATCCAGTATGACAAAGCGTGCCTACAAAGAACGACTTTATCCCACCGCCGAGCAGGCTGTGCTGTTGGCACAGTCGTTCGGCTGTGCCCGTTTTGTCTGGAATAACACATTGGCGTTTCGCACTGAGGCGTATCAGCAGCATGGGGAAAGTGTTTCTCACTCCGCAGCGGAAAAGCGCCTGGTTGACTTGAAGGTAGAATATCCATGGTTAAAAGAGGTATCGAGCGTCATCCTGCAACAAACCCTCCGCGATCAAAAAGCCGCGTTCGACAACTTCTTTAATCCCAAGCTCAGGGCACGCTACCCACGTTTTAAGAAAAAAGAGGGTCGACAATCGATCCGGTTAACCAAAGCCGCCTTTCGCTATCGCGATGGAGAGATCACGATCGCCAAGTCGACGGTGGCGTTACCGATCCGATGGAGCCGCCCGCTACCGAGTGCGCCGTCGAGCATCACGATTTCCCGCGATCGTGCAGGCCGATATTTCATTAGCTGCTTGTGTGAGGTCACGCCAGAGGCTTTGTCAATCACGCCCAACATGGTGGGTATTGATCTTGGGTTGACCGATCTCTTTATCACCAGCGAAGGCGAAAAGTCGGGGAACCCACGACATTTTAAACGCTACGAGGCCAAGCTGGCGTTCTTGCAACGCCGGTTAGCCAAGAAACGGAAAGGCTCGAATAACCGTCAAAAATACCGCCAGAAAGTGGCGCGGCTGCATGCCAAGATCGCGGACTGCCGCCGTGATGCAATCCACAAAGCGACCCGAACACTGATTAACGACAACCAAGTGCTGTGTGTCGAGTCGTTGAACATCACCGGCATGGTAAAAAACCGTCATCTAGCCAAGGCCATCAGCGATGCGGGGTGGGGCGAATTTGTCCGCCAACTTGAGTACAAAGCCGCCTGGGCGGGACGCCAGGTAGTGAAGGTCAGCCAGTGGCTCCCCAGCAGCAAGGTGTGCCACGGCTGCGGCCATCAGGTCGAAAAGCTACCGTTGTCACAGCGTCACTGGCATTGCGAAGGCTGTGGCCAACCGATAGATCGCGATATTAACGCCGCGAAGAATATTCAAACTGCCGGACTGATATGTTTTGACCTGTCAAGGCTTGCACGGACTTCACATGTTGCACCTCTCGATTGCAGGCACCTTGAGGCAGAACAGGATCGGGCAGACTGCGACGGTGGATCATGCTGATATACGT